>JAQCNI010000105.1 GCA_028275105.1 Halorubrum sp.
GGCGTCGCGCGCGAACAGGTGTCGGTCGTGCTCGGGCTCGGCCTCCACCGGCCGATGGACGACGCCGAGATCGAGGCGGCTCTCGGGCCCCACGCCGATCTGGCGGCGAACCACGACCCCGACCCCGAGGCGACCGTGACCCTCGGAGCGGTCGACGGCGTCGAGATCGAAATCAACCAGACGGTGGCGGCGGCCGACCGCGTTCTGTCGACGGGGGTCGTCGAGCCCCACCAGTACGCCGGGTTCTCCGGGGGCGCAAAGACCGTCGTGATCGGCGCGGGGGGCGAATCCCAGATCGGGTACACCCACGGCCCGGAACTGCTCTCGAAGTCGGGGGTCAGGCTGGGCCGGATAGCGGACAACCCCTTCCGTGGGTTTCTGGATCGGGCCGGCGACATCGCCGGGCCCGATTTCTGTGTGAACGTGACCCACGGGCCGAGCGGAACGCTGGGCGTCGAAGCGGGCAGACCGCGGGAGGTCGTTCGGGCCCTCGCCGAGACCGCCCGCGAGGCGCTTGCCGTCACGATCGAAGACGGCTACGACGCCGTCGTTGCGGGGCTCGGAGCGCCGAAGGACGCCACCCTGTATCAGGCCTCGCGGGCGGCCACGTACGTCGCACTCGGCGCGCACAACCCCCTCGTGGGTGGGGGGCGGATCGTCGTTCCCGCCCGTCTGTCCGAGGGTGCCGGCGAGGGAGTCGGCGAGCGGCGCTTCCGCTCGTGGCTCGAGGGCGCGTCCGATCCGGAGTCGCTGTACGAAGCGATGCGCGAGGGCTACGAGCCGGGGGCACAGCGGGCGTTCGTCCTCGCGCGTGCGCTCCGGACGTGTGAAGTCTGGATGACGAACAGCGAGCATCCCGAGTTGGTCGAGGACTGTCTGATGCGCGCGTCGGATGATCCCAGCGGCGCCGTCGAGCCGGGCAGCGACGTCCTCGTCGTTCCCGACGCGATCAACACGCTTTTGCGGTAGCGGTCGGCGCGCGGACGTGGCTCAAAACCGCATGAGAGCTACCGGTACTGATCTCCGTTCGGCCCCCGATCGTTCGGTCGATGATCGCAGTACTGAGTCAGCTCCCGCCGTTGCAGGATAGCGCGTTCGTCCCGCAGTTGGTCCTCCAGGTGGCTTTGACCGTTGCGGTGGTTGCGGGCATGTGGAAAACGTTCAGTAAGGCCGGCGAGCCGCCCTGGGCGGCGATCGTTCCGATATACAACGTCTACGTGATGACCAAGATCGGCAACAACGCGTGGTGGTGGGTGCTGTTGATGTTCGTGCCGGTGGTCAACCTCTTCGCGCTCGCGAAGATCAGCGTCGATCTCGCCGGCGCGTTCGGACGGGGGATCCTCTTTGGGCTCGGGCTCACGGTCATCCCGTTCGTGTTCTATCCGATCCTGGGCTTCGGGGGCTCGCAGCATCGGCCCGCGGGGTGAGGAACGTTTCGTTCAGGCGGCTTTCCACTCCAGATCCACAGCTTTCTCTCGATCACCTCTTCGTCCGTGTGCGCTGGTCCGGACTGCCCGTTTTCGTTCCGTTCCCGGTCGCCACCCATGGTCAAGAGCAGGCTATCGGAGTTTGCAATCGTCTGTCTCTGAGCAAGCGGCTGTCGGAAATCAACTACAAAAAGGCGGTATCAGGCGTCGTCGGCTTCCTGCTCTACCAAGTCGCGTACTCGGTCGAAGTGGCTGCTGATGCGCTCAGACATTGACTCGAACTCCTCGTCGCTCACAGGTCGCTCCTGTCTTTTACTCCGTGCCATCTTTCAAATCTCTTGATAAATTCTTTGACGTTCTCGCGTAAATCTTCTTCGGCGGCATCGAACCCTTCGTTCGCCGGGATCGGGGACGAGACATCCTCCGACCGGATTTTCTCGCCCCCGCGGTAGACATCTCGGTGTAGACCTTCTTCGGTGATGTCGTGGCCACCGGTTGCATCCCGGTCGTGATCGTAACGGACGACCTCACGCCAGTCGCCCTCCAGCCAGTATTCTAAACGAAAAAACAGCGCGAGTTCCCCGCCCCACCGTAGGCGGGGGTGAAGCGCGTCACTCTGGCGCGTGTTCCGTCTCTTCGATATACCGTTCAACCACTTCTTCCGACACCGCTCCCGTCGTTCCCACGTAGTACCCGACCTTCCAGAATCCACCACCCCAGAAATACGCCTCCCGAATCTCGGGATACCGCTCCAGCAAGTGCTTCCCCGAGTACGACTTGAATTGCCGAGCAATGTCCGCCGGACTGTGATTCGGGTCTGTTTGCACGAACAAGTGTACGTGGTCGTCCGCGATCTCCAACGCCAGAATTTCGTGACCGAAGTGGTCGGCAGTCTCACCAAACAACTCTCGCACATTGTCCTCCACTACATCGAGAATAGGGTGGCGATACTTCGGACACCAGACGAAGTGATACTTGCAGGAACTAACCGAATGTGCGTGACTACGGTACTTTTCGATCCCTAACCCCTGAATTTATGATAGTCTGAAATGATTGTCAAAACATGGGTGAGGAAGCTACGAAGACGATTCAGACGCGTCTTCACATAGCGTCTGGTGAACGGTCGTGGCTTCACGACGCTCACCTCGCCTCACGCGAAATCTTCAACGAGACCATCCGCCTCAAAGAGCAAGGGTACAATCGCACCGGGATACAGAAGGAGGTTGACCGCGACGACTTCTTGCGGAACAACAAGTGCGCGGTCGTCGGCAAAGCACTCCAAACGTGGGACTCCTACCAATCGCTTAAAGAGTGGTGGGAAAATCAAGACGACCCCGATGGCGGCAAGCCGACGCCGCCGAGTACGGACAAATCTGGTGCGTATCCACTCGTGATGGCGCACACGGAAGGCTACCGCCTCACCGTGGACGACGACACGAACCGCGTCCAGTTCCGCATCAGCCCAAAACCCTACAAGAAGGTGAGGGGTCATCTGCGCGGCGAGCCGGACGCGCTGGACGAACTTCGAGATGCCCTCACGTCGGATGAGGTGGATGTGGGGCAGGCCGAACTCCTGTACCGCAATGGCGTGTACTCCCTACACGTCACGGTCACACGCGAGTTCGACGTGCCCGAACCCGACACCACCGAAACGCTGGTTGGCGTGGACATCAACGAGCGCAACGTCGCACTCACCGCCCTTGACCGCGAGACGATGCAGACGAAAGGTACACTCGTCCTTGACTACGGACGAGTCAAGCAGGAACGCCAACGCTATCACACGATCACGAAACGCTGTCAGGAACACGGCAAGACGAGCATCCACCGGAAACTCGGTGACAAAGAAGAGCGATTCACCGAGTGGGTGTTGCATCGGCTTTCCCGTGCAGTCGTAGAGTTTGCGGAACAGTTCCCGAACCCGGTCATCGTGTTCGAGGATATGGAGGGTATCCGCGAGCAAATGCAGTACGGGTCGTATATGAACCGCCGATTGCACAAACTGCCGTTCCACACATTCGAGACATTCGTCTCGTACAAGGCGATCTGGCGAGAGATTCCGACAGATACGGTGGATGCGTACTACAACTCAAAGACGTGTTCGTGCTGTGGTGAACGTGGAAGTCGGCAGGGACGGCGGTTCCGTTGTCCGAACGACGAGTGTGACGTGGTGCAAGACCACGCCGACCGGAACGCGTCGGTGAACATCGCGTGGCGTGAGACGGCGAAACTCGATGGGAACACAACGAATTACCGGACTCACAAAACCCAGCCGCAAGTACGGTTGGTGCGTCTGTCCGGGTCGGGGCGCGTAAGCCGCCCACCCTCATCCCGCTCGCTTGCCGAGCAGGGAGTGCTAGCGCACGGCTGAGGGAATTACAAAAAGCCTCGGGCCACCGCGCCCGAGGCTGTTTACCTGGATGATGAAACGCGTCACCTCGCCACGCTCCGTTGAGAACGCAGTTCGAAGCTGCACGCGGTCGGCCAGCCGATCCGGCGGTGGCGTCACCTCGTAGTCTGTCATTCGTCACACACGGCCTTTCGTAGCTCCCGATACAATTTAGGGTGGTGTTTTTTCAGCCGTCGGTGGCACAACGCGTGGTACGGCGATGGATATCAGACAGCTCCACCGGGATCTCATAGAGCTCCACGGCCGGCCGACGGAGGCCCACAGCGAGGACGGGGTTCGGCAGTTGCTCACCACGATCCTGTCGCAGAACGTCGCGGACGTACAGACGGCGCGGGCCTCGGAGAACCTGTTCTCGGCGTACCCCGACTACAGGGCGATGGAGAACGCCGATCGGGACGAACTGGCCGACGTCATCTCCGACGTCGGCCTGATGAACCAGAAGGCCGAACGGATCCAGCGGTCCCTCCGACGGATCCGCGAGGAGACGGGCGGGGAGTACACGCTCGCGTTTCTAAACCGGATGGAGACCGAGGCGGCCCAAGCCTGGCTGACCGACATCAAGGGCGTCGGCCCGAAGACGGCGAACGTCGTGCTCAGTTTCCACTTCGAGCGGCCGACGTTCGCGGTGGACACGCACATCGAGCGGCTCTCGAAGCGCTTCGGCCTCGTGGCCGAGTCCACGACGGTCGAGCGGATGCACGACGTGTTGAACGAGACGATCCCGGACGACCTCAAATACAGCCTGCACGTGCTGCTCATCGCCCACGGGAAAGAGTACTGTTCGGCCCAAGACCCCGACTGCGAAAACCCAGTCTGTGAGACGTACTGCGACTGCGAGTACTGTTGATGGTACTGTCCGGTTATCTGTCCACGCCGGCTTCACGGAACCTGCACAGGTCGATATCTAGAGACAGATCGCCGAAGTCGTCGTCCGCGCCCGCCACCAGTGTCGCGTCGTACTCGTAGGCGAGCGCGACCGCGTACGCGTCGGCCAGCGAAATGCTCCCGTCGGCCTTCGTTTCGGCCGCGAGTCGCCAGTCGGCCGTTTCGATCTCCAATCCGAGCCGTTCGAGCGCGCGGATGTCCCGGTCGGCCTCCCGAAACGAACCGTTCGTCGGGGTATCCTCGACGCCTTCGAACCGCGAAACGAGATAGAACACCTCGCTTGCGTTCGTTTCGCTCAGGAACCCATCGGCCGCACCGGAGAAGACAGTATCGAGCAGATCGGCCACAGTCTCGTGACCGGGCTCGGCATAGAGGTACGCGATGATCGCCTCGGTGTCGAAGACGTACGCATCGCTCATGTGTCCTCGGAGGGACGGAGCCGCTCGGCTCGCTCGTTCTCCCGACGCGTTCGTTCGTTCTTCAGCTCGCGCGTCCGCTGTAGGACCTCGCCGCGCTCGCGCTCGCCGGCGTGGATACCGTGTAAATCGTCAGCAGACGGAACCGGTTCGACGATGATCCGCCCCCGTTCTTCGTAGACGAACACCTCCCCCGGCGTCTCGATCCCGAACTTCTCGCGCAGCCCCTTCGGGATGGTGGCCTGTCCTTTCTGGGACACGCGCACGATCCTCGGGTCGTTCGTACTACTTGTCATCGTTGGTTGTACCTACGCTTTCGGTTATTACTAATCCACCGGTGTCGAATTCTCCGGAGACTTATTTTGCGCTCGGAACGCCGGTGACCTCGAAGCGCGCGCCGCCGTCGTCGCTCTCGGTGACGGCGACCTCCCAGTCGTGGGCCGCGGCGATCTGTCGGACGATGCTCAGTCCGAACCCGGTCCCGTCCTGGTTCGTCGAGTAGCCCGACTCGAAGACCGTCTCGCGGTCGTCTTCGGGGATCCCGGAGCCGTCGTCCTCGAGGTAGAACCCCTCCTCGAGCGCGCCAACGGTCACGGTCACCCCCTCGCCGCCGTGCTCGATGCCGTTCCGGATGAGGTTCTCGAACAGCTGTTTCAGGCGGGTCTTATCGCCCCGGATCGTCCGGTCGCTCGCGACGACGAGCGCGGCGCGGTCCGTCTCGACGTTCTCCCAGCACCCGGTCGCGATCGACGCGAGGCCGATCGACTCGGAGTCGGTGACGGCCGCGTCGGTCCGCGCAAGCGTGAGCAGGTCCTCGATGAGCGCGTACATCCGGTCGTGGGCGGACTCGATGCGCTCGAAGTGATCGTGGTCGTGACCGCAATCACACGCCGCGGCAGCGAGCTCTGCGTGGCCCTCGGCGACGCCCAAGGGGTTGCGGAGGTCGTGGCTGACGATGCTTGCGAACTCCTCCAGGCGGTCGTTCTCCCGGCGCAGTTCCGGACCCGTCGCGGGCGCTTCGGGTTCGGTGACCTCCCGGGAGTTGATGACGAGCCCGTCGACGGCCGTTGCGGTCCGGTTGCTGGCCGTCGACTCGAAGCGAACCCAGGTGCTGTCGGCGTGTCTGACCCGGTACTCGAAGACCTCCGTGGTCGGGTCCGACCGGGTCACCAGCCGCTCGAACTGCTCGGAGATCCGCTCGCGGTCCTCGGGGTGGATGTACTCGAAGATGTCGCTGCCGACCAGGGTCTCGGGGGCGTACCCGAGCAGCCGTTCGGCGGCCGGGCTGTGGTACTGGGCGATCCCGTCGGCGTCGATGACCGAGATGAGGTCGTGGGAGTTCTCGACGAACGTCCGGAACCGCTCGGTTGTCTCGGCGAGTTCGCGCTCGCGCTCCTTGCGCTCCGTGACGTCCCGCGTCGTGAGCAGGTGCAACCCGGGGGCGATGACGTCCGATTTCGTGGTGTACTCGACGGCGCTCACACCGCCGTCGGCGCTGACGACGGGCATCTCGTCGCGCCGCTTTTGAGCCGTTCGGATGGCGTCCCACTCCGCCTCGAAATCGAAGTCATCGGGGAGGAACTCCCGGATCGACCGGCCGAGCAGTTCCTGTCGTTCGACCCCGTAGATGGTGGCGGCTTCGGGGTTTGCGTCCACGATGTGCGCCTCGTCGTTGACGATTATCATGCCGTCGCCCGCCTCCTCGAAAGCCGTCTGGTACTGGTCGTGGGTCCTCGTGAGCGTCTGTTTCGTTCCCACCTCCCCGGGGTCGGACATTCGTGGAACCGAAAGCGAAACCATCGTTCCGTTCCCGGTGTTATCGCACTCAAGTGACCCGTCGTGTCCGGAGACGATCCAGTGTGAAAGCCACAACCCCAGTCCGGTTCCGTGGGTCAGCGGCGTCTCGGTCCCCATCTCGAAGACGTCCATTTCGTGGCTCGCCAAGCCAGGACCATCATCCGAGATGTGGATCTCGACCGCGTTCGGGGCGGATTCGACCGAAACGGTCACCGCCGGCGCGTCGCCGCCGTGCTTTGCGGCGTTCCCGACGAGTTCTCTGATCGCCCGCTCGAAACTCGGAAACACCGCGAGCGAGACCGCTTCGTCGGCCTCAACCGAGATCGACGCTGCCGGGTGCTCGTGCCCGACAGCCTCGGCGACGCTGGTGACGAGCGATACGATGTCCGTCGGTTCGCGCTCAAAGTCGGCGGCGACGATCTGATCCAGCTGACGGGCTTTCTCACAGAGCCGTATCACGCGGTCGATCTCCTCCAAGGCGGCGTTGCCGTGGCTCGTGTCCTCCAGTTGATCGGTCATCAACTGGGTGAACCCTCGGATGATCGACATACCGTTCCGGAGGTTGTGTCTGAGGACACGGTTGAGAACGAGCGAGAGGTTGGTCTGTCGTGTCAGCTTGCTCTGGTGTTGCTCGCGTTCGAGTTCCCGCTCGAGCGACTGGGCGAGGTACTCGATGAAAAGCGTCTCGGTGTCACTGAACGGCTCCTGGCGGGCGTCCTCGGAGACGAAACAGACCGTCCCGTAAGGCTCCCCGTCGACGTGGAGTGTCGTCCCGTGATAGCACGACAACCCGTGTTCGTTGAACGCTGGATCGCTCTCCCAGCCTTGAGTTGACGCGTCATGAACAGCAATCGATGAATCTTCGACGAACGCCCGACGGCAGTACGTCGTCTCGAGATCGAGCGTCAAACCCTCGGGAAACCGCCCGCCTTCGCCGTCAGTGCTGACGATGGCCTTCCAGTGATCGGTCTCCGGATCGATCTGTGTGAGACAGCCATCCTCCACTGAGAGGTACCGCCGGCCTATCTCAAGCGCGCCGCGGGCCGTTTGCTTGAAGCTGCCTTCCGCTCGCATAAGGTCTGATAACTCCCGTTTCGCGCCGTCGAGTGTGAGGTTTGTATCCTGCATCGGTTGAGGTCTCCCGTGTGGGCCGTCGTTTGTGGGGGCGTTCGAACCGTGGGGTCCCGTTGGAGATGTATGCGAGCCCCGACGGCGGGTTAGTTACTCAGTCGCGACCGCCGACACCACCCTCAGCCGGGGCAGTGGGTGGCTTCTGTGTCCCGTTCGTGTGAACACATTTACTATCCGGCTATGTGATTCCGTCCCATTGTGTACGAGGGGCCCGTCGGTCCGCTCATGCCTCCGGTTCGGGGGTGATGAGCGCGTGCCGCCCGAAGGCGGCGATAGCGCGGCGCAAACGCTCCGTCACCGCCTGATCCGAGATCCCGAGTTCCTCCGCGAGCTCTTTGGTCGAACAGCCTCGGGGGATGTCGTAGTACCCCATCCGGACCGCGAGCATGAGCGCCTCCCGCTGCGGGTCGCTCAGCCCGTACCAGGGGCCGGCCCCCGGGTCCGTCGGGTTGTACACGCGGACGAGTTCCACCGAGATGTTCGAGTCGTCACAGCAGCTCCGACACCGCGAGAGGGCGTCGTGATCGGGGAATCGGAGCTCGAAGTGCCACTCGTTTTGTGTCCCGGTCACGCTCAGTATCTGCCCGTCGGTGGCCAGGATGCACCGAAAGAGGTGGTCCTGTTCGGCGTCCCAATCGAGTCTGAACAGGGTCCGATCGTCGAAGGCGTCGATCTCCGTGACGCTGTTGACGGTTTGGTAGCCTCGGACGGCGTCGAGAAAGCCCTCCCCGACCGGCTCGTAGACCCAAAACAGCGGCACGGTGCGCTCGCCGCTCGGAACGAGCGTCTCGAGTTCGATGGCGGAGGCCTCCTCGAGACTGAGGATCCGCCCGAGGTCGAAGTCCTCGGGGGCGATCCGGAGTTCCGTGATGACACTCATACTCGGCTGTGCGGTATCTTGTCCCGGGCGGTACAAAAGGGGGTGACATGATACACCAATCTCTAGGGCGTTCGGGGGCGCCCCGTCGTCCCGGAGGCGACCCCCCGGCCGCGCGTCGCCGGAGTATGGTACACAATCCCGGTCGGTTATCCGCCCGCCGGACGCAGACGGGCGCATGGCGACCGTCATGGAGTTCACGACCCCGACGGCGGAGTTCCCGCTCGGCAGCATCTTCGAGAACTTACCGGGCGTGACAGTCGAGCTAGAGCGGCTGATCCCCCACGGGACGCACATCATCCCGTACTTTTGGGTTCGGGGCGCGGACACCGGGGCGATCGAGGCCGAGTTCGAACCCCACGCCGGCGCGTCGAACATCCGGGTGGTCGACAGCTTCGAAAGCGAGTACCTCATGCGCGTCGAGTGGGACCGGGCGTACTTCGGCGTCCTCAGCGCCCTCGCGAAGGCCAGCGTGGTCGTCCTCTCGGGGATCGGCACCAAAGACGAGTGGCGCTTCGAGGTGCGCGGCGAGAGCCGGGAGGCGATCGCGGAGTTCCGCGAGCACTGCCAGGAGCACGACATCCCGATAACGATCACCGCCGTCCACGCGCTGCTCCCGGTCCAGAGGGAGGGCTACGAGCTGACAGAGACCCAACGCGAGGCGCTGGGGTTGGCCTACGAGCACGGCTACTTCGACTCCCCGCGGGAGGCGTCTCTCAAGGAGATCGCGGCGGAGATCGGGATCACCCAACAGTCGCTGTCCTCCCGGCTCCGGCGCGGCCACCGGCGCCTCATCGGCGCGACGCTTATCAGCTCCTCGTGACCGCCGCGTTGGTTTTTGAACCCTCTGTATAGTCAGTGCTCTCTCTGAACCGCCTCGGGACCCATCTATTATCCATGATAACGAAGGCCAGCGGCGGGACGGACGGAGCGGTCGGGACCGATCCGCGGCGGGGACGCGTCGGCGGGTCGTTGCGTCGGAACGAACAGCCAACGGACGCGACCAGAGGAGTCCGGAGGGCGCCTCGGAGCAGGGCCGGAGTCGGGGCGGACCGATGACCGCCCGGGAGGCGCCGATCGAGTCGAGAGCGGAGTTGAACGCGGAGCTACGGGCGCTTCTCGTCAGGGCGTACGACGAGGGGATCGAGGTGAAAGGCGGGTTCGAGTGCGAGAGCGAAGCGGCCTACCCCGACTGGGACGTCGTCATCACGGAGATCGAACGGGACCGCTGAGCCACGGCGCGGACCGGGCCGGGGCGAGCGACGGTCGCTTTCGCCCCGGAGGTAGTTTTATACCCCTCACAGGATGACCCGCAACGTATGACTGACACTCCGGCGTGGGAACCGACCGGCTACTACCGGGAGGACTGCAACGTCGTCTCGTTCATGTCCGAGCACGGCTACGAGACCCACGACGACCTCGTTCCAGACTCGGAGGCGGAACTCGCCCGGGTCTGGGGGGACATGGCCGAAGACGTCGGCATCAGGTGGGACCGGGAGTACGACGCCGTCCTCGACACGTCCGACGGCGTCGAGTTCGCCGAGTGGTTCACCGGCGGACGGCTCAACGCGACGGAGACGATCCTCGATCAGTGGGTCGAGACGAACCCGCAGCGGGCGATGTACGAGTGGGTCGACGAGACCGGGGACACCGCGTCGGTCACGTACGCGGAGGCGGCCGAAGCGGTCGGCCGGCTGGCAAACGCCCTCCGGGAGCACGGCGTCGGGACGGGCGACGTCGTCGGCATCACCTTCCCCATGCACCCGAAGGGCTTCATCGCGGCGCTGGCGTGTCTCCGCATCGGGGCCGCCTACACCCAGATCTTCCCCGGCTACGGCCCCGAGGCGATCGGTCACCGCCTCAACGACGCCGGCGTCGAGACGGTGATCACCGTCGACGGCTACCGGCGCAACGGCGAGCTCAACGACCTCTCCGGGAAGGTCGCCGAGGCGCTGGAGCACGCCCCCGGTGTCACGGACGTGATCGTGTACGATCACCGCGGCGAGACGGCCGACATCGACGGCGTGACGCTCCACGGGTGGGCGGCCTTCGTCGAGGGCCACGACGAGACCGCCGAGCCGGTGGTCGTCGACGCCGATCACCCGGCGCTCATCGCCTATAGCTCCGGAACGACCGGCACGCCCAAGGGGACGATCCACACCCACGCCTCCCTGATCGTGATGGGCAACAAGAGCGCGAAGTACCAGTTGGACGTCTCCGAGGGGGACACGTTCCTGTGGGTGACCGACTTCGGGTGGATCATCGTCCCGGTGTGGATGCTTGCCGGTACGCCCGCGCTTGGGGCGACGACGCTTCTGATGGAGGGCGCCCCGTTTTCGCCCGGACACGATCGCGTGTGGGAGACGATCGAGGCACACGACGTCAACGTCTTCGGCATCGCCCCCACGGGGGCGCGAACGCTCCGCCAACACGACGAGTCCCCGCGGGACCGGCACGACCTCTCCTCGCTGCGGATCCTCGGTTCGACCGGTGAGCCGTGGGACGAGGCGACCTGGCGGTGGGTCCTCGAGTCGGTCGGCGACGGCCAAGCGCCGATCATCAACGCGTCCGGGGGCACGGAGTTGGCGGGCGCGATCCTCTCGCCGACGCCGGCCGTCCCGCTGCAGCCGGGGACCCTCTACGGTCCGGCGCCGGGCGTCGCAGCCGAGATCTACGACGAGTCGGGGGCACCGACCGACGAGGGGTATCTCGTCGTCGAGCGGCCGATCCCCGGGATGACCCACAGCCTGACAAGCGGCGACGAGCGGTACCTCGAGGAGTACTGGGAGACGTTCGAGGGCGTCTGGAACCAAAACGACTGGGCCGAGCGCGACGAGGCGGGCTTTTGGTACATCACCGGCCGCGCGGACGACACGATGAACATCGCCGGGCGCCGCGTGACGGCACCGGCGATCGAGGAGACGCTCACCGGCCACCCGGCGATCGAGGACGCCGCGGTGGTCGACGTCCCCGACGACACGAAAGGACAGGTCCCGGTGGCGTTCGTCACCGTCGCCAGCGAGGCGGGCGGGACGGAGTCCCTCGAGCGCGCCGCGACCGACCGCGTCGCCGAGGACCTCGGATCGCCGTTCCGCCCCGCCGCCGTCCACGTTGTGAGGGGGCTGCCCCGGACCCAGACGGGGAAGATCCCCCGCGGCGTGCTGCGGGACGCGTACCTCGGAGAGTCCCCCGGAGACGTCTCGACGCTCGACAACGGCGCCGTCCTCGAAGGGTTTCCGACGCGGGAGTAGTCCGAAGCCGATGGAAGCGGGCTCGCTCGGGTCGAAGACGCGAACCCGTCCGTCAGGAGGCGCTTCGTGTAGTATCCGGTCGTCGGGGAGATCGTCACCGGGGCCGCGACCGCGGCGGGCGCGTCAGCGAAGCCCCTCGGCGGCCTCGAGGAGTTCCTCGTGAATCGGTCCGTTCGAGGCGACCATGCTGTCGCTTTCGACGCTCCAGCGCTCGCCGGCAAGGTCGGTGACGACGCCGCCAGCCGCGCGGACAAGCCGTGCCCCGGCGAGGCTGTCCCAGGGGTTCGGTCGCTGCGGCGTTACCGCGCCCTCGAGCGCACCGCGGGCGATAAGCGCAAACGTCGCCTGGGCGCTGCAGTGGCGGACGACCGTCCCGAACCGCTCGAACAGTTCGCCGACGCCGTCGGCGTACGTCGATCGCTCCCCGTACGCCGGCGGAACGATCGGCGCAACTGTCGTCGACTCGCCGCCGCTCCGTTCGCTGACCGAAACGGGATCGCCGTCGAGAAAGGCGTCAGCGTCGTCTGCGGCGTACGTTCTTCCGAGAGCCGGCAGGACGCTACAGGCGGCGACCGCTTCGCCCTCAACCGTCGCCGCGACGCTCGTCGTCCAGTAGTGGAGCCCGCGAACGAAATTGAACGTCCCGTCGATCGGGTCGATTACCCATGCGCGCCCCGCGTCCGGAACCGTCTTCGCGGCGTCGTTCTCCTCGCCGACGATCGTCGCCCCCGGATCGCGCTCGGATAGCACCTCGACGACGCGTCTCTGTGTCTCTCGGTCGGTCTCTGTCACCACGTCCGCCGGGCCCATCGGCTCGCCGGCTTCGCCCTTCGTTTGTACGTCGAGTCCGGTCCCAAAGTCGGCCATCGCGAACTCCCCGCCGGCACTCGCCGCCGCGATCGCGGTTTCTACGACGCTTTGATCGGTCCCGTCCGACATTACTCGCAGCTCTCCGTCGGCCGCGACGCTGTTCGTGCTCTCAAGGTCGGCTCAGGTCGTCGGTTCACAACAGGGGCGAGTCGGCGTCGAAACAAATAGATTACATTCATCTTATACGTACCCGTCCGACGCCTTGCGTGTGGGTACGGAGCGGTACGTACTACCGTGGTCATATCGGAACGTCCCGTCAGTGAGCCGCCTCGGAACCCTTACCAGCCGGTACCTATCGTATAAAAAAGGCGACGGAGTTAGCAGACCTGGCCGAAGACCTGATCGAACACGTCCTGGAATCTCGGCGGAAACTCCATAGCACAGACGCTCTCCGAGAGACCCATATCGGTCACGAAGAGCAGCACCGTCGATCCCAGGACCAACGTGACCGCAACCATCAGTACGACGCCGATCACTGACGATACGGCGCGATCGTCGTTCCGAAAACGTGTCGACATAGTTCGAACTGTGCTGCATATCGTATATAAATTGTGAACAGCTCGATCGCGGAATAAGATACATACGCCGCGAGCGACTCCGCCGTGGTATGTGCCCGCCCCGCTCGCGTCGGCGGTTCCTGTTGCTCGTTGCGACGGGCAGCGCCGCCTCTCTCGCCGGCTGTTCGGCTCTAAACTGGTCCGAGGAGACGCGGAGCACGGCGCCGCCGGAGGCGACGGGATCGGCGGACGGTCTGGTGTGGCAAACGCAGATCCAGGTCGAACTCGACCGGACGGACTCGTCCGTGTTAGCCGACGTCCTCAGGCTGCAGTACGACCGCGACAGAGACGAGGTGTTCGGGGCTATCGATGCGGCGTACGTCGATGGAGCGCTCGAAGGCGCGTCGGTCACCGTATCACAGGAGCTACACGACGGACTGACAAGCGAGTTCGGACGGGTGAACTACAAGGTGAAGCTGGGACCGACGAACGACGCCGGGGAGCACTTACACGCGCGGGCCCGGAGGGCCGCGTTCAACGAACTCCCGCTGGCCGGACGCGCGTCCGTCGAACGGTTCTGGGTGCGGGCCAGCGACGACCTCCGCGTCGGGTACGTCCGCCCGACGGAGACCGATCCCCCGGGTGGGCCGCCGGGCACCGTCGACGTCGGTCGGCTCGATCTCGGCGCGACCCACGAGGGGTACTGACCGAAACGGACCGCGGCCGGAGCGGACAGGTGGCCGCGTTAGGATCCGCGATCCGTGTCGACGGAGTCGGCGTGTGGTTCGCGCCTTTCGTTTTGCGCCCCGACGCAGTGGCTCTCGACGCTGTCGGGTGGGTGACGAACGCGGGCGTCGGTCCGACGCGTTTGCCGAGACCGCTCGAACGCCGCCAGCGTCCGTCGAGTTGGGAGCGCGAGAGCCTACAGAATACCAATACATATACCGCCCCCTCCGGATAGCGAGTTGTGACGCTCCCGTGGCTTCCGGTGTGATCCCGAGATGAACGCTCCGAAACGGCTCGCTCACTGGTCGATAGAGATCGTCGGAGGGGTGCTCCTCGTCGTCAGCGCCGTCTATCTGCTCGTGAACGACGAGACGTTCATCACGGACGTCCCGGAGATCGTCCTCCCGGCGCTCTTCGCCGGAAGTGCCGTTGTGTTCGGGCGGTGGCTCCACCACGCGTC
>JAQCNI010000109.1 GCA_028275105.1 Halorubrum sp.
TTGCTGTGGGACTCGCCGTCAGTTGTCGCCGGGGAGGACGGTCTTTCCTCGCCCGTATTGAACGACCTTCGGGGTCGGCGTCCCCACCATTCGGGGGCCGGGCTACTGCGGCCCGTGATACCGACGACTTGTGCGACGGCATCACTAAATAACGGTACGGTGGCTCCTGAAACAATCTATCGGGTGACGAGTCAGTCAGCATCAGCCACGTTACTTGTTTCCCACCGTGTCGGCTTCCTCTCCGGCCTACTCGCTTCGCGCTTCCGACTGGTTGGAAGCCCTCGCTCCTTGAGGCCGGAGACTCCACCTCGAAACTACTGAACTCAGCCCTTCCGGACCCGGCGTCCTTTTGAGTCGCCCCCGCGTGATCCGGATATGAACGTCGGCATCGTCACCGTCGGGGACGAACTCCTCGTCGGCGACACCGAGAACACGAACGCGACGTGGCTCTGTGGCCGGCTCGCCGACCGCGGGGTCGTCGTTCGGCGGGTCACGGTCGTCCCCGACGAGGTCGGTGAGATCGCGCGCGTCGTCAACGAGTACCACGCCGAGTACGACGCGGTCGTCGTCACCGGCGGACTCGGCCCCACGCACGACGACGTGACGATGGAGGGCGTGGCGGCCGCCTTCGGGCAAGAGGTCGTCGCGAACGAGACGGCGGCAACGTGGCTCGCCGACCGCGGGTACGGCGCCGGCGACCTCGCCGCCGAGACGACTCACCTCCCGGCGGACTGCCGTCCGCTCCGGAACGAGGCGGGCGTCGCCCCCGGCGCAGCCGTCGAGTCGGCGTACGTCCTGCCCGGCGTCCCGGCGGAGATGCGAGCGATGTTCGAGTCGGTCGCCGACGAGTTCGAGGGGACGCCGACCCACACGGTCGCCGTCGACGTCGACGAGCCGGAAAGCGCGCTCCTGGACCGGTTTACGGCGCTTCAGGAACGGTTCGACGTGAGCGTCGGCTCGTACCCCGGCGAGAGCGTCACGGTGAAGATCACCGCGACGGACCGCGACGAGGTCGAACGGGCCGCCGACTGGCTCCGCGGGCGGTCGGAAGTGGTCTGATAGTGATTACTGCGAATAGTTTCATGGACGGTGTCGAAAGACGCCCGTTACGCGGCTCTTATCAGTAACACGGATCGTCACGGCGGTACAGACTCGCAGTAATCACTATGAAGCGGCGGGTCGATACGACGGGAGAAAGCGAACGCAGGCAACGGCTTCCGGCACGGAGCGGTTGCCGGCGTCAGCGATTGAGATACCCGATCCAAGCGAAGACGACGAGCAGACTGACGACGAGGACGACGGTCGCGGTGACCCCGATCGGAAGCGCCGTCTGGGCAGATGTCAACGTCATGGATCCTGATTCTCCGGGTGTCGGCTTAAGTGTTGATCCTCGTCGGCGGGACCCGTTAAGTGGTCGCCGCCGAAAGGACCGGTATGGATGTCGGCGTCGTGATGAACCCGATCGCCGGGATGGGCGGTCGCGTCGGATTGAAGGGAACCGACGGGAAACTCGACGAGGCGCTGGCGCTCGGCGCGGAACCGCGAGCCCCTGGTCGGGCCCAGCGGGCGATGACCCGGCTCGCCGAGGTCGCGCCCGAAACGACCGTCTCCGCCGTGAGCGACCCGATGGGCGAGCGAATCGTGCGCGGGGCCGGTTTCGAGCCGGTCCGCGTCGTCGACCCGTTCGCGGCGGATCGTGATGAGCCGGGGGCGACGGGGACCGAGGGCGCGTCGACGACGGCCGAAGGCGCGTCAACGACGACCGAGAGCGCGTCGACGACCACCGCCGAGCACACGCGGCGGGCAGTGCGCGACTTCCGCGACGCCGACGTCGACCTCGTGTTGTTCGTCGGCGGCGACGGCACCGCGACGGACGTGGCGGCGGCACTGGAAGGGAGCGGCACGCCGATGCTCGGCGTGCCGGCGGGCGTGAAGGTGTACTCGTCGGTGTTCGCGGTGTCGCCGGAGGACGCCGCCGAGGTGGCGACGACGTTCTCGCGGACGGAACGCCGCGAGGTGATGGACATCGACGAGGACGCGTACCGCGAGGGTGAGGTTCATCCCGGGTTGCGCGGGATCGCACACGTGCCCGTCGCCGAGGACCTCCAGTCGTCGAAACAGACCGCGAGCGGCACCGTCGAGTCGCTCGCGGAGGGCGTCGCCGCCGACGTCCGGGACCGCGACGGTGACGGGGTCACGTACGTGCTCGCTCCGGGGTCGACCGTCGGCGCGATCAAGGCGGAACTCGGGTTCGAGCCGTCGGCGATCGGCGTCGACGTCTGGCGAGACGGTGAGGTGATCGTAACGGACGCGGACGAGTCGGCGATCCTGGACGCGCTCGGCGACCAAAACGTGATCGTGGTCTCGCCGATCGGGGGACAGGGGTTCGTGTTCGGCCGCGGGAACCCGCAACTCTCGCCGGCGGTGGTCCGCGAGTGCGACGTGGAGATCGTCGCGTCGCGGACGAAACTCGACGGGGTGAGGGCCCTCCGAGTCGACACCGACGATCCCGAACTCGACGAGCAACTGTCCGGATGGGTGAAGGTTCGCGTCGGCAAGTTCGAGACGCGAATGATGAAGATCGTGTGAGATCCGTCAAGTGGTTGCGGTCCGGTTTCTGATCAAATCGACTCAGTTGAATTGGTGCTCGATTGTCCCACATGTCTTCGCTGCGCGGATCGGATCCTCATACGATTCAGATTGACTTCTCGTGCGAGATACACGGTGCGTATCTCGCACGGCCCGACGACCGACCGTCTCACGCGATACCCTCTCAAAAAGCTGATCGCAACGACACACCCGACCCGCGATCCGACGCCGAACTAGCCGTCGAACCCGTGGATCCCATCGGTCGTCACCTCAACGCCGTCGTCCGTCACTAGCAGGGTGTGTTCCGCCTGGCTGACGAGCGTCTCGTCCGACTCCTTTAGGACGGGATACCCCTTGATCACGTTCGCCTGCTTCAGCCGGCGGAGCGCCATCCCGGCGCGGTCGTTGGACAACCACCGGGCAGCGAACGGGAGGTCATCGAACGCCGCGATCTCCTCCAGCACCTGCCGAGCCCGGCGGTCGCGAACGCTCCGCTCCCGTTCGAGTTCGTATATCTCCTCGGTCGTCCCCTCGCCGACCTTCCCGCGTCCGTCGGTGGCGAACGGCTCGATCGCGACCGCCTGTCCCGGCTCCAGTTCGACGGAGCGATCCACGCCGCGGTTCGGCACGCTCGGTTCGGTGTGGGCGTCGTACCGCTCGACGCCGTGACCCGAGAGGTTGAGGACCGGGGTGTAGCCGTATCCGCGAATCACGTCCTCTATCGCCTTTCCGACGACGCCGACCTCGACGCCCGGGCCGGCCTCGTCGACCGCGGCTTCGAGGGCCATCTCGGCGGCCTCGACGAGCTCCGGGTGCCCGGAGTGGTCGACGGTCACCGCCGCGTCGGCGATGTACCCGTCGACGTGGACGCCGACGTCGAGACAGACCATCCGGTTCCCGAACGTCGTATGGTCGTCGCGTCCGGGGGTCGCGTGGGACGCCTCAGCGTCGACGCTGACGTTGACCGGGAACGCGAGCCCCGCACCCCCCTCGCGGATGAAGTCCTCCGTCCAGTCGACCACCTCGAGGTGGCTGCGACCCGGCTCCACCATCTCCCGGGCCTCGTTCATCGCCTCCACCAGCACCGCGCCGGCTTCGCGGTAGCTCTCGATCGCGTCGTCGTCGAGGGGGCCGTGACTCATGGCCCACGATTCGGCGAGGGGCCGCAAAGAGGTTGCGGGACGACCCCCGCCGGGTCGATCCGTCCGGGCGTGAGGGCGTAACGATCGGCCGGGTATGAGGGCGGAGCAGTCCGACCGGACGGTTCTCGGAACCGAACGTATAATCCGACCTCGGCCGGACCGATAGGTATGCGCAACCCCGGCGACGAGGCCCCGACGTTCACGCTCCGGAACCACCGCGACGAGCCCGTCTCGCTCGACGGCATCGACGCCGCGTACACGGTCGTCTACTTCTATCCGCGGGCGGACACCCCCGGCTGTACGACCGAGGCCTGCGGGTTCCGCGACGAGTGGGACGCCTTCGAGGCCGCCGAGGTCGCGGTCGTCGGGATCAGCGACGACCCGGTCGATGACCTCGCCGGGTTCGCCGAGAAACACGACCTCCCGTTCGACCTGCTGTCGGACCCGGACGGCGAGGTCGCCGGCGCGTACGACTCCTACGGCGAGAAACAGCCGTTCGGGAGGACCGTCGAGGGGACGTTCCGGAACACGTACGTCGTCGACGCGAGCGGGACGATCATCCTCGCGTACGAGGGCGTCTCGCCGGAGGATCACGCGGCCCGGATCGTCGACGACATCGCAGCCCTCGACGACTGACCCCCACGGGGAGTCGTCCCGTTGGGGTGGACGACGCCGGCGGAACCGACCGAGCCGCCGGAGTCGACCGAGCCAATGCGTTGACCGGGGGTGACCGGTCCCATCAGATCAGCCCGCCGACCCGGGCGGTGAGCTTCGGAACTTCCTCGCGGATCGCGTGGCGTTTGACCAGACCGAATCCGGCGACGATGACGAGGAACCCGGCGACGGTGTACCCCGTCACCGGCTCGGCGAGGAGGACGACGCCGGCGACGGTCGCGACCACGGGGACGACGTAGGAGACGAGGTTGATCTCGAAGGGGCCGAGCCGGTCGAGGAGGGTGAAGTAGATGCTGTACCCCACCGCGGAGGCGAGCACCGCGAGGAACCCGAGGGCGACGAGCGCCGGGAGTTCGGTGGCTGGCGGGTGTTGGGGCTCGCCCGCGGCCGCGCTGAACCCGTGCATGAGCAGCCCCCCGAACAGCATCGCCCAGCCGGTGAGCGCGACGCTGGAGAACGTCGTCTCCACGGCCCGGATCCCGACGCTGCCGACGGAGACGGCCAGCACCGCGACGAAGATCAGCGCGACGCCGACCGTCACGCCGCCGGCGAGGTTCCCGGGATCCGGCTGTGCGACCAGCCCGACCCCGACGAACGCGAGGACGACCCCGACGATCCCCCGGGCGTCGAGGCTCGACTCGCCGAGCCAAACGGCCGCGACGGCCGCCGTGATGATCGGAACGAGGCTGTAGGTGATGGCGGCGATCCCGCTAGTCGTGTACTGTTGGCCGACGAACAGCAGCGAGTTGTTGGCGGCGACCGAGAGCCCGCCGCTGAAGCCGATCGCCGCGAGGTCGCCACGCGTCCGCGGGAACGCCCCGGTCTCCGTGAGGAGGACGTACCCGACGAGCAGCAGCGCCGCCACGTCGAAGCGGTACGCGGCGAACAACACCGGCGGATAGTACGCCAGCCCGACCTCAATGGAGACGAACGAGCCGCCCCACAGCCCCGCAAGCAGGAAGAACAACGCGACGTCACGATACCTGGACACGCCCCGATCGACGGGCGCGAGGCCTATAGCCGTGTTCGTTTCCGTCGTCCGGGGTCCCCTGCGTCGGCAACAACCGGGGTGACGGAGGGGAGCGTTGCGGGGGATCGTGAGAGCAGACGCGAACCGCTCGGCTAACGCACGAAGCGACCGAAAGAACGGTGATAGTCCGCCGAAACCGCGCGATAGGTCGGCGCCCGGTTCCTAGACGCCGGTCCGTACCGCGTCGGCTCTCGATCTCGATCTCGGTCCCGGTTACCGCGGCGTCGATGGCGACCGGGAGCCGGACCGTGAGGATGCCGTTCTGGTACTCGGCGTCGATGTGCTCCTCGTCGATGGACTTGGGGAACCGGAACCGACGGTGGTAGGTCCGGCGCGTGCCACGCTGGTCGTCCTCGTGTTCCCCGGCGACGTTCAACATCCCGTCGTCCCACGTGACGGTGAGCTCCAAGGGGTCGAAGCCGGGGAGCTCGACCGACAGGACGAACTCGTCGTCCTCCTCATACAGTTCGTAGTCGTTGCTACTCCGTTCGAAGAGTCGGCTCGGGAAGTCGAGCCCGCTGCTCCACGTGTTGGCAGGTCGTGGCATGGCCATTGCTGACCACCTCGAACGCGGCCGATGATAGGGTTGCGATTCATGATAAACCCATCGAACCATGGGTGTCGATGCCATGGGACGACATCGGACGGTCGAGCGCCTCGAACGACGGGGCGCGGCAGACCGATGTGATTGGCTTTATTTCGGGACGGAGCGAGTCGGTGGACATGGAGCCAGACCTCGACCGGTTCGACTCGCGACGCTCGACGGTGTACGGCCAGCGCGGCGTCGTCGCCACGAGCCAACCGCTCGCGAGCGAGGTGGGTATCGGCATCCTCAGGGACGGCGGCAACGCGTTCGACGCGGCGGTCGCGACGGCCGCCGCGCTCAACGTGGTCGAGCCGACGTCGACCGGGCTGGGCGGCGACGTGTTCGCGCTGTACCGGACCGCCGACGGCGATGTCGGGGCGATGCGGGCCTGTGGGGGTGCGCCTGCGGACGCCACGATCGACGCCGTCCGGTCGGCACTCGTCGACGACGACGAAACCGACGTCGACGACCCCGCGAACGCGACGATGCCGGTGACCGGTGCCCACGCGGTCACCGTTCCCGGGACCGCCCGCGGCTGGGAGGCGACCGCCGAGCGGTTCGGCGAGTTCGACCTCGACCGGCTCCTCCGGCCGGCGATCAGATACGCGACCGAGGGCTATCCGGTTAGCGAGGTGATCGCAAACGCGTGGACCGAGGGTGAGGAGCTCTTCGAGAGCGACCACGCCCGGGATGCGTACCTGTTCGACGGGGAGTCCCCGTCGGTCGGGCAGACGGTCACGCTCCCGAAGCTCGGCCGCTCGATGGAACTGATCGCGGCGGACGGGGCGGACGTCGTCTACGAGGGCGAGATCGCGGAGACGATCGCCGGGGAGGTCCAGCGGGCCGGCGGGTTCATGACCGTCGACGACCTCGCGGGATTCGAGGTCGAGTGGCCCGATCCGGTGTCGACGACGTACAACGGCGTGGAGGTGTACGAACTCCCGCCGAACAACCAGGGGCTCATCGCGCTGGAGGCGCTCAACATCGCCGAGGAGCTGGGCGTCGGCAAGGGCGACTACGGGGCCACCGAGCGTGTCCACTCCCTCGCGGAGGCGCTGAAGATGGCCTTCCACG
>JAQCNI010000114.1 GCA_028275105.1 Halorubrum sp.
CGAGACCGAGAGTCGGCATAAAGGCGGCCAGAGCGGTGGGGGAACACCCGTACCCGTTCCGAACACGGAAGTTAAGCCCACCAGCGTTCCGGGAAGTACTGGAGTGTGCGAACCTCTGGAAACCGCGGATCGCCGCCTGCCCATTCATATCGAATTCCGACGGAGAGCGGCGCCCACGAGTCATCGCGTCTGACTCGGGGGCGAATTTTTCGACGGAGAGTCGGAGCCAACCGGAGAGCGGGAGTGACGGCCAACTTGGGCCGCTGTCCCTCGGGACCGCTAAGCTTAACCGATTCACGAGAATATTTTCGGTCGCGCCAAGGTGGCAGAGTCTGGTCAGACGCAGCGGCCTGCAGAGCCGCCCGACGCCGGTTCAAATCCGGCCCTTGGCTCTCACGCGTTACCCTAAAGCCCAAGACGACTATGTCTTGGCACGTCCCTATTTTTAGCATCGGCATATCGGGAGCACGACATAACGTCTCGACCGAGTGGTTGCTGTCAATTCTCTCGAACAGCGCACGGTAGACGGTCGCGGCTGCGCCCGTAGCGCTCGCACTCGCAGTACTGCTCGGCTATTCTGAAGAAGTAAAAAAAGTCGATGGCTTCCGTGACGACTGGATAGTGCTGTGTGTGCTGGTCGAACAACTTCTCTATTCGTCTATCAGTTCGGTGACGCTCTCGACGGGAGCATAGTACCCACGTTCGTTCCGCCAGATCTCGATCCACTCGTCCGCAGTTTCGTCGTCGATCCGATCGCGTTTGATACCGAGAACGAGGAGGCCTATCGATCCAGTGACCGGCACATCCAGTTCCGTTGTAAGACGGCGTGCTGCGAGGTCATCAGTGGCGATCGTCCCGTCGCGTTCAACGGCTCCCCGCAATGCTTCCGTTTCTCCTGGATCAAGTCGCTCATGGAGGCTCACTCTTCCTATTTCGGGTGGAACGTCACTGACCGCCAGTCCGTTGTCAAATGCCTCGACGGCGGTGGTCAGATACTCGTGACCGTGTTTGCCTCCCTGTTCAATCTCGTCACGGACTGCGGGTACTACGATTGGAGCTTCGAGTAGGTGAACGAGAAATTCGACCGCGCTCGTACTGGCGAAATTACTGATGACAGTTGCGTCGAGGAAAACCGGTTGCGGGTAGCCGTCCGGCATCTATTCGTCGAGGTCGAGTGCAACGTCGATCTCCCGCTGTAACTGGTCGTCAGTTCGCGGCCCGTAGAGCGACGTGAAGCCAGCGTCTTCTAGGACTTCTTCAAACTCCCACCGGGACAGTCCGGCCGCTTCGGCAGCACGTCCGAGCGAGAGGTCGCCGAGAACGTACCGACCCACCGCGGTCGCAAGTTCGTCGGAGGACTCACTACTGGAAGAGGCCATCGTACGTAGTTATCGGATCCACGGACCTAATAATCTATCGTGGGATGGGGACTTCTCGTTGCACTACCACGAGGGGCACGAGGATGCGCGTTCGACCACCGCTGGGATCGACACCCCTCGGATCACGACACACGTGATCATATTCACCCAGGGCCGGACGCGCCGACACCCGGTGACGACGCGTCACATCCGCCGGAGTGGCGTGACGTGCTGTCGATGGTTCTCGGGGAAATCGAAGATCGACAGCGGGCCTTCTGGACCGAGTGAGTGTCGAATCAGATTTGCTCATACCGTCGTTGCAGACTGTGGCGGACGAGGAGGAGAAACGCACACAGTTCGGCACGTCGTCCATACGTCGTACTGGAGGACCCCCGGCTCGTCCTCGGTCGGTGGGTTCCATCGAGCCCCGTCCGGTCGGTCCTCGGGATCGGGGTCCGTCCATTCAACCCGGACGTTCGACGTATCCGCTCCCGGCCCGTCGGCGACCGAATCCAACCGGTCGCGTATCCGCTTTTCACTTGAGCCGCGTGCCATGTCCATCCTCCTCCAGTTCGGCTCGCCGCCCTAACCGCGGATCGGAACAGTGCGAGGAGTCATCAGTCGCGTTCAGCTTGGCGATTCTCGGAGAGGTGTTCCCATATCTCCGTACAGCCGGCGCCGTCCTCGATGTCGTCGACGTGCCCCGTGTTATCGCGCTCCGGAGTCGTTTCCGGCTCTATTTCGGCGTCGCCGGTACTATCCGGCTCGGTCTCCGATTCGTCGCCGCCGGCGCTCGATTCGGCTCGATCGGTCATCGCTCTCTCGCACTGTCCTCGAAGAGTTCGGGTGCGACGTCCGCGGACGTGTGCTGTCGGTAGGTCCTGTCGTCGTCCGTGTGTTCGGATCGATCGACGGGACGGTCAAGGGTCGAGTCTATCATCGGATCGAGGTACTACCGCATCGATCATAAGCGTCGTCACACAAGTAAATCGAACCAGTACTCTCTCTTACCGGAAACGAACTCCGGTATCCGTGACCCGTGCGATCACTCGAATTCGTCCACGGTCGGGCGATCTGGCTCCGTATTAGCGTCCCCAACGGCGTCGCCGTTTGTGAGCATCGGCACTGTTTGATTCATCGGGGTCGAACGGTGAGTGTGACCACCCGCTTGCGCGTCCTCGATGACGGGGCGTGGCTATCCATCAACGACACCCGAGAAGTGCGCGTTTCCGAACTATGGCGGCTTGAATCGTCCGATTTCTGTGATTGTGATCTCGTCGATCTGGTCGTCGAGAACTTTCAGACGATCGGCGTCGACGGCTCGACGGTCGAGACGCGCGTTCACGGGCAGTGCATCGCGTGCGGTGCGGCGGGAACGACGGGATGGCTTCCCGTTGGACGGATACGGGACGGTGAGTTCGCCGAATTCGACCGATCGTCGGTTCGGCGTTCGCGGACGGGAATCCACCGGAGATAATCACCGATAACGTGAATCACCGGGGAAGGTTGACTCCACGCGGTCAGCTATGTAGGTGTCCGCTGTATCTAACGTTGATGCCAACAGACGTCGAACAATGGAAATCCGAGGCCTACGGACTGGAAGTCCGCGATCACCTCTTTGAATTCGCTCAAGAGGGGTACGACTCGATCCCGGACGACGAGCGGGACGCGTGGTTCGAGCGGTTCAAGTGGTGGGGATTGTATCACCAACGGAACGGGCAAGAGGGGTATTTCATGATGCGGATCGGGACCCCGAACGGCGTGCTCGAACCGGGACAGCTCCGCGTTATCGGTGAGATCGCCGACGAGTACGCTCGCGGTCCGGGGACGAATCCGATCTTCGGCGACGCGTACGCCGACTTCACCACCCGTCAGTCGATCCAACTGCACTGGATCGAACTGTCTGACGTGCCGGCGGTCTTCGAGAAACTGGCGGCGAACGGGCTCTCGACGCAGCAGGCGTGTGGGGACTCGTGGCGGAACATCGTCGGCAATCCGGTCGCCGGGAAGGACGGCCAGGAGGTCATCGACGCGTGGCCGGTCATCCGCGAACTCAACGAGACGTTCAAAGGGAACGACGACCACACCAACCTCCCGCGGAAGTGGAAGGTGTCCGTGACCGGCTCCGCCGACGGCTCCGGACAAGGCGACATCAACGACCTCGCGTTCGAACCCGCGTATAAACGGGTCGAGACGGGAGGCGACGGAGACGAGGATACCGTCGGGTTCAACGTTCGCGTCGGCGGCGGGCTCGCTCGCAACGAACCGCGTCTCGCCCGCGATATCGACGTCTGGGTCCCGCCGGAGAAGGTCTCGGACGTCGCCGGCGGACTGTCGGCGCTCTTCCGGGACTACGGCGACCGCGAGGACCGGTACAACGCCCGAGTGAAGTTCCTCGTCGACGAGTGGGGCGCGGAGGCGGTCCGCGAGACGCTTCAGGAGGAGTACGTCGACTTCGAACTGGAGACCGCCGGCCGCGACGTCCGCGAGGAGTACACCTACAACGCGGGCGAAGGGGAGCGGAACGACCTGATCGGTGTTCACGAGCAGAAGGATGGAACGAACTTCGTGGGCCTGAACGTGCTCGTGGGCCGGATGGGGGCGGCCGACGTCCTCGAACTCGCCGACCTCGCCGAGGAGTACGGTTCCGGCGAGGTCCGGCTCTCCCAGCGACAGAACGTTATCCTCACCGACGTGCCCGACGCGGCACTCGACGATCTCCTTGACGAGCCGCTACTCGATCACTACTCGCCGGATCCGTCGCCGTTCATGCGGGGTTCCGTCGCGTGTACCGGCACCGAGTTCTGCTCGCTGTCGATCGTCGAGACCAAGAACCGGCAGGTCCGCTTCGCCCGGTGGCTAAAGGGGAACGTCGACCTCCCGAGCGGCGTCGACGAGTTCCACATCCACCTCTCCGGCTGCACGGCGTCGTGCGCGCAGCCGCAGATCGCCGACGTGAGCCTGCGCGGCATGAAGACCAGAAAGGACGGCGATCCGGTGGAGGCGCTCGACGTCGGTCTCGGCGGCGGTCTCGGCGACGATCCCCAGTTCGCCCGTTGGGTGACCCAACGCGTCCCGGTCGACGAGGTCCCCGGTGCGATCGCGAATCTGATCGAGAGCTTCGCCGCCGAGCGCGAGGACGGCGAATCGTTCCGAGCCTTCGTTGCTCGCCATGACGACGACGAACTCGACGCCCTCGTGGATCCCGAGGAGACGGACTACGACGATCCGATGATGCACAACACGAAGCGCACGTGGTACCCGTACGCCGAGAACGACGGCATCGACGAGGGGCCGCCGGTGCCGGCGGACGACTGACGATGCCGGGACCGACGACACGCGCGACGGCGACGGACCCGACCCATCCGGCGACGCCGCGGGCGAACGGATGAGCAACCGCCTGCTCCGGGTGAACGCCTACACGACGCTCGACCTCGTCGACGGACGGGCTCGCGGCCACGGGTTCGACGCGGATGCGCCGGGCGTCGTGAACGTCACCGCGCCTCGGGAGGACCCCAAACACGTGACGCTACAGATCGAACTCGATGACACCGCGGTCGACCCGCTTCCGGCACATGCCGACGAACTCGAGCTTTCCCCCGCAGAGGCACGGACCCTCGCCGAGGCGCTGGAATCGACGGCGGCGCGGGTCGCGGCCGCCCGCGACGAGACCGCCGACGGCGACGAGGACTGACCCGCTTACAGTTCCAGTCCCCGGATCGCGACGGTCCCGTCCCGATAGAGATCCATTAGTGAGGGGGCGTGATACTCCTCCTCCAAATCTTCGAGCCGCTCCCGCAGCTCCTCGCGGTCGGTCACGTCCGGATCACCTCGGGGATCGGCTCGCCCAGCTCGGCGCGTCGCTCCCGCTCCCGCTCGCGGACGCTCGCTGGCATACTGTCGAA
>JAQCNI010000115.1 GCA_028275105.1 Halorubrum sp.
GCTCGCGGGTCCCGGCCGCCGCGGTCGCTTTAAGCCGGTACGTCTCCGGGTAGGGCACGCTGAGGGCCTCGCAGGTCGCATACAGCGCCGACTTGTTCAGCACATCGTCGAGCGCCTCGCGCCCGGCGAATGGGAGCCGAACTCCGTCCGGGTCGGCCTCAGCGTATGATAGCGCCCACTCGTCCATACAGCCGAACGCGACGGCCTCGGTGCCCGCGGCGTCGACGACCGCCTCCACGTCCTCGCGGAATCCGTTGAGGTCATCGAGCGGGTACGTCACCGCCCCCGCGAACTCAACTGCGTCCGACGAGGGCGCGAGTCCGTCGTGGACGACGCCGTCTCTCGTCCCCGCGTCTCCTGCGCCCGCATCCGATCCCGCGCCTCCCGCGCGGTCGAGCGCGATCACGGGCACGCCGTGTGCGTCAAGCGCGCGCGCAACCCCGAGGCCGGTGATGTGCGCGTTGCTCACGAGCGCCGGCGGGCGGTCGAACTCGGCATCCGCGAGCGCGTCGATCAGTCCTTCCGTTGACCGAAACCGGTCAGCCATAATCATTCCCATCAGTCGACGCTCAAAAAACGTCGACGTACCGGCTCGCCGTGCCTGTATCCGTGACGAGGGCGACGGAGCCCGGCTCGCGCGGGCGACGCAAGCGGCTTTCCAGACCGCGTCGCATCGTAATAAGTATGACCAAAACCGAGGATGACGACGCTAACGCGCCCGACAAACCCCCGCTCGCGTTAGGCGGGCGTTCAGAGATCACTGGTCGCTCAAGCGCGACGGCGACGGCTGGGTCTCAACGGCGACCGCGTTTGCCTCGTCGCTGACAGGCTACCGGGCGCTGCTGCCCGCGGCCGGCGTTCTCGTCGTCGCGTCGGGGATCGTCGGGTACGCGCTGCTCCGGCGGTAGTCGACGGTCACATCGGCTCGTAGATAACGACCGATATCGCCGTCGACCGAGCGCTTAATTCCCGGCTGGGCCACATTCGACGGGATGACAGAGAAGTCCGCGGACGAGTCAGAGAGCGCCTACGTAGACCTCGTGACCCCCGACGAGGCAGAGGGACGCGTCGCTGAGATTTACGACGAGATCCTGGCGACCCGTGAGGGAGAGATGGACGAGGAGATGAGCCTCAACAAGATGTGGATGGCTTTCGGCGCCGCGCCGGGCGTTCTTGAGGTGTTCTGGCCTCATATGCGCGACTCCTACCGCGCCGGCGATCTCCCCTTCGAGCTCAAGTCGAAAGTATCGCTCGTCACCGCGACCGTGATGGAGTGCGAGGGCTGCCGGTTCTTCCACACCGACCGGCTCCAGCGCGAGGGCGTCGACGATAAGAAGATCGAGCAGATGCGCCGGCGCGAGATCGAGGAGTCGGCCTTCTCTGAGAAAGAGTACGAGATCCTGCGGTTCGCTGAGGAGACCGCCGACGACCCACACTCGATCGAGGTCGACAGCGTCGAGCGGCTCCGCGAGGTTGGGCTGTCGGAGAGCGAGATCGTTGAGCTGATCGACTGCATCGCGGTCCACGTCTACACTGCCGTCTTCCAAGAGGCGACCGGCGTCGTTGAGCAGGGGATGGCCGAGCAGAACTACCTCGGACAGGAGGCAATTCTCTCCGATGACGACGATTAACGTCTTTACCAGCGAGGACTGCGGACAGTGCGACGCCGTCGTTGAGCGCGCCGAGACGCTTGCGGCCGAGACTGACATCGAGGTCGCCGTCCACGATGTCGAAGAAGACCGGCCGAAAGCGCTCGAATACGGCGTGTTCTCCGTCCCGACGACGGTTATCGGCGACGACGCTGACGATGCGACGACCCTGCGCGGCGTTCCGGAACTCGACGAACTTCGCGACGTGGTGTAGGCGGCGGGCGTTCGATATCGCCCCAAGATGTTGGGCGGGGCCAGATCCGGTCGCGCAAGTCTTGCCACCAATGCGGACCCTTGGTAACCTTGGCCGTCACTCTGGACCTCCGGTAAGGTTGAGCGGCTGAGCGATACTTTTGTGTGCACCTGAGCAACGTGTTGGTGAATGGTACGTATTATCAAAAACCGGGAGGGATGGGTCGCCACGGCGCTGCTGGCCGTGTTTGTCGTCGCGATGAATCCGCCCGTCGTGTATGTGGCGAACAGTGCGACGACCACCTTCGGCATCGGGACCCTCTACCTGTACGCGATTGCATGGGGACTGTTTTCGATCGGCGTGCTCGTGTGGGCCGTCAGGAACGACGCGTACGCCCTCACCGAGGAGGAGATCCCGCCAGAGCTCCGCGAGGACGAGGATGTCGACCTCGCCGGAGGTGACGTCTGATGGTGTCGACGCAGGTTGCGGTCGCGCTCACGACGATCGGACTCTACCTCATCGCGACGCTCGCGATCGGCTATCGGGGCTGGGACGTCGGCGAAGTCGGGATCTCTGACTGGATGACCGCCGGCCGGAGTCTCGGCATCGTTGTGCTGACGTTCACCTACGCCTCGACGTATCACTCGGCGTTCGCGTTCCTCGGCGCGGCCGGGTTCATCTACGGCAACGGGATCGGCATCTACATGTCTGCGTACGTCTGGTTTGTGATCGGCGCACTCGTCCTCTGGATCGTCGGGAGCCGCATCTGGCTCGTCGGAAAAAAGTACGACTACGTCACACCGTCGGACCTGCTGGGCGACGCCTACGACTCCAAGTTCCTCGGGAAGGCGGTGAGCCTTGTGCTGATTGTCTCGACGTTCCCGTATATCGCGATCCAGATGATAGGCGTCGGCATCATCTTCGAGACCGCCACTAAGGGACTGATCAGCTTTGAGGTGGGCGCCGCGACCCTGCTGCTGGTGAGCGTCGTTTACGTGTGGATGGGCGGGATGCGGTCGGTCGCGTGGACCGACACGCTCCAGGGCGCGTTCATGTTCGTCGCGATCTGGATCGCGACCGCGACGTTCCTCCTCGGGGCGTACGGCGGCGATCTCGCGGCGTTCTGGAACAGCCTCGTCGCGAACTTCGGCTCGCACGTCACGCTTCCCGGCCCGTCGAACACGTACACCCCCGCGTTCACCGTGAGTTGGTGGGTGATGCTCGGGCTCGGGCTGATGATGACGCCTCACATCTTCCTACGGTACTACGCCGCCGACTCCCCGCGGACCCTCAAGTGGGTGGCGGCGACTGGTACCGGCTACCTGCTGATCTTTTACATCCCGATCGCGTTCCTTGCGCTAGGCGGGCTCGCGCTGCTGCCCGAACTCGGAACCCCAGACGCGGTCGTGCCCGAGGTGCTGTACGCGTTCACGCCGGTTTGGTTCGCCTCGATCATCGTCTCCGGCGCGATCGCGGCGGCGATGAGCACTGCCGACTCCCAGCTACACGCCGTGTCGACGCTGGTCGCGAACGATTGGTACGAAGATGTCGCAGGCGACGTTGACGGCGTCTCCGAGGCGCTGCTCGCGAAGGGATCCGTTGCGGTACTCGGCTTCATCGCCTACGTTGTCTCCATCCAAGAGATCAACTTCATCGTGCAGCTCGCGAATATCGCGTTCGAAGGGGCCGCCCAGATATTCCCGCTCCTAGTGGGCGTGTTCTTCTGGCGGCGCGCCACTCGCGAGGGCGCGATCACCGGGTTCACGCTGGGGGTCCTTGTCACGACCGTCCTGAAATTCAACGTGGTGTCGCTCCCGAGCGCGTTCCCCGGGTTCATGGCGGGCTTCTACGGGCTCGCAGTCAACGTGCTCGCGTTCGCGGGCGTCAGTTACGCCGTGACGAATGCCTCCTACGGGAACCTTGCCCGGCTCCAAGGGTACGTCGAACAGGCGACTGACCGGCAGTGGGAGCAGTCGACCTCCTCGGACGACTGACTGACCCCTTTCGGTCGCCGTCCCCGGCAGCCTGAAAGTTCAGGCCGGCCGTTCGGTGGCGGTGTTCAGATAAGAATTGAAATGTGAGGCGGTACGTTTTCAAAGTGCCTATGCCCGAAAACGGCTGCCTTAGTGGCTGATTAGACGAGATCAATTTAGAGGTTGTGGAGCGAGAAGCAACACCGAAGCTGTTGATTAAGCTCAGTATTCAGCTCCATTTGTCTGCACCATCGGTTTCAAATACTGTTTGTTTCTTGAGGTATCCGGTGTTGATCGAGTTCGGCCGACCGTTCACAACTGGGTTCACAAGGCCGACCTATAGCCGGAATCTGGTCGGAGCCCAAATCACGTTGCGGTTGATGAGACAGTGATTCGACTCACCAATGAACAATATTGGCTGTACGCTGCCGTCGATGCGGAAACGAACGATCTACTTCGTACGCAGCTTGAACCGAAAACAAACAACGCTCTCGCAGATCGGTTTTTCGCTGATCTCCGTGACAAACACAATACTGATCACACAACAGTTCTCGTCGATGGATCAACTTCACCTCAGCGAGCCTGTCG
>JAQCNI010000119.1 GCA_028275105.1 Halorubrum sp.
CGGCCCCTGAATGGTGGGGATGCCGACCCCAAAGGTCGTTCGGTACGGGTGGGGAATGACCTTCCCCCCCGGCGACAACTGACGGCGAGTCCCACATCAAAGCCCCTCCCTCCACGAGCGAGGTCGCAAGACCGAGCGAAGTAGGGAGGGGTCGGTTACCCGGGGGGTACCGACCCTACACGTCTCCAGTCAGATCCACTCGGCGAAGCTGTCTGTCTCGCGGCTTCGTTCGACGTATTCGCGCTGCATCCGGCGGATCGCCGTCGCGAGGTCGTCGCCGTCGTCGAGCGCCGCCCGAACCCGAGTCCGCTTCCAGTCGCTCGGGGTCGTTCCCGCGTCCACTCGGGCTTTCAGCGGCGAGAGATACCGGTCGATATCCGCCTCGGGCACCCCGGCCTCCCCCAGTCCCAGACGGGCGTGGGCGAACACCTCGTCGAAGATCACGTCGCGATCGGTCGTGCGCTCGCCCCCGGCCGTCATCCACTCCAGGTCGGCGCTCATCCCCGCCGCCGCCGCGCGATAGAAGCTTGCCTCCGCGGCGTCCCACGAGAGGTCGACGACGGGATGGCCGGCCTCGACCAGCCCGTGGATCAGTCCGACGACGAGGGCCTGGACCCCGATCACGTCCGTGACGGTCGGCTGTGTCGGGACGGGGCGGTACTCGATGCGGAGCGAGTGGTCGTCGTTGTCGGCGTCAACGTGGGAGCCGCCGACGACACAGCGGAGCCACCGCCAGTAGGTGCCGCGTTTGTGGTCGAACTCCCAGATTCGATCGGCGAGCCCTCCGCGCGGCGTGTCGCCCTCGATCCACTCGCGGAGAAACGGGGCGTACAGGTCGTCCTCGAGGACGCGATCGACGACGTCCGTCGGCGCCTCGACGTCCCGCGGGACCCTGACCTTCGCGTTCGGCGTATGGTTGACCGACTGCTCGAAGACCGCAATTCGGAGCTCGTGGTGGGTCGCCTCGACCAGCGACTCGGGGTCGTTGACGTCGCCGTACACGTCGGGCGGGAGGAACGGTGAGTTTGCTGACAGCGCGAGTACCGGCCCGAGCGTCCGGATCGCGGCGTTGTAGTACGCCGGCAACTCGGCGGCGGTCGGGACCTGGAGGTGGGGCTGAATCGACGTCGCGAGCGACTCAAAGAGGATCGTCGGGACCGTCCGGGTACACCCCGGCACCGACAGCGAGAGCCCGTCGCCGTCGACGTACTCGAGCGCGTGGTTGTCGATCGCGACGTACCGTGGTGCCCGCCGCATGTTCCCGGCGAGAATGACTCCGTCGCGATCCTCGACCGCCGAGAGGTACTCCATCGACCCCTCCGCGGGTGGGAGCGTCCACAGCCCGTCGAGGACGAGTTCGTGGCCCTGGTCGCGCACGGCGGACCGAGCCGCCCGGGTCCGGTCGCGGATCTCGTTGGCTTGGCCGGCGAGACCGGGCCCGTCCAGTATCGTCGGCTCCGTGTTGATCTCGACGTTGTGGAGCCCCAACTCCTTGTTCACCGCCGGATCCTCGAACACGCCGTCGGGGAGACGGACGAGACGGAGGGCTCGCCCCCCGTTCTCGCCGGACGTGTCGCCGTTGGCGTCGCCGGACGCGTCGCCGTCGGCGTCGCCGGACGTGTCGCCGTCGGCGGGCGTATCGCCCCCGGTCACCGCGTACGCCTCCAGTTCCAGGCCGACCGTGAGGTCGGCGTTGTCCATCACGCCGTCCGCGATGGCGTCCCGAAGCCAGGCGGCCTGTGTCTCCAGTCGGGAGTCGAAGGCGGTCGCGGTTTCGGGGTCGAGCGAGCGTTTCACCGACTCGACCGTCGGATCCGACTCCCCGCTCATGTGTGGCCCTCCCGGGTTCGTGCGTCGCCGGCGACATCGTTCATACCCGCCCATCGCGCCCTCGACGCAAAATACTTCCACCCGATCGCCGGTCCGTCCGCCGCACGGCCACGTTTTTACTAGCAGTTGGTGATCCGTACGAGGGTGTCATAGAACTACTCACATGGATCTGATTTCACCCATGGTTCAGTGAATCAGCCGTGGGAACTTGCGTGCGAATAGGTCGATCATATTCAATATGGGAGATCCGTTCTCTGCGGGGTCATTACTCTCGCGGAGAACTTCTCTAACGCCCCAGCCGCTCGCTACGAGGGAGTTGCTGACGCGGAGAACACCCACAAAGCCCTAGCCGCGACGGCTCACGGCTTCGCCGTTCGCCAGTCGAGGATACCCTCGATCCGTACGGTAAGTCCCGATATTGATGCCAGTGGAAATTCCATTCGAATTTTTCTCTCATCAGCATTTGAAAACACAATACTCGCCCGCCGCAGAAGGTCCGGGTGCGAGAATCGAACCCGATTGCGAGACTCACTGCCGTTCGTCTCGCGTGATTCGATTCTCTGCGAATCCCTGCGGCTCGCGGTGTTGCTCGCCGCAGAAGGTCCGGGTGCGAGAATCGAACCCGCGTCTCAGCCTCCACAAGGCTGAAGGATAACCACTACCCTAACCCGGACACGCACCGTCAGATATCCCGCTTTGACTGATAACGGTTACGACTCACGACCGGTTACGGGAGCGAGTCGCACGCAGTCGTCGGGTTTCGACTCTATCGGCTTCTCCGACCGATCGAGACACGTTTTTGCCCCCGGCCCGCGTACAATGACTCAACCGTGGCGTTCCCCGACAAGGTTTACGTGAAGAACCACCGGCAGCTCGCCTCCCAACTGGAGATGAACATCCCGAAGGGAGCGTTCGCGGGTGCGACCCTCGACGCCCTGTTCACCGGGGACGGACTCTCGAAACTTGACGAGACCACCCGCGACCGGATCCTCGATTTCGCCGAGGACTTCCTCGACTGCGACTGCCAGTCGCACCCGTACTGCGGCTGTCCCGAGCGGAAGTTCATCCGGTACGTCCTCGAACTGCGCGCCCAGGGGTTCGGCCCGGGGGCGATCGTCGACGTGATGACGGACGACTACATGGTGTACGCGTACACCGGTGACGTGCGGTCCTTCCTTGACGACTCGGTTCGACGGCTGGAGGCCGTCGAGGCCCTCGCCGACGTCGAGGGCAACGAGGGGATGGCGGCGAAGGCGCGCCGTGCCCGCGACGAACTCTCGGGCTGACGGGACCAACGCCTTTTAGACTCTCTTCCCGCCGGCTCACCGTTCCCGACGTGCCGGAGCGGTCGAACGGTCTAAGTGTGCTCGAACCCCACTCTCGATAATGAGTCTCCGGCCCGCGTGGCTGACGTTCCGCCGGTACGCGGCGGCGACGACGGCGATGACGATGACCCTGTTCGCGCTCGGAGTGTACACCGCAGCGACCGGCTCCGGCTTGGCGTGTCAGGCCCAGTGGCCGCTCTGCTCGGACCGGCTCATCCCGGCGCTGACGATCAATCCCGATTTCATCGAGTGGTTCCATCGCGTGTGGGCGATGATCACGGGGTTCCTGATAGTTGGCGTCGCCGGCTGGAGCTGGCTGGGCTCGTTCGACCGCCGGACGCGACTGGCGGCGACGTTCGCGGTCGTCATTCTCCCGCTCCAGATTACGGTCGGCGCGATAACCGTCACGCTCAGCGGGCTCGTCCCGGGGGGGTACGCGGCACCGACGCACGCCGCCCACCTCATCGTCGCGTTGTGTATCTTCACGCTGCTCGGCCTGGTGACCCTCTGGGGCGGGACCGGCGGGGTCTCGCTCCGGCTCCGTCGGATCGCGGCCGGCGTCGCGGTCGGCGGAACCCTCGTCGGCGCCCTGTTCTCGCGGGCGGTCCCGCTGTTCACGTACTCTCCGGGCGCGCAGGCCGCGTTCTACCTCGCCGGGCTGAGCGCACACCTCGGACTCCTCGCGGTCGTCGCCGCCACGACCGAGGCGGCGATGGGCGGGGCGTCCGGCCTCACACGGTCGACCGCGCGGCGGGTTCGCACCCTCGCCGCCGCGTCGATGGCGGCGCTCGTCGCGACTCTGTTGCTCGGCCGTGACCTCGTGTTGTACACCGTCGTCTGGCGGCGTGCGAACCTCGTTGCGCTCGCGCTCGCGTTCGCGTTCGCCATGGCCGCCGCATGGATGCTCCGGGATGCGGACACCGTCTCCGGGCCGTCGACGCCGGTCGGCGGGGACTGACCGCCCGCCCACGACCCGTCGGCCCCGACGACCGATCGACCGGTCGTGAGCCGGCTGGCCGCCCGCCTTCGACGTCGCTCCGGTCGCGCCGGGAGGAAAGTTTCAAATCATGGCAGGTCAACGAAGGGATATGTCATACCGCACACGGACCGACATCAGTCGGCGCAGGTATCTTCAGCTGACCGGTGGTTCCGCGGCCCTCGGGGTGGCCGGCCTCGCCGGCTGTACGGGGGACGACACCGAGACGATCACGCCCGGGACGGCGCCCGGATTCCCGCCGTTCGAGATGCGTCAAGACGGAGAACTCGTCGGTTTTGACGTCGACCTCCTCGAGGCCGTCGTCGGGGAGACCGACTACGAACTCGGCGAGTGGGCGACGTTCGAGTTCGACTCGCTCATCCCCGCGCTTACCCAGAACGAGGAGATCGACGCGATCGCCGCTGCGATGACGATCACCGAAGACCGCCAGGATACGATCGCCTTCTCCGACCCCTATTGGGAGTCCGACCAGGCGATCCTCGTGCGTGAGGGTGGCGACTTCCAGCCGTCGGCGTGGGAAGGATTTGACGGCGCTCGCGTGGGCGCACAGTCGGGGACCACGGGTGCCGACCAGGTACAGTCGAACCTCGTCGACCCCGGCATCATCGCCGGGGACGATTATTCCTCGTACGACAGTTACGTGTTCGCCGTCGAGGACCTCGAGAACGAGAACGTCGACGCCGTCGTCATCGACAACCCGGTCGCCGAGACGTTCGCGGCCAACCGCAACGTGGCTATCGCGTTCATCGAGGAGACCGGCGAGGAGTTCGGTTTCGGCATTCGTCAGGGCGAGTCGGAGTTCCAATCGGCGCTGAACGACGGCCTTGCGACGGTCCGTGAGGACGGCACGTACGAGGAGATAACCAACGCTTGGTTCGGACAGGAGTAGGATGTCGATCGTGGGGACGCTCGCGCTCGCGGCGGTCGACAGCCTCGGCGCTGCGGGCTTGCCGTCCGTAGCGGGCTCATCGCTCGCCGCAACTGCCGAGTCGGTCGGGGCTACCCCCGCGTTCATCGGCGACGCCGCCGACTGGGCGTTCGTCGTCGACAACGCCGACTACCTCGGGGTCGGCGTCCTGTTGACGGTCGGGCTCACGGTCGCGTCGATCCTCTTCGGCTTCCTCGTCGGCTTCCCGGCGGGTGCGGTCGAGGTGTACGGCGACGGCTCCCTCAAACGGGTCGTGACCGTCGCGGGTGTCGTCCTCCGGGGGACGCCCATCGTCGTGATCCTCATCGTGATGTACTTCGTTATCGGCGTCCCACAGCTCAACTTCGGCGTCGTCTCGCTCTCCTCGGCGGTCACCGCCGGAATTCTCGGACTCGGCCTCCGCAGCGCCGCCTATCAGTCACAGATCTTCCGGGCGACGCTGTCGAGCGTCGACGCCGGCCAGCTGGAAGCCGGCCGGTCGATCGGACTCTCGCGGTTCGAGGCCGTCCGGTACGTCGTGGTCCCGCAGGCTCTGCGTCGGTCGATCCCCGGGTTCCAAAACGAGTTCACGATCGTGTTGAAGGACACGAGCATCGTCTTCGCAATCGGGCTCGCGGAGCTGCTCACCCGCGGGCATGACCTGTTTTCGGAGCAAACGACGGCGGTGCTCGAGGTCGTCCTCTTCATCAGCGCCATCTACTTCGTGCTCACGTTCACGACGAACCGCGCGCTTGACCGCCTCGGCGACCACTACGCGATCCCGGAGGGGGAGTCGGCGTGAGCGACGACGGATTTCTCCGAGTGACGGACGTCTCGAAGTGGTACGGCGACGAGCGGGTGCTCCACGACGTCTCCTTCGGGATGGACCGCGGCGACGTGACCGTCCTGATCGGCCCGTCCGGCTCCGGAAAATCGACGATGCTTCGCTGTGTCAACCGGCTCGCGGAGGCACAGGATGGATCGATTCTGCTCGACGGCGAGGCGGTGCTCTCACCCGACGTCGACGTCGACGAGCTCCGCCGGGAGGTCGGCATGGTGTTTCAGGGATTCAACCTGTTCGCACACCTGACCGCGGCCGGCAACGTCGCGCTCGGCCCGCGGCGGGTCCTCGGACTCTCCGAGGCCGAGGCGCGCGAGCGCGCCGAAGGGAAGCTCGAGCGCGTCGGGCTCGCCGACCAGCTCGACTCCTACCCCGCGGAGCTGTCCGGGGGGCAACAGCAACGGGTCGGCATCGCCCGTGCGCTGGCGATGGAGCCGAAACTACTGTTGTTCGACGAGCCCACGAGCGCGCTGGATCCGGAGCTCATCGGCGAGGTGCTGGAGGTGATGCACGGGCTCGTCGACGAGGGGATGACGATGCTCGTCGTCACCCACGAGATGAGCTTCGCCCGCGAAGTCGCCGACGAGATCGTGTTCCTCGACGAGGGCCACGTCGTCGAGCGCGGCCCGCCGGACCAGCTGTTCGAACGACCGGAAACGGAACGGACCGGCCGGTTCCTCGAACGCATCGAGAGTCACGACTGATGGCGAGCGCGACGAGACCCGGGACGGTCCGGGAACGCATGGCGGAGGCCGACCGTTCGGTTGGCCGGCTCCTCCTCGTTGCCGCCGGCGCGCTGTTCTGGGGTTGGCTCGTCCTCAGCTGGGTCAACCGGTGGCTTGGCGGCGTCATCGTCCCGGTCGGTAGCCCGCTCGTGTCGGCGGCGACCGTGGAGACCGTGGTCGCCTCGCTTCCCGGGATCGCGGCGTACGCGGCCGACGCCGCGTTCGTAGTCGAACTCATGCCGGAGCTCGCGCGGGGCACGTGGCTCACCGTCGTGATCACCGCCGTGAGCCTCGGTATCGGCTTCGTCATCGCCGTCCCGCTGGCGGTGATGCGGGTGTACGGCCGACTCTCCGCGTGGCTCTCGCTCGCGTACACGGAGCTGTTGCGCGGGACCCCCCTCCTGGCGCAGCTGTTCGTGCTGTACTACGGGCTCAACCTCGCGAGCTACGTCCCCGGCGCGCTCTCCGGCGTCTTCCCGCGGGACGTGGTCTGGGTGGCGATTCTCGGGTTCACGCTCAACGGGGCCGCCTATCAGGCGGAGTATATCCGCGGCGCCCTGGAGAGCGTCGACGAGGGACAGATCACCGCCGGCCGTGCGGTCGGCCTCTCGAAGCTGGAGACGATCTACCACGTGGTGTTGCCCCAGGGGCTCCGCTACGCGATACCGTCATGGACCAACGAGTTCGTCTACCTGATCAAGTACTCGTCGCTGGCGGCGTTCATCACGGTCCCGGAGCTGTACTACCGCGCCGATCAAGTCGCCTCCGAGACGTTCCGGTACACCCTTATCTTCGTCGTGACCGGCGTGACGTACCTTGCTCTGGTGCTCACGGCCTCGAAACTGATGGGTCGCGTCGAGGCGGTCGTCGCGATCCCCGGACTTGGTGCCGACCAGGAGCGATGATCGACCGGGAGCGATGATCGACCG
>JAQCNI010000122.1 GCA_028275105.1 Halorubrum sp.
CGGATGGGACCGCTCGGGTCAACACGGATACGTTCATCCGGTATCGCGGCGTCGAGGGCGAGGCCGTACTCTGGTCGTTCACGAAGCCGCTCGCATCCGAAACGACGGAGGGGCTCGAACCGGGGGCGAACCAGACGGTCGAGGTCGGAGTGAACGTTGACTCGGTGCTGGAGAATATCTCCGAAGTCGAGACACAGCTCGGGGCGGCGGGCACGACCGAAATCAGCGTCGTGTCCGTCTCGACCGTCGAGGGCGAGGTCGGCGGCGAGTCGCTCAACGCGACGTACGAGAGCACGATGCCGGTGACGGTGACTCCCGAGACGTTCCGCGTGCTCGAGATCCGGACGATAGACGAACAGAACGAGGTGACCAAAACCGACGAGGAAGTGATCGAGCCCTCGCTCACGGAACGGATCGGGTCGGCGCTCGGGCTCCTCCTCTCGCTTATCGGCATCGCCGGCCTGGTCGGCGCGCGATACGCCGACGTCATCGAACTCACCGAAGATGAGACGCAGCTACTGGAGACCTACCAGCAGGAACAGGAGTTCAGCGAGTGGATCACGCCCGGGACGTTCCCGTCCGAGCAGGACTACGAGGCGACGATCCTCGTCGACGACCTCGAGGGGCTCGTCGACGTCGCGATCGACACGAACAAACGCGTCATCAAGGACGAGCAGCTGGGCGTGAGCACCGTCCTCGACGCGGACTACGCGTACGTGTACGTCCGCCCGGACTCGCCCGCGAACGACTGGATCGTGAACTACGCCGACATGACGATGGACGAGTTCGACGAGTTCGAGACGTGACCGCTCAGGGCGGTTCGTCCACGTCGCCGAGGCGGTACCGCCGGTTCTGGATCAGCTGTGCGACCGACGAGCCGAGGAACACCGCCAGTATCAGCGCCGCCCAGCCGAGTTCCGGGACCGTCCCCGTCGGGACGAACTCAACCCAGACCCCCGCGAGCACCACCGCCGACAGCAGGGAGATGCCGAGGTGGTACACCCCCCACGAGATCGACCCCTCCGGGACGACGTCGAGGTAGACGTCGAGTTCCGCGGCGCCGTCCGTGAGTTCGACCTCGTCGCCGTCGAACTCGATCATCCCCGCCTCGTCGAGCCGGTCGAGGTGGGTCTGCTGGAGCGAGGTGTACACCCGTTTCCGCTCCGCCGAGGTGAGTTCCGCGACCGACTTGTCCTGTTCGCGCGCGGCCACCTGCTCCGCGAGATCCGAGAGGGAGATCGACCCGTCCGCCCGCTTACAGAAGTGAATCACGTACCGGCGACGGTGGTTGCTCAGCAGGTCGTACAGTTCGTCCTTCTCCGGCTGTGTGTACTTTTTTTGATCCGTGAGCGACATTATTGTACTCCCCCTCGTGGTATTATCGGAAGCGGCGCATATCCGGGGCAGCCCGACTTACGGCGCCGATCGTCGCTCGGGGACCTCGATATCCCGACGATCGGTTCGAATCGCTCCACCTCTACCCAGCGACATCGCTGGACCGGATCCGTATTTCTATCATAACATTAGTTTCAGGAGGGATATACTATGTGGGACGCGGCCGGCGCTCACGGAACGGGGGGACCGTCGCCGTGGACCGGTACCGCAGTCACTGGAGGTCGAGCGCCTCGGCGACGGCCTCCGGGTCCTCGGCCGTGATCGTCTCCGCCCGCGCCTCGAGTTCGCGATACCCCTCAATGTGGCCGTTGATCGTCGAGGCGTCCGTCCCCTCGGCGGCGGCCCTCGCGGCCGACAGGACCGCCTCAGTCGCGGCGAGTTGGAGTCGCGCCTTCTCCGCCGACCCCTCGCAGATCGACGCCGCCTCCTCTTCGGCGAGTTGGGTCGCGATCTCGGCCGCATCCGAGAAGCCCGACTCGGCGGACTCGTAGCCATCGGCCGCCGTTTCGAGTCGGTCGGTCGCGTCACCGTACGTGTCGGCGTTGAACGCCTCCAAGCCATCGTTCCGCGTCGAAAGGGCGTCGTTGCGGTCGATGACCGCGGCGTCGTAGGCCTCGACCACCTCGCGCCGTCGGTCCTGAACGTCGGACCCGCTGACCCCTCGGAGTCCGGACTCGCCGCCCGCAATCGTGTCGAGACAGCCCGCGAGAGCAGTCGAACCGGCCGAAACGGCGACCGCCATCGCGGCCCGGCGGGTGCGCATACCGGGGAGCGGGTGGGGAGAGTATAATACTTTTGGGGAAATCAGAAAAACGTGCTCCGATCGGGGTTAGGGGGAACCGCGACGGGAACTATGCGTCGAAGTTCGAGTCGGTGTCCGTCGTCTGTGCGACGATGGTCACCTCTACCGTCTCGCCGCCTTGTTTGATCTTGCCGTTGATCTTGTCATCGGCTACGACGCCGCCGACGTCGATGGCGGCACCGAGGGTTACGGCGCCAATGTCATTGTAATCACTGTTTCCGCTTGCGGAGATGAAGTCGGCCAATGAACTGGTTGTGCCGGATGTCCAGTTTTTCAGGCCGCCGGCCGTCGGCATCGAAACCCTGTCAACTCCGAGGTCGTTGACGTCGGTTGCCCCGCTAGAGCCGCCCGACTGATTCGAAACAAAAAAGGCGATCCCTTCCGGTTGGGTGCTCAGGTCGACGAGGGAGTCGTCGCCGGCGATCTCACCGTCACTACTGAGATCCAACCCCGCGTCGTGGATGCTGAGTTCGACTTCGGTCGTACCGGCGTTGAGGATGTGGAACAGGTCCTCAATGACGGTCACGGACCGGTTGTTCAGTCCGTTTCCTGGCAGGTCGGAATTTTCCATGGCGCTGAAGTCGATATTCACGGCACTGCCGTCATCATCGTTGTCGACCAGATCGACGAACCCGGAGCGATCACTAGTGGTACCCGCGACGCTGGCAGTGACCTCGTCAAGAAGGAAATCCTTCTTCACGGGCGCAAACTCGAGGAGCGCCTGGTTGTCGCTGACCGAGTCGATGGTCACGTCGCGTTGTGATTCGACCTGCGAGAACGCGCCCGAACTCAGCACTGCCCCGGAGCCCGTCGCCAATGCACCCATTCCGATCGCGAATTTGCGTCGTTGCATATTGGTGTCCACCGTGTAAGCACTTCCACTATTATAGAGGTACCCACTTTGTATTCCGGTCCTTGACCGGCTACAGGGGCGGCTTGAACCCGGCCGGATCCGGTTCAAGCCGGGCCATACGGTTCACGGAAGCCGGCCAACGCGGTTCACTCGGCCAAATACGAAGCGGGTAGGGGTACGTGGATGTGGCATGACAAACGGACGCACAGTGCCGAACGGACCCGGCAGCCCCGCTCGTTCGGCCCCCGACTCCCGCCGCGCGACTCCCCCGGCGTTTATGCGTGAGACGGGGTAAACCACGACACACCAACCCGAATGTCCCGTGCCACCGACGCGACCGTCTTGATGATCGATGACGACCGGGAGCGGACCGGCGAGTACGCGGCGTGGCTGGACGAGTACGACGTCCGAACCGCGGGCGACGACGAGGCCGCGCTCGACGCGCTCGACGGCGACGTCGACGTCGTGCTTCTCGACGGCGACCTCCCGGAGGCATCGAGCGCTGAACTGCTCGGGGAGATTCGGGCGCGTCGGGTCGACTGTCAGATCGGGCTCCTCTCGGGAACGACGGTCGGTGCCGATATCCTGCGGCTCGATTTCGACGAATACGTCCCGCAGCCGGTCAGCCGCGACGAACTCCGCGCGACCGTCGAGCGACTCGTCGACCGCGGGGCCGTCGAGGGGGCCGCGGAAACATACCTCACGCTCGTGGCCCGCAAACGGAGTCTCGAGGCGCGGAAGGACGCCGACGAACTGGCGGACGACGAACACTACCGGGAGTTGACGGGCGAGATCGCCGGCCGTCGTCGGCAGATCACGACGCTGCTCACGCGGATCGAGGACCCGGACGCGGACCTCGACGCGGTCAACGGGACGGAATCCCCGACCGACCCGACGAGCGGAGGGGCGGCCGCCGACGGCGACGATGCGGGCAAAGTACCCCTGTATCGCACCCGAACGACGGGGTTCTATCTGCTCTGGCTCGCCGCCGGGTTCACCTACGGCGTCGGCGACGTCGTCTCGACGCTGTATGCGACGACGGCGGTGCCGGGCGTCCTCGAGGGAAACCCCGTGGTGTACACGCTCCTGGAGAACTTCGGGCTGCCCGGGTTCCTGTCGTTGAAGCTACTCGTGTTTTTCATGTTGATCTCGGTCAGCGTTCAGGGCGCACGGAGACGCGAGCGGTTCTCCTACTACTGGCCGCCGGTCGTGATGACCGTGCTCGGGCTGCTGCTCACCGGCTGGAACGTCCGACTGATCGTCGGGGGATGAGGGCAGAGTTTCGAACAGTGAGGCCCCGGAGTTGACGCGAACGAACCGCCGGCCCGATCACAGCCACTTCCGAACTTCGCGTTGAACCTTGTCGACCAGCGAGACATCCCGGTCTCGCGACCGGAATCGGAACGGTTCGAGCCCGACCGCAAGAACGAACACCGTCGTGACGACGACGACTATCACCGCGTTTATCGACAGGATCGCAACGAACGGGTGGATCGCGTGTAACGCGAGGATCACCGATACGGGGAGGAACTGGACGTACTGCCGTTCGGAGACCGATCGGACGTACGCTCCCGTCTCCGCGGGTGCGTGAAGCGTGACCGTGGTCTGTGCGGTCTCGCCACGGTCGGCAACCATCGCCGTCTCGGTCACCGTCACCCCGGTGCTGGCCGGTTCGACGACTGCGATCCGGGGGATCAGCCCGTCGTTGACGAACTCGTACGTGAGCTCGGCGCTCCCCCCGCGTTCGACGACGTTTGGGTCCTCGTTCGGCGACTGTGAGCTCACGATGGTGATGTCGTCGGTTTTCGACGGGATGATCATGCTCGCCGTCGTGGGGACGGTGATCAACAGGAGGATCGCGACGAGGATGACGACCGCACTCGTTTTGCTTCTACGGTCGCGGGACCGGCCCTCCCGGGCACGGTTGCTGCCGAGCAGCTCCGCCACGATGCTGTACACCAGCAACAACACGCCCAACCCGACCATGAGCGTCCCGATACCCCCCTCCGCCAACCCGCCCAGCCCCGGGATCCCGGAGAGGGACGAGGCCATGGCCGTGAACGCTCCCTGTATCGCCGGCACCCCGGCGCCGACCTTCGGTATCACGACCACTTCGCCGTCGGTTTGAAGGGCGACCGAGACGATCTGCGACTCCTGAACCGGTGGCTCCGTCCCGTCCTGGTCGTTGAACGGGTTCGCGTCGCCCTTGGTGATGTACCCCTCGTCCGTCTCGCCGACGACGCGGTGGGTCGTCAGCCCGCCGCCCTGAAGCTCGCGGGCCTCGAACGTCACGACGTCGCCTTCCTCGACGTCGCCGGCGATCGCCGGCGGGACCGCGACGAACCCGTCACCGGGCGCCATGTTGGCGGGGTCGGCGTTCATGCTGCCGGTAAGGACGAACCCGAGCAGGATGGGCTGGCCCAGCTGCTGGCCGAGCAGCATCGCGACCACGAACCCGACGACGAGCAGCGTCGCCGTCGAGCCGAGCGCGGATCGGAGTTCCATGGGCTCGGAGGTGTGACCGGCGGTCCGTCCGGAGTCCGGCCGTCCTCGGATAGTCGGTGCCTCGGGGTTTTGTATATATCGCCGGATCCTGTCGATCTGATATATAAATATACCGAAAGTTTTTCAAAACGTACCGACATATGTTGATCAAATGGAGAAACGCGTTCGCGGAACCGGGACGACGACCGCGTTTCGTGGGATCGATAGCGTCGGCGACGGCGACATCGACTGCGTCGGCGACATCGACGGACGGTCCGACGGAGGTGGACCCGGATGAGCGGGTCGAGGAGAACGATCGTCGGTCCGTCGGCCGAGGGGTCCGACCCGGAGACCATCGACGTGCTGCTCGTCGACGACAACGAGCAGTGGGTGGATCTGCTCGCCTCGGAACTCGACCGCGAGGACGGGATCCGAACGACGACGGCGCTGAGCGCGAACGAGGCGCTCATGACGCTCGCCGAGAACAACGGGATCGAGTGTGTCATCGCGGACTACCGGATGCCGGAGGTCGACGGGATCCAACTGCTGGAGCGGGTCCGGGAGGACCGGCCGGACCTGCCGTTCATCCTGCTCACCGGGATGGGAAGCGAGGAGGTCGCCACGCGGGCCATACGGGCGGGCGTCTCCGACTACTTCCGGAAGGACCCCCAGTCGGACCAGACGGCGATCCTCGCGAATCGGATCCGCCAGAGCGTCGAACAGTACCGGCTGCGGGGGGAACTCGCGGAGAGCGAGGAGCGGTACCGGACGATCATCGAACAGATCTGGGACGCGATCGTCGTCGTCGACGACGGGCGGATCCGGCTCTGTAACGAGCGGCTCTCCGAGCTGACGGGCTACGACCGCGAGTCGCTCCACGGGAGCGACCTCGTCGACCGGCTCGTCCACCCCGACGACCGGGAGGCCGTCGCGGGCACCTTCGAGGGTGTCGATCGGGGAGAAGCGGACGAGCCGGTCCGAGAGGCCAGACTGGTGACCGCCGCCGACGCGGTCATCCACTGCGAGTACACCGTCCGAACGGTCCCGATAGGGGACGGCGACGCCCGCGTCGCGTCGATCCGCGACATCACGAACCGGAAGGCACGCGAGCGGTACCGCGAGCGGGAACGGGAGATCACCCGCGTGGCCCAGAACGCCCTCGTGGAAGCCCGGACACGGTCGGAGGTCGAAACGCGGCTCGCGGAGCTGCTCGTCGAGTTCGGCTACGAGCTCGTGTGGACCGGAGAGACGGCGGACTCGTCGATCCGCCCGACCGTGATCGAGGGCCCGGAGCGATACGTGGAGGGGCTCCAGCTGTCGATGGACGGCGAGGGGACGTCGAACGAGCCGAGCGTCTGGACGGCCCGCTCGGGCGAGCCACGGTTCACCGACGATTTCGCGGAGATGCTACCGACCGCGTGGCGGGACCTGGCGCTGGACTGCGGGATCCGGACCGGCGCGGCGCTGCCGCTCCGCTACGAGGACGTCACGTACGGCGTGCTCGCCGCGTACCACCCGGAGCCGAACTACATCGACGAGCACGAACGGGAGCTTCTCTCGCGGGTGGGCGACGCGCTCGCGTTCGCGATCCACCACCTCGACGTGAAGAAGGCGCTCACGTCGCCCCACGTCGTCGAGGTGGAACTCCGGCTGAGCGACACGGAGTATTACCTCACGGAACTCGCCGCGAGCGCCCCCGTCGACGCCGCGAGCGTCGAACTCACCGTGACCGGGACGCACCCGTACGACGACGACGACGTCGTCCAGTACGTCGGCGTCGAGGGCGTCGACGTCGACACCTTCCGTGCGGCGGCGGCCGACCACCCCGAGGTGCGCGAGGTCACGGCGATCGGCGACGACGACCCGTCCCGGCTCCGGCTCTCCCTGTCGTGTACCCCGCCGGAGAGCACGCTCGCGTCGCTCGGGGCGGCCGTCCGCTCGACGACGGTCACCCCGGGGAGCGCGGTCGTCCGGTTCGACCTCCCGTCCCGGGGGGACCTCGAGCGCGTGACCGACGCGATCGAGGCGGAACACGGGTCGGTCTCGGTTCGGTCCTGCGTCGACGCCGAACGCGAGGTCGCCGGATCCCGGCCCCTCATCCACGCCGCGGACCTCACGGAGAAGCAGGCCGCGGTCCTCCACGCGGCCTACCACCACGGCTACTTCGAGCGTCCCCGCAAGAGCTCGGCCACGGAGGTCGCCGACTCCCTCGGGATCGTCCACTCCACGTTCCTCCAGCACCTTCGGACCGCCCAACAGAAACTGTTCGACGGACTGTACGCGCTGGGTGACCGGGACTGAGATGGAGTGGAACCGGATCGCGACGTTCCTCGACCGGATCCACCGGCACAGCTCCGACGTGTTGTGGATCGCGTCCGCCGACGTCGACGAGGTCCACTACGTCAGCGAGCGGATCGAGTCGGTCGTCGGCCTCCCACGGGAGGAGATCCGGTCGGGGAACGCCCTGTTCGTGCGGGCCATCCACCGAGACGAGAGGGACGATCACGCCGCGTTCCGGCGTCGAATGCGGCAGTATGCCGCGGATGCCGACGGGTCGGAGCCCGGGACCCACGAGTTCCGCGTCGTCGACGACGACGGGACCGTGACGTGGCTCTCCGAGCGCGTGTTCCCGATCGTCGACCCGGACGGGACCCTTCGGTACTGGGGCGGGACGGTGCGGGACGTCAGCGACCGGAAGGAGACGATGGAGACCTGCCGGGTCCAAGCCGAGGAGCTGGAAGTGTTGAACCAGGTGATCCGCCACGACATCAGGAACGAGGCGAATCTCGGACTCGGGCTGTTGCGGTCGGTCCGCCGCGACGGCGCCGACGACGACGACGAGGAGCTCGACCGGCTCGAGGGCGTGCTCTCCCGGATCGTCGGCCTCACCGAGACGGCCCGCGACATGACCGACGTGATCACGACCCTCTCGAACGAGCCGGAGCCGACGCCGCTCCGGCCGACGCTCAGGCGGGAGGTTGCGAACGCGTCCACGTTCTCGGAGTCGGCGACGGTGCGGATCGACGGCGAGGTCCCGGACGTCACGGTGGAGGCGACCGACATCCTCTCCGCGGTGTTCCGGAACGTACTGAAGAACGCGATCCAACACAACGACGCGGACGCCCCCGAAGTCGTCGTCCGGTCCCACCTGTCCGACGGTGCCGTCGTGAGCCACGTCGCCGATAACGGGCCGGGGATCCCGGACGAGCACAAGGAGCTGGTGTTCGACCGGGGGGAGACGCTCGCCGGCAGCGACGGGAGCGGGTTCGGACTGTCGCTCGTCTCGACCCTCGTCGAGCAGTACGACGGCCGGATCTTCGTCTGGGACAACCAGCCGGCGGGGGCCGTGTTCACCGTCTCGCTGCCGCTCTCGAACGGGGGCCGGACCACGACGCAGGATCCGGACGGGAAAGGGTAGACGGCGAGGACGCCGACGCCGGATCGGTCAGCGGCGGGTCACTCGGCGGCGGACCGTTCCGCGGTCATCAGCCGCGGAGCCACCGCCACCAGCGAACGAAGAAGGGCGCGTATCGGGCCTCGTTCTCCTCTTTGACGACCAGCGCCAAGTCGTCGACTCGCTCCTCAATCTGGGATCGTCGGGCCAGCTGCTCCTCCAGCTGTTCGATCCGCTCCTCGCGGGAGTTGATCCGCGACCGAAGGGTCTCGACCTCGTCGGTGAGTTCGTCGATCCGCTCGGCCCGCGTATCGAGTTCCGCGTCGAGCTCGGAGAGCCGAGTCCGACGCTCGTCGAGTTCGGCTTCCAGCTCCTCGATGCGCGCTTCGCGCTCCTCGAGACGGCTCCGGAGGTCGGCGACCTCCCCCGCAGTGGACTCCCCGGAGCGGGCTCCGCCGTCGATGGCCGGGCCGTCGGGTCGCTCCGCCGTTTCGGGCCGTTCGGTCCCCGGCTCAAGGGTTTCGTTCGCGTTCTTGAGACGTTCCACGTCGTCCTCCAATCGGTCCACTTCCTCCTCCAACCGGCGCTTCGCCTGAAGCGCCCTCGCGAGCCGCCGTTCGAGCTCCCGGACGCGTTCGGTCTTCGCCTCCATCCTCTCCTCGGCGGCCGTCAGTTCCGCCTCGGCGGTCGACAGCGAATCCTCCAGCTCAGCGTTCCGCTCCGAGAGTTCCTCGACCCGGGTTTCGCTGGCGGCGAGTTCCTCCTCGGTGGCCGCGAGCGTCTCCTCGGTGGCCGCAAGCTCCGTCCGCGTCTCGTCGAGTTCCGTCTCGAGACGGGAGACTTCCGCCGCCAGATCGTCCGCCTCGTGGCGGTTCCGCAGGATCCGGCGGACGTACTCCTCGGTGGAGATCCCCCGCTCGTCGGCCTCGGCCGCCAGCCGCTCGAGCAGGTCGTCGGCCTCCTCGGCATTGGGGGGAGTCATCGATCCGTCGGTGAATTAGGTATCGCGGGACAAAACGTTACTGGCGCGACCGGCAACCGAAACGGCGCGACCGGCGATCAGAGAAGCGCGGCGAGCGACGGGAGGCCGTCGAGGAGGATGGTGACGTTGTACACGGCGATGAGCGCGAAGAGGGCCGAGGGGAGCCCGTATCCGACCGCTCGGACGACCGGCGCGAGATATCCGTCACGGCGGCGCACCGCGATCGCCAGCGACGCACCCTCGGTCAGACACGTGATACAGGCAACGACGACGAACGAGCTCACGAGGAGCCCGTGTGTGACACCCAACTGCTGGAACGCGGCGGCCGCGAGGCCGTTCGCCTCGTACACGCCGGGGACGAACGAGAGCCCGACCCACGTCGTCAGGGCGTCCGCACCCTTCGTCAGGACGAGGAGCACGAGCCCGGATAACGAGAGCACGCTCCGTGACGCCCGACAGGAGTAGCGTCGTTTGACGCGGTCACGGGTCACCGAACGACCGCGCGAGACGGTCCGCATAGTCTCCCGACCGCCCGGATCCCGTCCCGCCGCCGCCTGACTTTCCGAGGAGCGACCGCCCGGGGCAGAAGTGTTGAATTTTCGATCGTTCTGGGGGCGACGCTGCGGCTGGGATCTAGTGGGTTCGCGCGCCGATTTGGTTTGTGTTCGCCGGATGTATGATCACCCGTGTGAATT
>JAQCNI010000131.1 GCA_028275105.1 Halorubrum sp.
CGGTCCGCGAGCGCGACGTCGTCGATATCGGCCCGCCGACGCTCGTGGCCGGCGACGGGTTCGATCACGACGCGGCCGTCGCGGCGGAGGTCAGGGAGCCAGTCGCGCCAGACCTGCCCGGCGAGGTCCTCGTGGTCGGTCGTGTCCACGTCGCCCGCGATCCCGTACGCGAGCCGCGCGATGTTCTCGACGTGGATCGGGTCGAGCGTCACACCTTTCCGACCGTCCGCGGCGAATAAAAGTGGGTCGGGTCCATTTCCTCGGCGGATCGTCATGAGGTTTATACCGCTTGGCGGGAGTATCGGGGCACGGAGCGAAACATATGGGAGCAACCGGGGATCCGATCGCGCTCCTCCTCGTCGACGGTGAGTCGACCGTGACCGGGGAGACGGTGACGTCGATCGAACGCGCGAACGACCGCTTTACGGTCGCTCCTGCCCCGACCGCGAACCGTGGCCTCGACCGGCTCGGGAGCGCCGAGTTCGACTGCGTCCTCGCGCCCGAGGACCTGCCGGACCGGCGGGGCCTCGACTTCTTCGACACGGTTTGCGGGGAGCACCCGGACCTCCCGTTCGTCCTCCGCGTCGACGATCGCGAGGGGGACGTCGTCGCCGACGCACTTTCGGCGGGCGTCACGGACTGCGTCCGTCCCCCCGGCGACCCGGAGGACTACGCCCTCCTGACCAACCGACTGTCGAACGCCGTTCGGGTTGCCCGCGCCGAGGCCGAGGCCGACCGCGATCGCCGGCGTCTCGACCAGTTCGTCGGCGCGGTCTCACACGACCTCCGGAACCCGCTCAACGTGGCCCAAGGCCGGTTGGACCTGGCCCTGTCCGACATCGAGGGCGGCCACGTCGATATCGCCGCCGACGCGGTGGACCGCAGCCTCGAACTGATAGGCGACCTGCTGACGCTCGCGAAGCAGGGCACCAGACCCGACGTGCTCGACCCCGTCAACCTCGAGGAGACCGTCGAGGGGTGCTGGGCGACCGTCGAGACCGCCGACGCGACGCTCGTCGTCAATAGCGACCGGCGGATCCGGGCGAACCCGAGTCGGCTGAAACAGCTCTTCGAGAACCTGATCCGCAACGCGATCGATCACGGGAGCGACGACGCGCGGATCGTCGTCGGGACCATCGATCCGATGTACACGTCGACCCGCGCCGGCGGTGACGGTGGGACCGGGTTCTACGTTGCCGACGACGGTCCGGGTATCCCGGCCGACGAGCGGGACCGGGTCTTCGATATCGGGTACACGACCGCCAACTCGGGAACCGGGTTCGGCCTCAACATCGTCCGGGAGACCGCCGAGGCACACGGCTGGAACGTCCGCGTCACGGAGAGCAAACACGGCGGGGCCCGGTTCGAACTGACCGGCGTCGACCCCGTCGACTGAGCGGGCCGCGCTCGGCCACTCGGTCACGTAGCCGCCCGTTCACTCCCCATCGTTCGCCGCCGATACGGCCTCGATGACGGGTCGGATCCGCTTCGCCTCCGCGCCGTCCTCGACGAACACCAGCGTCCGCGGCGGACGGGTCGCCTTCGGCCTGACGCGGAGCCCGGCTCCCCCGGCCGCGTCGGCGGCGGCGTCGGGTTCTCGGACGAACTCGACCCGTACCCGGTCCGGCTGGACGTACACCTCGGCGACGACGTCCGCGTCGCTCTCGGGGCGGTCGTGGTCGTTCACGTCGTCGGTTCGGACCAAGCGGTACGCAAGCCCGCCGTCGGCCGTCGGTTCGACGTCCGGGTCGGCGTCGGCCACGGTGATCCCCCCGAGCTGTCCCCGGTCGCCATCGACCTCCGAGGCGAGCAACTGTCCGATCCGGACGCCGTCGTTGAGGCGGTCCTTGACCATCAGCCGTCCCCCGAGAGTTCGGCCCGAACGTCCGCGGCGAGGTGGTCGATCCGAGCGCCACGTTCCTTCGCGTACAGGACTGCGGCCGCCTCGATGGTGATCGCGAGCCCGCGCTGTCGTTCGTTGATCCCGGCGACCGCACGCTGCTTCTCGACGCCGGTGGCGACGATCGCGTCGAGGGCCGTCTCGAAGGTCGACTGCTCGCGCAACACGTCATCGTCCGGCCGGAACCCCTCGGGGACGGTGACCTCGGTCGGGTCGAACCGGGCGATCAACTCGCCGTCGTCCTCGTCGACGAGCCCACGGCCGACGGCGACGTCGACGAGCCGTTTCGCCTGGTCCGGGGAGAACCAGTCGCGCTCCAGCGAGAGCGCGACCACGAACTCGCCCTCGCCCAGCCGCTCCGTCGCGTGCCACTTGAACGGGGCGGCGACGGTGGCCTCGAGACTCATGTCCGATCGCCCGCCGGGGACCGTGGTAAACGTACCGGAGCGGCGGGGGGAGTGACCGGTCGCTTCAGCCGTTCGTCCCCTCGACGAGCCGCGTCGCCGTCGCCTTCCAGGCGATCCGGACCCGGTTCCCCTCCCGAAGCCCGAGGCGCTCCGCGCTCCCGTCGGTGACGAGCGCTCGGACCGTCGCGTCGTCGACCCGGATCCGGACCACGTGGACGGTTTCGCCCCGATCGACGCCCTCGATCCGCCCGCGACGCCGGTTCCGTGCGCTCGTCGCCGCCGGCTCCGTATCATCGCCCGCCGCCCGAACCGTAACGGCGTCACCACCGATCCGCGCTTGGGCGGACCGGCCGACGGCCACCCCGTCGTGGAGGCCCCACACGGTCCCGACGGCCGTTTCGACCGCCGCGAGCTCCCCGTCGACGTCGGCGACCGTCCCCGATAGAACGGTCTCCGGCACCCGCGCCGTGGCGGCCATCGCCGCGGCCAGGCGGTCGTAGCGGTTGAGCAGCCGGGTTCCGTCCTCGGTTAGCCGGCTTCCGCCGCCGTCGCTTCCGCCCCGCCGACGCTCGACGAGCGCCCCGAACGCCGATTCGAGGGTCTCGATCCGCGACAGCGCGCGGGCCCTGGACCGACCGAGTTCGGCGGACGCCCTCGCGACGGATCCTGCCCGATCGACCGCTCGAAGCAGGGTCGCGTCGTCCCCGTCGAACTCGACGTCGTCCCCGTCGTCCTCGACGAGGGTCGCGCGCCCCCGACCGCTCGGTTCGTCCATCACCCGACGCTACTCGCGGCGGGCGCATTAGTTCCTCGGCCGGCTCGACGGGGCGAGTCACGTGGACGGCGTGGCCGGGACTCCACCCGACGGGAAATAACGGATACCGGCGTCGCTGCCAATCGGCGGTCGGCACCGGTTCCCTTGCGATCGCCCCGCCATCGCACCGTAGAGCCCCGACGACCCGGATATGTTCGTAACTGGAGCCGGCCGGGATGCTGCCTCATGTACCCGATATCGGTTACGCGATCGACCACAACCTATTTTTGCGTCGTCGCCGTCGATGTGTCTGTGACGATACAACGCCGCACACTGCTCACGGCGCTGGGAACGGGGGCGCTCGGAGGCTTCGCCGGCTGTTCGGGGCTCACGGGCGGCGGAGAGGGGGCGGCGGCGGTCGCCGGCGAGACGCTGACGCTGACCACGACGACGAGCACCTACGACACGGGACTGCTCGACGCGATCCACGGCGAGTTCGAGGCGATGTACGGCGTGACCGTCGACGCGGTCGCCCGGGGGACCGGCGCGGCCCTGGAGTCGGCCCGGAACGGTGACGCCGACGTGGTGATGGTCCACGCCCGCGGCCTCGAGGACGAGTTCATGCGCAACGGGTACGGGGTCAACCGCCGTGACCTCATGTTCAACGACTTCGTGATCGTCGGCCCGGCGGACGACCCGGCCGGGATCGAGGGGATGCGCTCGGCGACCGGGGCACTCACCGCCATCGCCGACGCGGGGGCGACGTTCGTCTCGCGCGGGGACAACTCCGGGACCCACACGAAGGAACGCAACCTGTGGGAAGCCGCCGGCACCGACCCGGGCGGCGACTGGTATCAGGAGACCGGAACCGGAATGGGCGGGGCGCTAAACGTCGCCGACGGGCAGGGAGCGTACACCCTGTCGGACCGCGGGACGTTCATCTCACGGCGCTCCGATATCGGCCTCGCCATCCTCGTCCAGGGGCCGATCGAGGACGGCCCGGAGATCCTCTCGAACCCCTACGGGATCATGGCGGTCAACCCCGGCGTCCACGGGAACGCCAACTACGACCTCGCGATGGCGTACATCGGCTGGATCACCAGCCCCGGCGCCCAGAACGCCATCTCGAGCTACGAGATGAACGGGGAACAGCTGTTTTTCCCCGAAGCCGTCTCCGAGAACCCCGACTTCCAACAGTACGTCCCGGACGGCTGGAGTAGCGGGACGGCCGACGCGTGACCATGCCCATCGACCCGGCCGTCCAGTCGCTCCAGCTCCTCGTCGACCTTCCGTTCAGGGAGGGGTACGTCCGGAGCATCGTCTCCGTCTCGCTGTACGTGAGCCTGATCGCGGTGGCGTTGAGCACGCTGTTCAGCATCCCGGTCGCGGTCGTGCTGGGATTCAACGACTTCCCCGGCAAGGGACTGGTGAAGGCGGTCATCAACACGGGGATGGGGTTTCCGAGCGTGGTCGTCGGCCTCGTCGTGCTGTTCGCCGTCTCCAATCAGGGCCCGCTCGGGTCGCTGAACCTCCTATTCACCAAGCAGGCGATGATCCTGTCGCAGTTCGTGCTCGCGACGCCGCCGATCACGGCGATCAGCCTCGCGGCCATCACCGGCGTGGACGAGGACGTCCGCGACGCCGCGCGCGCCCTCGGCGGGACGCGACTCGACGCCGCGCTGGTCGTGCTCAAGGAGGCGCGGTACGGGATCGCAACGGCGGTGCTGGCGGGGTTCGGCCGCGCGATCAGCGAGGTCGGATCCGTGCTCATCGTCGGCGGGAACATTACCGGTGCGGACGGAATCTCGAAGACGCGGACGCTGACGACCGCCATCCAACTCGAGGCGCGCCAAGGACAGTACGGGACCGCGATGGTGCTCGGGGGGGTCCTGCTCGCGCTCGTGTTGCTGATCAACGCCATCGTCGTCCGCTTCGGCGACTGGGGGGTTCAGCGCTGATGCTCCGGGCAACCGCCGTCTCCCGGTCGTACGGTGAGACGGTCGTGTTCGAGAACCTCTCCATCGACGTCGAACCCGGGGAAGTCGTCGCGGTCATCGGGCCGTCGGGCATCGGAAAGACCACGCTTCTCCGGACGCTCGCGCTCTCGCTCGAACCGGACGAGGGGACCGTTAGCTTCGACGGCACGGACGCGTGGGAAGTCGACGACCCCGACCGCCTCGCGTTGCGACGACGCATCGGGATGGTGTTTCAGGCGGCGAGCCTCTTCGACGCTCCCGTCGCCCGCAACGTCGAGTACGGGCTTCGAGTCCGTCGGTCGTGGCCGGAGCGGATTCGGGCCGAACTCCGCTCCCTCGTGGCTCCGAGCGGTACCGCCGACGCCGTCCGCGACGCCCTCGACATCGTCGGGTTGGACGACAAGCGGGCCCAGCACGTCGAGTCGCTCTCGGCCGGCGAGGCACAGCGGGTCTCGTTCGCCCGTGCGGTGGCCTACGACCCCGACGTCCTGCTGCTCGACGAACCCACGTCGGACCTCGATCCGCGAAACACCGCGGTGATCGAGGATGCGATCGCCGAGGCCCGGGATCGGCGGATCGGGGTCGTCGTCGCCACCCACGACATGTATCAGGCCGAACGCGTCGCCGACCGCGTCGCGGTGCTGCTCGACGGGGGCGTGACCGAGGTCGGCCCGACCGAGCGGGTGTTCGACGACCCGCGGGACCCACGGACCCGACGATTCATCGACGGCGAGTTAGTGTATTAGCGGGTGTCATGGAGGCCTTCCCACACCCAAAACGGAGTCGCTCAGCACGGTCGAGGGAGTGGTCGATCCGGTGTGCGGTGGCGCGCTCCGGTGAGCGCCCGGCGGGCGCGAACCCGAGCGCGAGGGAGGTTGAGGCGGCCCGCCGACGGTTCCGGCGGGTCGCCGAGGCCGAGGCTGGGGAGGCGTGAGGCTGCGGTGCTGTGCCGTCGGGTGGGACTCCAAGGGGCAGCCGCGAGGACGAAGACGCGCGACGCAAGGACCACAGGAGCGAATGGAGTGAGCGACGAGGACCGCAGCGAGCGCATCGAGTTCCCGCGGCTGGGGCTTTGGCGGTGGTGTTCACGCTGGCAACGAGGTAGTACCGAGCGGCCGGGACTTTGGCGGTAGCGTTCACGCTGACAATGACGTCGTACCGAGCGGCTGGGGCTTTGGCGGTGGTGTTCACGCTGGCAACGAGGTAGTACCGAGCGGCCGGGGCTTTGGCGGTAGCGTTCACGCTGGCAACGAGGTAGTACCGAGCGGCCGGGGCTTTGGCGGCGGTCACCGATCCGCCATCGCAAATACCGATCTCTCACTGATCGACCGCAACGTGGACCGATCACCCCGTGCCACTCGCGCCCCATTCGCACGCAGATCCTCACGGCTGACCCGGTGTCGAACCGGTGAGATAACTGCCGCGACGAGTGTTCCATGACACCCCCGTCGTCGGGACGCAGTCACCGGGATCGACGCGTCAGGGACCGACTCCGACTCGCCGGCCGTTACCGGAACCAATCGGAAGCGGCGCGACGGGTCCTGACCGCCTCGACTATCCGGGCGGCGACCGCCCCGACGACCCACGCGAGCGTCCCCAACACGACCGCTTGAATGGCGACGACGGCCAGTCCGTCCGGACCGAGGAACGCGACGGTCCGTTCCGCGAGGGACCGTCCCGAGAGCCCCAGCAGGTAGTGGTTGGCGTGGTTCCCGAGCAGCGCGGCGTAAACGACGGCCCACGCGAACGCTACCCCGTTCCCTCGGTACGCGAGGACCCCGGCCACGAGGACGCCGACGGCGGCCGCCTCGCCCGCCAGCCACACGACGCCGCCGGAGACGCGGAACACGCCCACGGCGTATGCGACGAACACCGAGACGAAGACGGCCCCGACGAGCAGGGGGACCCGTCGTCGGGACGGGGCTCCCTCGGTCGATCCGACGAGCAGGGGTCGAAGGGACGGGGACATTGTCGGACGCCGTCGGCGATGACGAATAAAACTAGGGACCGGATGACCCCGACGGGAATTGCTCAAGCGGGCATCGCCCCGACGAATCTCGCTTCAGCCGGTCTCGTCCCGGCCGTCTCCGCCCCGGATCCGTGCCTCGCGGTGTCGTCGGGCCCCGAAACGGACGCGTTTATCCCGCTCGGCGGCGAATCGCGTGGTATGATATTTGAGGGCCTCCCAACGACCCCCCGCTCGGCGGAACTCGTCGACAAGGCGTTCTCCCGGGCGGCGCGGGCGGGCCGCGCGAAGCGCGGTCACGAGGCCCAGGAGTCGATGCTGCGGACCGCCGGCAACGTCCTCTCGGACAACCTGGAGAACGTCGTCGTCTCGTGGCCCGACTTCGGCTTCGACGTCGACCCGTTCTACTACGAACTCGCGGACGCCATCGTCGACGTCGACCGCCTCCGGCAGGCGCTCTCGCAGGTGATGTGGGCGAGCCGGCAGATCGAGGACCTCCGTGACGAGTACACGACGCGGCTCCGGAACGCCGACGTCGACACCGCCCGGAAACATCGTAAGCAGGCGTTCGCCCGCATGGCGGACGTCATGGACCAGATCTCCGACGACCTCCGGTACGTCGGCGATTCCCGGGACGACCTCCGGGACCTCCCGGACATCCGCCCGGACGAGCCGGCGATCGTCGTCGCCGGCTATCCCAACGTCGGCAAGTCCTCGTTCGTCAACCGCGTCACCCGCGCGTCCAACGAGATCGCGGAGTACCCGTTCACGACCCGCGGAGTCCACGTCGGCCACTTCGACCACGACCACGTTCGGTACCAGATCGTCGACACACCCGGCCTGCTCGACCGTCCCGAGGACGAACGCAACGACATCGAACGGCAGGCGGTCAGCGCGCTCCGTCACCTCGCTGACGTCGTCCTCTTCATGCTCGATCCCTCCGGCGACTGCGGGTATCCCCTCGAGGTTCAACGCGAACTCCGCCGGGAGGTCCGCGCGCTGTTCGACGGGTCGGTTCCGATGGTCACGGTCGCGAACAAGCACGACCGGTTCGACGCGGTACGCGCGGAGTCGGTCGACGCGACGATGAGCCTCACCGAGGCGGAGAACGTCGACCGGGTGCTCGACCTGGTCATCGACGCCGCGGACTACGAGCCGGACCTCCCGACCCGCGACGGCGAGTAGATGCGGGCAACCGCCGGAAGAGGTGGCTACGACCCGGCGACAGTTCCGATCCCGATCACGCGCGGATCCCCCCGTCATCTTCGTCGCCCTCGCCGTTCTCGCCGTCCCCGTCGTCGGGTTCGTCGTGGTCGGTGATGACCGCCCGTTCGGTGGCGAGGTCGTTTTCCGTGCCTTCGTCGTCCGCGGCGTCAGTGTCGTCCTCCTCAACCGGCTCGTCATCGGGCCCGTCCGTCCTGATGACTTGGGTCCCCTCCGATTCGTCCGACTCGCGGTGGGCGGTCCCGATCGTCGGCTCGGTCTCCCGACGTCCGGCGCCGAACAGCCGGTCGCGGATCGAGCGCCGGCTCGGGCGCTCGGCGAGCAACACCGAGCAGTCGACATCGTGGATGACGTCGAGGTGGAGCGAGCTCGAGACGAGCCGGGAGAGCAGCCCCTTCTCCGTCGCGCCGATGATGACGATGGTGCCGTCGCCCGCCGCCCGCTCGATCGCCGCCTCCACGTCGCCGTCGTCGTCGACGACCTGCTCGGCGTCCCCCAGCCCGTTCTCCGCCGCCCACGCCGCGAGGAACCGCTCCCCGTCAGCGCGGTCGTCGGGGCCGTTGACGACGTGAAGGAGCCGAACGTCGGCGTCGGCGGTCCGCGAGAGCACGCTCGCCACCTCCGCGCCAAGTCGCGAGTCCGGTCCGCCGGAGGTGGGGAGGAGGACCCGGGACGTGTCGAGGTCGTGCTCGTTCAGGATGAGGAAGTCACAGGGGAGCTGATTGGTGAGCTCGTCGATCGGCCGCTCGGCGCGGGCGGCGTTCCAGAGCTGGTCCTCGCCCCACCCCATCACCACCGCCTCGGGACGGGTCCGCCGGGCCATGTTGAACACCTCCTCGAACGAGCGGTGCGTGACCACGGTCGACGTCGAGACGTCGACGTCGTACCCCTCGGCGGTCTCCCGGAGTCCCGTCATCCCCTCCTCGGAGACGTCGGCGATCCGGCCGGCCCCCGCCGACAGCGACATCCGTTTGGGCGCCTGGACGACGTGGACGATGTGGACGACCCCGTTATCGTGGTCGCTGGCGAGCCGGCTCCCGAGCTCCACGATCGGCCCGTCGGTTCGCGGGTTCGTGATGGGGACCATGATTCGGTGGCCCTCGCTGGCGAACAGCGTCGCCTCCGTTGCGTCGAGGATCGGGACGTACGACCGGCCGGCGGCCCGCCCAAGCACCCCTCCGGCACCGTAAGCCGCCGCGTCATTCCCTCGAAGCGCGCCTCTTCGAGTCGCTCCTCGCTCGTCTGGAAGTAGTTCACCAGCGTGACGAGCACCACCCCGCCGACCGTGTTGCCGAGCAGTACGGGGAGGACGAATCCGACGATCCCCTCCGTGAGGGTAAGCCCCCCGTCGTAGAGTCCGAGGGTTCCGGCGAACAGCAGATACAACACCTCGGTGAAGGAGACGACGACGTGGTACAGGTTCCCGAGCGGTATCGCGAGGAACGCGAGGTAGACGACGAGCAATCGGGTGACGGAGTCGGTGGAGGCGAACCCGACCCAGACGACGCCGGCAACGATCAGTCCCGCCATCGCGGCCTTGAAAAACAGCGGCCAGAAGCCGACGTCGAGCCCGGAGCTGGAGACGTATATCGCCGACTCGACGGCGTCGCCGGAGAAGACGCCGCCGTACGAGAGGACGATCGCCCCGACCGCGCCGCCGGTGAAGTTCCCCGCAAGCACGATGCTCCAGTGGCGCAACAGCGTCGGGAGACTGGCGAGCCGCTCCAGGGTCAGCGCCACCGGCGGCAGCGTGTTCTCGGTGTACAGTTGGTAGCCGCCGATGATGATGTAGATGAACCCGAGCGGGTACAACAGGACGCTCAGGATCGGGTCGTTGTCGGTCGCGGCGCTCAACGAGACGTACAACAGGAACGTGATGGTTATCGCCAACCCCGCGGCCACGCCGCTGAAGAAGAGTTCGCGGCTCCCGGAGGTCACCTCCTCGTCGGCGGCGGCGGCGATGATGCGCTGGAACACCTCGTCCGACGAGAAGCGGTCGCGGACCGCCTCGCCGACCGCGGGCGCGCCGCTGCGGGACCGCTCGACCACTTCCCGTATCGAGTCGTCCTCGGGGTCGGTCGGGTCGCTCACTGGCCTAGCCAGCGTGACCCTGCTAAAAAGTAGTTGCTCTTCGGTGTACTACCGGCGGTCGGCGGTCGGCGGTCGGCGGCCGGCGGTCGACGGATCCGTTCCGCCGTCAGCCGGCTCGGTCGACGATCACGAACCGGACCTCAACCCGCGGCGCGTCGCCGGTGGCGACCTCGATCCGTCCCTCGAGCGTCGCCGCGAGTCCCTCCACGGTTGCGCCCGGCGGCGTCCCGACGGTGACGACCACCCGCTCGGTCTCGAGTGGCGGCACCGTCCCCGCCCGCTCGACGCGAAGTTCCAGCAGGTTCGCCTCAGTGTCGAGGGCGGCTAGCTCGTCGCCGACGGCGGTCCGGATGTCGCTTTCGGTGTTCGACGCGACGTACGAGTCGTAGGTGACGCCGCCGAGGAACACACTCAACACCGCGATGGCGACGACGAGGACGACCACCCGCTTGGTCACGGCCGCGCGTGCGTCGTCCTCCCGGAACCAGCGTTGTGGACGGTATCCCTCGTACCACAACACGACGAGCGCCGCGAGGTTGATCGAGAGGACGTTGACCGCCACGATCACCCCCGCGCCGATCACGAGTCGGGGGATTCCGAAGGCGATCCCGATCCCGACGGCGGCCGCGGGCGGGATCAGCGCGACCGCGATCATCACGCCGACGAGCGTCGCGGAGACGCCGGTCATCAACGAGACGATCCCCGCGACGCCGGCCCCGATCGCCACGGCGAGCACGAGCACGTTCGGCGCGAGTCGCTCCGCGACCTCCGCGAGTTCCAGCGGGTCGAGCCCGGGCGGGACGAGTCCGAGGGTCCGTAGCGCGAACGCGAACAGCGTCGCGGCCGTGACCGCGACCGCGACGCCGATCACCTGCATTCGGACCCCCCGTCGGAACATCCCCTCGTCGTCGACGACCGTGCCGATCGCGGCCGACATCGCCGGCCCGATGAGCGGCGCGATCACCATCGATCCGACCACCGTCGCCGGCGAATCCAACAGGAGGCCGGCGGTGGCGATGACCGCCGATATCACCGTCATCAGGACGTACGTCCGCAGCCCCGACGCGAGGTCGTCCGCCTTCGCCTGCAGCTCCTCCCGCGAGATCCGGTCGCCGCCGTGCTCCGACTCCTCGGCGTACTCCTCCTCGAGCGCGTCGAACCGTCGGGATATCACCGTCTCGGCGGCGACGATCACGGTGTAGGTCCGTTCGTCGATGCCGGCCTCCCGCAGGCGTTCGAGGACGGGCTCGACCGCGGCCTTCGGGATGGGGAACGTCGCGACCGCGGTGTACTCGCGGTTACTCGTCTCGTCGGTGATGACGTAATCGACCTCCTCCTCGTCGAGAGCGCGGACGACCGCCGCGCGTTTCCCCGCCGGGATCATGACCTGAACGAGTCGCACGGTCCGTGGTCACCCCGACGGCTCTTATACGCGGGGGTCGAACGCGGGAATCGCATTCGGCGTCGCGGTCGGCGGAAGCGCCGCGCCCGACGGGGCCGTCGGACGAAACGGAACTTTAATGCGCGAATCCCTCCCAGTCCGGGATAAGCATGCTTTCGCCGCTGGTCATCGACACGTTCCTGCTCGACTACCATCTCGGGCACGTACTGCTGCTGGCGTTCGTCGCCTCGTTGTTCGGCGCGGCCCCGCTGAAATCACAGAAGCTCATCGCGGCCGTCGTCATGGGGTTCGGCGCGATATTCCTCATGGCCCCGTTCAGGACGATGCCGGCGACGTTCATCCTCTTCGGCATCGGGCTGGCGGTCGTCGGGCCCCTGCTGTGGACGACCGCCGACTCGTAGTTCGCCCCG
>JAQCNI010000134.1 GCA_028275105.1 Halorubrum sp.
AGTGTATCGGATAGCGAGTCAGACAGCAGCAACGACGTTGCCTGTTTCCCACCGTGTCGGCTTCCTCCCCGGCCTACTCGCGTCGTGCTTCCGACCAGTCGGAAGCCCTCGCTCGTTGAGGCCGGAGGCTCCGCCTCGAAAGATGCTGATCGCCCCGTCGCTTCCGTGCTCTCGATCCACACGTCGGACCCGTTCGTCGCTGCCGATTTCGTCGCTCGCGAGAGTCGACGCCGGTAGCCCGCGTTTCCCGCGTCACGCACTCGTCACGCGCGCCAACCCCCGTCCCCGGTTCCGGAAACGCTAAACGGGGCCCACCACCACCGTCCGTGTATGACGGAGGTACGCGTCGCCGGCGTCGGGCTCACTCGGTTCGGGAGCCACCCCGAACGGGCGGGTCGGGACCTGTTCGCGGCGGCGGCGTCCCGGGCGTTCGCGGACGCGGACGTCGACCGCGGCGCCGTCGACGAGCTTAATTACGGCAACTTCATGGGGGCGCTCTCGGAGAACCAGAGCCATCAGGCGCCGTTGATGGCCGAGGCTGCGGGGGTCCGGTGTCCCGCGACGCGGTACGAGGAAGCGTGCGCGTCGGCCGGCGTCGCGGTCAGGGAAGCGGTCAGAACCGTCCGATCCGGGGCGGCCGACGTCGTCCTCGCGGGCGGGATGGAACGGATGACGAATCTCGACACCGGGGCGGCCACGGAGGGACTCGCGATCGCGGCCGACGACCTGTTCGAGGTCCGGTCCGGGGTCACGTTCCCCGGCGCGTACGCCCTGATGGCCCGCGCCTACTTCGACGCCCACGGCGGCGACCGCCGGGACCTCGCGCACGTCGCCTCGAAGAACCACGCGAACGCCGTTCCCAACGAGTTCGCCCAGTATCGCCGGGAGGTCTCGGTCGAGGAGGCGCTCGACGCCCCGCCGGTCGCCACCCCGCTCCACCTCTACGATGCCTGTCCGATAACCGACGGCGCGAGCGCACTCGTGCTCGTCTCCGACTCGTATGCCGAGACACACGACCTCGACGCACCCGTGGCCGTAACCGGGACCGGTCAGGGAACCGATCGGATGGCGCTCGCGGACCGGGCGGACGTCGCGCGGACGCCCGCGGCTACCGACGCCGCGACGACCGCCTACGACGACGCCGACGTGGCGCCCGACGACGTCGACGTTGCGGAGGTCCACGACTGTTTCACCGTCGCGGAGGTCCTCGCGATCGAGTCGCTCGGGTTCGTCGACCGCGGCGAGGGGATCTCGGCCGCACGCGACGGGCTCACGACCGCCGACGGTGACCTCCCCGTGAACCTCTCCGGCGGGCTTAAGGCCAAGGGCCACCCGGTCGGCGCGACGGGCGGGTCTCAGATCGCCGAGTTGACGCGGCTGTTACGCGGCGACCACCCGAACGCCGACCACGTTCCCGGCGCCGAGGTGGGCGTCGCCCACAACGCGGGCGGGACGGTCGCAAGCGCGGTCGTCCACGTGCTGGAGGTGGCGGAATGACCACCCGGGACGCGGCCCACGAGGACTGGCTCGACGCGGTCGACGACGGGGCCGGCTACGCGCTCGTCTGCCCCGAGGGGCACGGGTCGCTCCCGCCCCGACGGGCCTGCCCCGAGTGCGGGGCGACGTCGCTCTCGGAAGAGCCGCTTCCCGCCGAGGGGTCCGTCGAGACGTTCACCGTCGTTCACGTGCCCCCGCCGCGATTCGACGACGACGCGCCGTACGTCACCGCAATCGCGGGATTTGGCTCGGTGCGACTGACCGGCGTCCTCCGGGGCGTCGACCCCGACGACGACGCGGTCCCGCTCGGTCTGCCGGTCGAAGTCGACGTCGGGACGCGCGAAACCGACGGCGGCCGGATCGTCGTTTTCCGTCCACTGGATGCGTGACCGCGGGACGGACGGCGGCCGGACAGCGGCCGGACGGAGGCGCCCGTACGCGGAGTAGGTCCCCGTCATCAGAACGTTCGCGATGGGCTCGATGTTCACCGCGTCGTCGAAACCGCCGGCGGTCGGCGACCGATCAGTCCGCGGTGACCAGTTCGATCTCGTGGCCGTCGGGGTCCTTCGTGAACGCGTAGCGGTCGTTACAGGACTCGGGATCGCGGTAGTCGGGTGCGTTGCGCCCCAGCAGTCGATCCCACGCTCCGTGGAGGTCGTCGACCTCGATCGCGACGTGGCCCCAGGCGTCGCCCAGGGTGTACGTCCGCCCGTCGTAGTTGTACGTGAGTTCGAGCGACATCGCCTCCCGCGGGGCGTCCCGCGGCTCGACGAAGTAGTTGGCGAACGTGTCGGACTCCCACCGGCCGACCTCGTCGTACTCGAACTTCCGAACCCAGTAGCCGAGCGCCTCGTCGGCGTCCTCGACGCGGATCATCGTGTGGTCGATGCTCCACTTCGCGCCGTGGTCACGTTTCACGATCTCGATCTCGTGGCCGTCGGGGTCCGTCACGAACGCGTAGCGGTTCCCGCAGGACTCCGGGTCGCGGTAGTCCTCGACGCCCTCCGCCAACAGCTCATCGTACGACTCCTGAAGCGCGTCCTCGGGCACGCGAACCGCGATGTGGCCCCAAGCGTCGCCCATCTCGTAGGACCGCCCGTCGTGGTTGTAGGTGAGTTCGAGGAGCGCGCCGTCGTCATGAACGTCCTCGGGACCGAGAAACACGTTGGTGAACGTGTCGGCCTCCCAGCGGCTCTTCTCCTCGTAGTTCAGATGGGTTTGGTACCAGTCGAGACTCTCCTCCAAATCCTCGACGCGGATCATCGTGTGGTCGAACAGTCCGGTCATACTCGAACGGTCGGTCGCTCGACCCAAAAGGGTACTGAATGGGGATGGAACGGGTGTGCCATCGGAGACGTCGGCGCTCGTGCGGACCCACTACCGAACGACGGCACCCGTATGGGCCCGCCGCCGAGATCGATGACCGAAACGTGCGTTTGTGCCTTCGGTCGGTATTTGATGGCCCCGTGCGTGTCCCCATCCATGCGAAACGGTTCGCGCGTCCCCCGACTATCTGCGGCCCTCCGTTCCGGCTCGGCCGGCGTCGTCGCCCTCGTTGAGCGCATCGCGTTCTGGACGGCGGTGGCGTTCCCGACCGTGTACGTGGGTGTGGTCCCCTTCGCCGACCGGATCCCCGCCTTCGATGCGGTCGTCGTCGCCCTTCTCTGTCTCAACGTCGTCGCGCTGGTCGTCGGCCACTCGTACGAGCGAGGGTGACTCACACCGGTCGGTCCCGGTCCGGCAGGAACTTGTCGCCCCCGGCTCAACGGCGAACGTATGACGTACACGTATCTGCCGTACGCCCTTCTCGCGATGGGTTCGTACATGTTCGTCGCCCCGCTCATGCGCGTCGCCACCACCGGGCCGGATGCGGTCCCGAGCGACGTCGCGGTCGTCATCTCAAACACGATGCTGATCGCCATGGCGGTCGGCCTCGTGTGGTACACCCGTCAGGGGTTCGTGACCCATCTCGACTCGCCGAAACTGATCCACGTCGTCGCCGCCGGCGTCTTCCTCGGGATCGGGATCCTCGCGCTCTACCGGGCCCTCGCGCTCGGTCCTGTCAGCGTCGTGACGCCGATATTCGCCATGTTCCTCGTGTTCTCGTCGGTGATCGGCTTCCTCTTTCTCGGTGAGTCGTTCACGGTTCGCAAGGGGCTCGGTATCGGGTTCGCGGTCGTCGCGGTGTACCTCGTCTCCGGATCCTGAGTCGTCGACCACCCGGACGCCGATTCACCCCTCGGGGGCCGTCCGAACGGTTCGGTGAAGCGTATCGAAAGCGGTTCCATCCGGACACCGCCAACCCACACGATGAACCCGCCCTCCCTCCTCGGCTACCTCCTCTTTATCCTGCCGGCGGTGGCCGCCGAACTGGGCGTCGGCCACCCCGCATGGGGGCTCGTCACGGTTGCCGGTCTCGTCGTCCTCGGCGGCGCGTACGCGCTCCGTCTGGACGACCTGGGGTACGCGCTCACCGACCTCGGCCCGGCGGAACGCGTCAAGGTAAAAGCGATGTTAGGGCTGGGATGGCCCGAATCAACGCCTGTGGAGACTGCTCTCCCTACGGACACCATTCGCGTGTCTGCAAAGCGCGTCGTCGAAACAGGAAGCTCCACCAGCGGCTGAGTAGGGTGGGGTAGTTCACTCCGCGAGGCGGTCGGCGACGATGGCCTCCACGCGCGCTATCACGTCCTCGGGAGGCCGGGTGGCGTCGACGCGGACGAACCGATCGGGCTCCACCTCGACGAGTCGCTCGTAGTTTTTCCGAACGGATGCGAGATATCCGTCCCGTTCGAACTTGTTCGTGCGGCCCGCGCGCTCCGCGGCGGTCCGCGCGTCGACGTCGAGGTAAACCGTGACGTCCGGCGGGCGCGAGAAGGCGCGGTGGATCCCGCGGACGTACTCCATCGGGCGATCGATGTCGACGTCGCTCTCGGCGAGCGTCGCGGCCTGATAGGCGAACCGGGAGTCGGAGTAGCGGTCGGAGACGACGAGATCGCCGTCGGCGAGCGCGGGCCGGACCGTCCCCGAGAGATGGGCGGCGTGGTCGGCGGTGTACAAGAAGAGTTCGGCGAGCGGGTCCGCCGCGTCGTCCGACAGCGACTGGTAGACGGCATCGCCGTACCAGCTGTCGGTGGGCTCGCGGGTGAAGACGGCGTCGGGGTACCCATCTCGAAGCGCCTCCCAGACCGTCGTCTTCCCGCTCCCGTCGAGCCCCTCCAGCGTGATCAGCATGGTCGCGCTCCATCGCGCCGACGAATAAATCGCCGGGGTCGAGCCTCGCGACCGGGATGGCCAATCCGCTTCGGATGCGGTCGGCGACCGTCCCGCGGAACCGCCGAGAACACACCTTTTATTTCCTCGTCCGCGGAAGAGACACATACCCACACCGTGGAACGAACACGCCCGAACCGTCGCCCGATCGACCGCGATCCCGGTGGGGATACCGTCGCGGTCGTGTTCGGCGCGCCGGTCCGGAGTCGTGAGCCGCGGTCCACCAGACAATGAGCTTCGAAGTTCCCGACGAGTTACGGTACCTGGAATCGCACGAGTGGACGACCGTCGCCGACGAACCGGTCCGGGTCGGCGTCTCCGACTTCGCGCAGGACGAGCTGGGCGACGTCGTTTTCGTCGAGCTCCCGTCGGTCGGCGACGAGGTCGTTGCCGGCGAGGCGTTCGGCGTGGTCGAGTCGATAAAGGCCGTTTCGGACCTGTACTCCCCGGTGTCCGGCGAGGTGGTCGCAGTCAACGAGGCGCTGTTCGACCGCCCCGAACTGCTTAACAAGGACCCGTACGGGGACGGCTGGCTGGTCGAGGTCGATCCGACCGACGACGTGGGCGACGAGGCCCTCCTCGACGCCGGTGCCTACTCCGAGCAGATCGCTTGATGAGTGGAACGCCGTACGCACCCCACACGGACGCCGAGACCGCGGCGATGCTCGACGCGGTCGACGTCGACGACGAAGCGGCGCTGTTCGACATCCCCGATGACGTCGCCTACGACGGGCAGTTCGGGATCGACGCCCGGTCCGAGCGCGAGATCCGCGACGAGTGCGCCCGGATCTTCGACCGCAACGATGACCTCGTCGAGTTCCTCGGCCGTGGTCATTACGGCCACTACGTCCCGAGCGTCGTCGATCATCTCTCGGACCG
>JAQCNI010000146.1 GCA_028275105.1 Halorubrum sp.
TCTCCGTTGTCGGTGCGCCGCGTCTCGATCACGTCGTCAAACAGCGGAACGAACTGCTGGACGGTCGATGTGTCGTGAACACTAGGGTCGATCGTTGCGATCACTGGCCAATCAGTACCGATGGATTTCTGAACGAAGACGTGTGCGAACTGGAAGACATCGGAAGGAGATGCGTACACCAACAGCGGCGAGAGGTTTGTGAGACCGACGGAGAGTTCCTCCGTTTCGTGCTGGTCGAGAATAGCGGCGAACTTCGTACCGATGGACGTGAGATTCCCCGGATCTTGAGCGTACTTCGTCATCTCCGTGTCTTCCTCTGATCGCCCGAGTGAGTTCGTGATACAGTCAACGACGATTGGAGTGGGCTCATCGCCGTCAGTCAGCCGGTGGTACCGCGGCCGAAGACATTTCATAGGCTCTCGTGTTGCTACCACAGCCGGTCGGCCCGGTGACTCCCCTAATAGCCGGTAGAACAACCGTCGCCGACCCGACAACGTCGGACCGACTATTAATGTCGATCCATCATTACGCACGGGCACATCCATCAACGGATAGAGATTTATAATCAAATAATTAAAATTTTCTAATCATTCGTCGTCGAGGCCGGCCGATCGCGTTCAACGCTCGGGTGGGTGACAGTCCGCACGACCCGAAACGCCCGGCCCGAACCGACCCGTCGCGGGGTCAGAACAGCCTGGGCACGAGGACGTAGCTCAGGAGCATCCCGAACAGCCCGGCGAACAGCGCGAACAGGGCTATCGGGACGATCGCCTTGCGGAGCAGGTCGCCCTCGCCGACGTCTCCGGCAACCGCCGGGGGGACGGCGATGAACCTGTCACCGGGAGCCATGTTCGCGGGCTCGGCGTCCATGCTTCCGGTGAGCACGAAGCCGAGGACGATCGGCTGGCCGAGCTGTTGGCCGACGAGCATGGCCACGACGAGAACAACGAAAATCGCCGTGACGCCGGCCCCGGCCAGCGATCGCAGGTCCATCGTCAATTTCCTCTTCCGGACTCGTGCCAGTCACAAGCCAGTATGTGCGTCGGGCATATAGCTCGCTCGCCGGGAGGCTGCGGTTTACGCTGGTCGCGGACGACCACCGGGTACGCCGAGAGGGAGGGGCCGGCCGCCTCAGTCGATGAACAGCGAGATGTACACGACGAGGAACGCGAGCGCGTAGCCCAGGAAGTGGATGTAGACGTTCACCCGGATTCCGGTCGGACTCACGGCCGGGAAGCCGACGAGCGGGTAGCCGACGAGCACGACCGTCGCGACCGCGACGAGTTCGCCGTATCCGGGCGTAGCCAGAATCCGAGCGGCGACGCGACGCGCCTCGCGGAGCGATCCGCGGCGGACGTGACGGCCGTACGGGAGCGCGATGGCGACGCTCGCCACGGCGAAGCCGAGCGACGCGGCGCCGGTCGGTAGCGCGATGAGCGCGATGTATCCAGCGGAGAGGAAGAAGACGGGCGGGAGGTATCGGTCGCGCGCGAGGCCGAGCCGCTCGCCTACTGCGATCGGGAGCAGGACCGCGACGTAGCCGAAAAACGCCATGTTGATTCCGGAGAAGCCGTAGCCAATCGCGTCGCGGGGGATCGCAAGGTTCAGTCCCGAGAGGGCGACCGGGAAGGCGAGCAGGAACGTGAGGGTTGAGACGACGAACAGGCGGCGTCGACCGCTCGCGACGCTAAGTCCGTAGGCGGTCCCCGCGAGGAGCGCGAATCCGAGGACGTTCCCGGCGAGGTGCGGGACCGTCAGGTGGACGTAGTGCGCCGTGATCGCCGTCGAAAGCGTTGGATCGGAGTACGAGAAGGCCGCCGCCCGTCTGATCGCCTCCGGGAGCAGGAACACCGCGATGAGGAGCGCCGGGACGGCGAGGAGAGCGAGCGTCTCGCCGAGGATCCGTGACCACCCCAGTCGCGTCTTCCACGCCGTGTCGCGCTCGCTCTCAGGAGCGTCGCGTGCCAGTCCGTCAACGTTCGTTTCCGACACGAACGGACGTAGCCGAACCGTGGATATAGGCGTTCGCCGCAAATTATCACCGAAGAAAACTCGTGGCGGGCGGCAAGAGAATCACCGGTCTGCGAGGCCGACGGCCGGACCGGGCGGTATCAGTCGCGGGTCGGGCGGCCCGTTACCGAAGCGGGTCAGTATCGTCGGAACCGCGACGACGCACCGCGACTGTGGCCGCGACGACGACGACCAGAGCGACAAGTCCACCGATCGCGGCGAGGCTGAGTCCGGCCGCCTCCTCGTCCGTGTCGTCCGCGCCGTCGGCCGTCCCGTCACCGCTGTCCGCGCCGTCCGCGCCGTCGCCGGCATCGGTCGACTCGACGGTGAGCGTCGCGGTCGCGGTATCGGTCTCACCCGCGTCGTTCGTCACCGTCAATTCGACCGTGTACTCGCCGGCCTCGTCGAGCGTCGCGCTCGCCATCTCGCCGGAGAGCGTCTGATCCGCGACTGACCACTCGTACGAGACGATCTCGCCGTACTTCGTACTCGACTCGCTGCCGTCGAGCGTCACCGACTCGCCGGTCGACGCCGTCGTCGGCTCGGCCGTCGCCGCCGCGTCCGGTTCGCTCACCGCGTTCACCGCGAAGTACGAGAACCCGGGCGTCTGTGCTTCGAGGACGACGCCGTCACCCGACTCGTCGGC
>JAQCNI010000002.1 GCA_028275105.1 Halorubrum sp.
GCGAACGAATCGCTTCGCGATTCGTTAACGCCTGTGGAGACTGCGCTCCCTGTGTCCTCGATTGTGGATACAAAGCGCGTCGTGGAAACAGGAAGCCCCACCCTCAAGCGCGAGGGCGTCAGCCCGAGCGGTACGGTGGGGTAGTTCACTCCGTTGGTCGAGTTCCCACGCCTTCATTTCAGCTGGCCATCATCGACGCGATTGAGTTCGACCACGAATACACTGCCAGCAGGCTCGTTGTCTTCGACCCAAATTTCGCCACTGTAGCTATCGACGATCTGATCGACCAAATACAGGCCGAGGCCCGCCGCGGGGGCGTCCAAGCCATCCTGTCCCCGGCCAAAAATAGCGGCCTTCTGGTCCTCGGGAATCCCGGGCCCGTTATCGGCAATGCTGATCCGGACCGTCCCGTCGCTGACCCGACACCCGATTTCAACAATGGGATCGTCCCTGTGGTTGTGCTGGACGGCGTTGTTCAGGATATTCCGAAACACGGATGAGAGCAAATCGTTGGCCCGTGCGCTGATATCCGGGAAATCATCATCCACTCGAAACGTGGCGTCCGAATATATTGACTGACGCTTGGCTACTTCAGCGTTGAGAACCTCACAGGCAGGGGTCGGCTCCCAATCGGGGCTCTGGTCCGTCCCGAGCGCTTCGATGAAGTCACGGACCGTTTCCGTCAGATCGATCACGTGTTGGCCCGTCTTCTGGATCCGATCGAGCAGCGCTTGGCCCTCATCGTCGACATGCGGGGCGAGCTCTCCGCTCCACCCGACAATGACGTTCATGTCGTTCCGGATGTCGTGGCGCGTAATCCGGTTGAGTACGCGGAGTTGCTCGTTCGTCCGGGCTAAGGCCCGTTCTGAGGTCTTTCGACGGCCGATGTCGTCGATAATCAGCAATACGGCCCGCGCTTGCTCCCAGCTGATTCGGGCCGTGGTCAACTCCACCGCCGAGCTGAGACTGGTCCTGAGTGAATCAACCTCAACGCGGTCGATGTACGTGTCTCCCCTCGATATGGCCGACAAATTCTCCTCGGAGAACGTCTCACCTGCCGGAATAACGTCGTTGAGCGGACGACCAACGAGATCGTCGGTGCCCCCAACGTCGAGGATGTCGCGTGCTTCCTGATTCGCATATTCGACGGAATGGTCTTGAAGAACAACCACCCCATCGGGAAGCGCTTGAAGCGTGTCCTGTAGTCGGGCTTCGACATCGGTCAGGTCCGACTGGGCCCGATGGAATTCGATGGCCTGCTCGATCAGTTCGGTGAACCGGTCCCATTGATTGGCGAGTCGGTCCGTTATCAGATAGTCCGTCGCTCTGGCATGAATTGCCCGACTGGCGACCGCCTCGCTCCCTTCGCTGGTGAAGATTATAAATGGAAAATCGGGATGTTGGACCCGCACCGTCTTGAGGAGAGAAATCCCGTCCACCTCAGGGAGTTCGTGATCGCTCACAACACACTGTACATCGTTTGTCTCTTCGATGGTGGCTAATGCCGTATTTGCCGTCCGTACCACCGTAACCTGAAATTCCTGGCCAAGCCGATCCGGAAGCCGTTGAGCGATCGTGGGATCGGCGGTGACGGCGAGTACATGCGGTGGTTCAGTAGTCGATTCTTGATCCATTGAATAGTTGATTGAACGCGTGCCTGTATAGTGATTTTGTAGCAGTATACTGGTATATACGAGATGAAACAGAATTTGATCCCTAACAACTTTTCCTCGACGCCGACTCCGGGGGTCGACTTCCGAGAGGTGGAACTGTACCCATCAAAGTGATGACCGTCTGCTCTACATCTCGGACGGGGTTTGTGAACCACCTCACCCTATTCAGCCGCCGCCGCGGCTTCCTCGAGGGGGGGATTCCTGCTTTTCCGACGCGTTTTGTATCCACGACGTCGAACGGATCGTCTTCGCTTCCCGCGCTCCACCGTAGCATTATGCCCATCCGCGAGACAACACTCGAGAGAGAATGGACGAAGTTGCCAGCGAGCTGTACGTGGGATCCATCGAGGACGCCGGAGACCAGTCACTACTTGAACGGCGTCGGATTTCGGTCATCCTCTCACTGACGCATACTGAGCCGGACCCCGGCTTTCCGTCCGCCGTGACGGTCGTTCGGTTCCCGATGCTGGACGGACCACGAAATGACCGGGAGACGTTTGCCAGGGCCGTCAGTGAAGCCGTAACCCGATGGGAAGCGGGGAACCGCGTGCTTATTCACTGTTCGGCAGGTGCGTCGAGGAGTCCTGCGGTTGCTGCGGCGGCCATCTCACTCTCGACCGACCGACCGGTGGAGACCGCCTTCCGGCAACTGAAGCAGCGACGTCCTGCGGTTGACCCGCATGAAGCGCTGGTCCGGCAAGCTGCTCGCGTATCCAGTCGTGGAACGGATCGCATTAAACAGGCCGATAGCACGCAGGAGTGATTCCGTGGGACAACGCACGCTTCTTGTCGCGTTTGAACGCTGTCCGTTTCCGTCAGCCTCGCAAGGAGCGAGTCGTTCCGAATGGAACGACGAGCGAGTCGAAGCCGACAGGTCGGAACGCCCATCTTAATCTTTTATTCGGCGTTCGACAATATAAGCGCTTGCGTGGGCCTGTGAGCCTGCCGACGCACAGTGTACGACCAGGTGATGATGGCGCTGTATCTCCTCCCTACTGCGCTCCTTGTCCGCTGGCGCGGACTGCGGTGCTCCTTGAGGGGTCTTAGCGCCTGGATTCAGCTAAAGACTCGTGTCGAGCACGGACTCGGTAAACCGTGGGCTCACCCGTGGTGAACTCGGTCGGCGATGAACCCGGGGCGCCGTGGACCCAGTCGTATCGGAGACGAGGAGCACGGAGTACCATTGCGGCCGCCCGCACGAACAAAAGTATATTTTTAATATATAAATAACTATTTTTATATGATCACGGAATCAGTCCGAATCCGCTCCCAACTGGTTCGGAAAGTTGGGGCCGACAGCACAAGCGTGGGACGCCGGATCGGCGTCGACCGGCGGCCGGCAGTTTGACGGCAAAATAATAGTTTACGCGCGTTCTAGGGTCACAGACGGCAGGATACGGCGATCGCGTATGGTGGGGTGTAGGTCGTTCGAAGCCGGGGACTGACGTCCGGATCGACCGATGATATGACCGTTTCGGGGACGCGTTTCCGTCGATCCACGGCCGTCTCAGTGCCACCGATTCCCTTGATGCTACCGACGTCCACGAATCGGGCACTTCACCGGAAGGACGACCACCCTCTCCGGACGATTTGAGGACGGAAGTAAGTCATATTTTTGATAGTATACAATACGTATCACTTCTATTACTACTGTTTACAGGTCCGAGGGGATGGTCTCGAGCGCCTCGGACACGCCCGAGTGCGGGCCGGTCTCACGCTCCGAGGGGGTGTGGCCCCGTCAGGATGCCGCCGGGGGCGACGCCGATAACCGGCGGAGGCGTCGGGGTCCCGAAACACTATGTAGGCGGTTCATCTTCTTTCGGAGGTGCTGTCGACGATCCGACGACGGTCCCGCGAACTCCTCTTCGCGTTCCCCGCGCTCCTCGCGCGGCTCGGGGTCGTCGACAAGGAGAAGGGATCCGAGGCGTTCGACCTGGCGGTGCCGGTCATGGTCACCGGGGCGATGCGGGTCGCACTCCGGACCGCGGACCTGCTGATGGTGAGCCTCGCCATCGGCGACACGGCGGTCGCGGGCCTCCAGCTCGGCTTCCAGTACTACTTCATCGCGTTCGGACTATCGCTCGCGCTCTCGAGCGGAACGATAAGCGTCGTCTCCCGATTCAAGGGCGCGGGGTCGAACGCGCGCGCTGACCTCGCGATCAAACAGTCCCTCTGGCTCACGCTCGCCGTCGCGTTGCCGCTCACCGGGGTCGCGTGGGTGTTCGCCGAGCCGCTGATCGCGCTCCTGTCGGACGATCCGACGGTCGTCGGCCACGGGGAGACGTACCTGCGACTGGTGATGCTCGGCGTCGTCTTCCGGTTCTGGGGGTTGGTCGGCGCCCGCGCGCTCGCCGGCGGCGGCGACACCCGGACGCCGATGTACATCCGAACGATATCCGTCCCGCTCAACGTCGTCCTCAACGCGCTGCTCATCTTCGGGGTCGGCCCCGTCCCCGAACTCGGGATCGCCGGGGCCGCGATCGGAACGGTCCTCGCCAACCTCCTCTCCGCCGGGCTGTTCACCGGGGTGTTGCTGTCGGGACGCTTCGTCGCGCGGCTCCGGCTCCGCGGCCGCCAGTTCGACCCCGCCATCATCACGGAGATTCTCCGGGTCGGGACGCCGCTCGCAGGCAGTCGGCTCGCGGACACCGGCGGTCGGTTTCCGTTCTTATTCGTGCTCGGGCAGCTGGGGACGCCAGTGCTGGCCGCCTACGCGATCGGCCGGCAGGTGATGCAACTCGCGATGATGCCCGCATGGGGGTACTCAACCGCGTCGAGCACGCTCGTCGGACAAAGTCTCGGCGCGGGCGAGGCGGCCGAAGCCACCGACTACGGGTGGCAGACGCTCCGCATCGCGCTCGTCACACAGGTGCTCCTTGCCGGGGCCATCGTCGTCGCCGCCCGGCCGATCGCCATGGCGTTCGGGACCGAGTACGTTGACCTCACGGTGCGGTTCATCTGGGCGTACGGCGTCGGGGTCGCCGGGTTCAGCATCGCCCGGGCGATGCGGGGCGCACTCCGGGGTGCCGGCGACACCTCGTGGCCGTTCTACGGGACGCTGCTCGGAGTGTACGGCGTCCGAGTCCCGATCGCCGCCCTCGCGCTCCCGGCGGGGGTGCTCGTGATACCGCTCGGCGGAGCGAGCGTGGATGCCGGCCTCGAACTCGGCGTGATCGTCGTGTTCGGGGCCATCGTGGGTGACTTTTACGCCCGTGCGGTGGTGAACGTCGCCCGGTTCTGGAGCAAGAAGTGGCAGCAGATCGGCCTCTCCTCGACCGACGGAACCGGGGGCGAGGAGGCTGAGGACGCCGGGGACGACGCATAAACGACGCGCGACCCCACCGATCGCTGTGCGGTTGCGCGCTCCCGCGAGCGCCCGTCAGGGTGCGAAACGAAACGCGAGGGGAGCGGTGAACGGAGTGAACCGCAAGGGTGGGGAGGCGTGAGGTGCGGTCGCGATGCGGGGCGGAATGGGATTTTACCGGGCAGCCGGGGGGCAACGCTTGATGACGCAAGCACCACAGCGAGCACCGCGAGCGAGGAGCGTGGCTCGAAAGAGCGGAACGCTCTCGTCATCCCGAGACGGCTCCGCCGGTTCGAACGACGGCGAGTCACGTGGGCCCTTCCGGCCGGCGCGTTTGCCAGCGATTACCAAAGGCCCGAAGTGCCTGAGGAGTCCGCAAGCGCGACCCGCGACGGGAAGGCCTACGTCGACGGGCCGATGCGATGGATGGCGAACTGGCTCTCGCCGAGCGCCTCGCTCATCGTCAGCTTCCCGTTCACCACGTCCTCGATCTCGTCCCAGAGCTGGTCGGTCGCCCAGTCGAACGCCTCGTCGCCGACCAGGGCCTCGCTGACGTCAACGTCGGTCTCCTCGGGCACCCGCTCGGCGCTGTTGGGGTTGCCCGTGACCTTGATCGTCGGCATCACCGCGTTCGACAGCGCGTGACCCTGTCCGGTCGAGATGATCATGAAGTGCGCGCCGGCCGCCCCGATCCCCGTCACGGACTCGGCGCCGTGGCCCGGCGTGTCCATGATGTACATCCCCGCGCCGTCCGGGACCTTCTCGCCGTAATCGACGATGTCCTGGATCGGGCCGTCGCCGGACTTCACGAGCGCACCCAGCGACTTCTCCTCGATGGTCGTGAGCCCGCCGTCCATGTTGTCCGGCGTCGGCTGGGCGCCCCGGACGTCGTAGCCGGTCGCCTGAAGCCGCTGGTCCCAGCGCTCGACCCGGTCGAGAATCTCCTGTTTGACCTCGTCGTTGACGGCGCGCTCGGCGAGCTCGCTCTCGCCGCCGAAGAACTCGGGCGTCTCCGCGAACATCGCGCGGCCGCCGTGGTCGTCGATGAGCCGCCAAGCCGCGCCGGCGGTCGCCTTGTGCTGACAGAGCCCGGACGTCGTGTCCGACGTCGCACAGTTGATCCCGAACGTGAGCTTCGACATGTCCGAGGCGACCCGCTTCTGTTCGCTGGCGTCGCGGACCATCGTCTGTGCCTCGTTGACCGCGGCCTTCAGCGCGTTCATCACGCCCTTCTCATCGTGAATGTTGATCGAGGCACTCGGGCGGCCGGTGTCGGCGACGTCGCCAGCCAGCTCGTCGCCGTCGACGATCTCGCCGGCGTGGGCGATGATGACCGCGCCGTACGTGTTGGGATGGGTGGCGTACCCCAGCAGCGTCCGGTACGTCTGGAACACGTCGGGCTTGGTCTGACACCGCCCGAGCGGGTGCGTGATCGGGATCGCGTCGTCGACGATCTCGGCGGTTCGTTTCACCGTGTCGTTGGCGTACGGCGCGGTCGACATGACGACCACGTTGTTTCTGATGCCGACGCTCCCGTCGTCGCGTTCGTATCCGAGGAATTCGCTCATGGTTACTCGCTCACCGCCTGAACCTGGTCGTCGTCCGCGAGGTCGCCCCGACCGTAATTTGACTCGACGTTGTGTACGTGGACCCACTCGCCGGCCGTGATGTCCTGGCTGGCGTTCCCGATGCTCTTGCCGTATTTTATGATGGTTTCGCCCGCGGCGAGGTCCTCGAGGGCGATCTTGTGACCGAACTCAACGTCCGCCTGGACCTCGACGTCCCGTTCCTCGCCGCCGACGGCGACGGTGACCGGCTCACCGGCGTCCAGTTCGCGCAGCGCCGTGGCGACGTTGTCGGTCGGCTCAACTACCTGTAAATACCTGTCTGGCATACACCGAGCACGAACACCCGCCCTGTATTAATCCTTTGTGTGTACGCGTCGTTCCCGCCGGGGAACGGGCCGCGGGACGCGAACCACCGGTCGGGGCAGATGGGCCGGATCGGGTCCGGGATCGGCCGACCGATCAAAGCAACGCGTCGACCGCGAGGAAGGTCAGGCTCCCGACGGTCAGGAGGTGGATCCCGACGAGAACGACCGGTTTGACGCCGACGTCCCGCAGGCGTCGGAGGGCGATCTCGAGGCCGAGGCCGACGAACGCAACCGTGAACAGCCAGCTCCGAACCGTACCGACGGCCTCGATCGATCCCGCGGAGAGCACGCCCGTATTCGCGATCACCACGACGGCCAGAAAGCCGAGCAGGAACTTGGGGAACTGGGTCCAGATCTCCCTCGGCGACGTGCGCTCGGCTCCGGCGGTCGCGTAGACGACCGCGTACCCCACCGCGAGGACGCCGATAAACGAGTTCCGGACGAGTTTCGTGATCGTCGCCCACTGGCCGGCCGTCTCGGAGACGCTAAATCCGACCGCCGCGGTCGGCCCGGTGCTGAACAGCGTCAGTCCCGCCCAGACGCCGAACGTCCGGTCGGTCAATCCGAGGGGCCCGGCCAGCGGTGGCACGACGACGAGCGTCACCGCGTCGAACAGGAGGATCGTGGCGACGGCGTAGGTGACGTTCAGTTCGTCGGCGTCGATGGCACCCGCGACGGCGATGACCGCCGAGACGCCACAGACGCTCGTCCCGGCCGCGAGCAGCGAGCGTGCGCGACGCTTGATGTCGAAGAACAGCCGCGCGACGAGCTCCAAATAGACCACACCGAAAAGGACGACCCCGGCGGCAAGCAGGACGACGACGATACCCGTCTCGACGAGGTCCCCGAAGGTGAGCCGCACTCCGAGCAAAACGATCCCCGTCTCGAGGAACAGCTTGTGGGTGTCGACGCCCGCGGCCGCCCAGTCGGGGACGCCGACGGTGTTGGAGACGACGACCCCGAACGCGATGGCGACGATGAGGGGGCTAAGGACGGCAGCCGCCCCGCCGATGACCCGCGCGACGACCGCGAACCCGAGAAGGACGGCGATCCCCGGGAGGTAGCGCCGGAGTACCGCGTCGGTTCCCCCCATCGTCAGGCGATCAGACGACACGCGAGCACCGTCGCGACGCCGAGCGCGGCGGCCTGCCATCCCCGCCCGAGGTTGAGCCAGCGCGCGACGAGTGGATAAACCGGACTCTTCGATCGGTTCCGTCCCGTCATTGGTGAACGAATTCAGTCCCACGCGACTCGGTAATAAGCGTTCCCTCTCATCGTCGCGGTTGGCGGGGTCGAACCCGGATCGGGCCGGATCGAAACCCGGCTGGCGGACGGCCGGTTCCGAAGCGGGCGGCCAGTTCCGCGGCGGTCCATCGATCCGGGACGACGTCGACCGAGACCCGGTGTATATAAGTTCCAACCAGCGGAAAGCCTCGGTGACGACATGAGTCACCAGAAGACGGTACTCGTCTCCACGCCGATGTTCGGCCGGTATTCGGCGGAGAGTCGGGAGTTACTTCGGGAGTACGGCTGTGAATTCGTCGAACTGAGCCGCGAGGAGGCGAGCGACAGGGAGACACTGTTCTCGCACCTCGAGGACGCCGACGCGTGGGTCGTCGGCTACACCGAAATCGACGCGGAGACGTTCGATCGGGCCCCCGAACTCGAGGTGATCGCCAAACACGGGACCGGCGTGGACAACATCGACCTCGACGTCGCCGAGGAGCGGGGCGTGACCGTGGCTAACGCGCCGGGCGCGAACGCGAACGCGGTGGCGGAGCTCGTCTTTCTCCACATGCTCAACTACTACCGCGACGTCGGCGGCGGCGACGACGCGGTCCGCGACCGAAATTGGGACGCCGAGATTGGCCGCGAGGTCGCCGACAAGACGCTGGGGATCGTCGGCCTCGGCAAGATCGGCCAGACGCTCGTCGAGCGCACCGCGGGGTTCGACCTAACGTATCTCGCCCACGACGTCGCCGACCGCTCGGCGTTCCTCGCCGACCACGACGTCGAGATGGTCGACGAGCTTCACGGCATGCTCGGCCGGGTCGACTTCCTGACGACGCACGTCCCCCTGAACGACGCGACCCGGGGCATGATCGGCGACGACGAGCTCTCGGCGCTCCCGGATGACGCCTGCGTGATCAACACGGCACGGGGTGGCATCGTCGACGAGGACGCGCTCACACGGGCGCTGGAGGACGACGCCATCGGCGGGGCAGCCCTCGACGTCCTCGAGTCCGAACCGCCGGACGAACGCGACCGGTACGACGCGCTCCTCGCCGACGATCGGGTGACGTTTACGCCCCACATCGGCGGGAAGACCGAGGAGGCGATGGGCGAGATCAGTTCGCTCACGGCCCGGAATATCCGGAACGTCTTCGACGGTGAGGACCCGGTCCACCGCGTCATCTGAGCGGTCTCGACCCTCGAACTAGGACAATTCCCGAACCACGACGATCCTCGAACCGTAATGCCCCCTAAGATCGGGACCGGTCGACGGTCCCGGGGTCGTGAAAAAAGGTTATTTGCGTTCGGACGGACACCGAACACGCATGGCATCCGTTCGATTCCGCGACCCGGCAGGCACCATCCGCACTGGCGATTGGACCGACGACGGCGTCAAATTCGGCGGTCGAACCTACGACCCCGCCGACGTCGACGTCCTCCCGCCGACCGAGCCGTCGAAGGTCGTCGCCGTGGGGCGCAACTACGCCGAACACGCCGACGAGATGAACCAGGACGTACCCGACCGGCCGATGCTGTTCTTGAAGCCGCCAAACACGCTCTCGGGCCACGGCGACACCGTCACGCTTCCGGCCGGTAAGGAGCGCGTCGACCACGAGGCGGAGGTCGGCGTCGTCATCGACGAACAGTGTCGCCACGTCGACGAGGCCGACGCGATGGACGTCGTACGCGGGTTCACGTGTCTGAACGACGTGTCGAATCGCGACGACCAGCGCGAGGAGCAGAACTGGGTGCGCGGCAAGGCGTTCGACAACTCCTGTCCGATCGGTCCGGTCGTCGCACCGCCCGAAGCCGTCCCCGACGACGCGAGCGTCGAACTCCGTGTCAACGGGGAAACGAAGCAGTCCTCGACGCTGGAGTACCTCATCTTCTCGATCCCGGCGCTCATCGCGGAGATCACGACCTACCTAACGCTCGAACCGGGCGACGTGATCGCGACCGGGACGCCGGAGGGCGTCGGGCGCCTCAACGACGGCGACACCGTCGAGATCGAGGTCGAGGGCGTGGGAACGCTCCGACACGACGTCGAGCGAGTCGACTGAACGAGGTCGAGCGGAACCGAACACGAAAGCGAGCGGGACCGGCGGTGAAAAACGGCGGCGTCGGACGGGCAAGCCGCGCGGCGTGGACCGACCGACCGAGGCTGATCGTCTAATTTCGTCTCAGCCGTTCAGTGATTTTCCTCGTACTGGTTGACCAGTTCCTGCATCGAGTCCTTCGCGTCGCCGAACAGCATGTTCGTGTTGTCCTCGGCGAACAGTGGATTCGGGATCCCGGAGAAGCCCGGGCTGAGGCTCCGCTTGTTGACGATGACCGTCCGGGCATCCGAGACGTTCAACACCGGCATCCCGGCGATGGGACTCGAGTCGTCGGTGTTGGCCTTCGGATTCACCACGTCGTTGGCACCGGTCACGATGACGACGTCGGTCTGCGAGAACGTCGGGTTGACCTCCTCGAGCTCCCGCATCCGTTCGTAGGACACGTCGGCCTCGGCGAGAAGCACGTTCATGTGACCCGGCATGCGTCCCGCGACCGGGTGGATGCCGAACTCCACGTCGACGTCGTTCTCGTCGAGGAGGTCGGCCAGCTCCGCGACGGCGTGTTGCGCCTGGGCCACCGCCATCCCGTAGCCCGGCACGATGACGACGCGCTGGGCCGTGTCGAGCAGCATCTCGACCTCCTCGGGCGAGGTGCTCATGATCTGGCCCTCGTAGATGTCCTCCATCTCCTCGCTTTCCGCTTCCTCGCCCCAACCGCCGAAGAGGACGTTAGTGAGCGAGCGGTTCATGGAGTTACACATGATCACGGTGAGGATCAGCCCGGACGCGCCGACGAGCGTCCCGGCGATGATCAGCGCCGTGTTGTTCAGCACGAACCCGGTCGTCGCGGCCGCGAGCCCGGAGTAGGAGTTCAACAGCGCGACGACGACGGGCATGTCCGCCCCGCCGATCGGGATGACGAGCAGCACGCCGAGTACCGACGCGGCGGCGACGATGAACCAGTACGCCGGGATCCATCCCGCAAGCGGCGCCGCGCCGAACAGGTCCGGCTGGACGACGAGGAACGCGCTCCCGGCGAGCGCGGTCAGGAGTACGATCGCCTTGACGACCTGTTCACCGGTATACCGGACCGCGGAGTCGTTCACCACGCCGTGGAGTTTGCCCGCGGCGACGAGACTCCCCCAGAACGTGATCGCGCCGATGATCCCGGCGACGGCCGCCGCCGCGGTCAGGTCGGCTCCGAGGGCTCCGGCGCCCTCTTGATTGAACAGGTCGATCAGTTCGGCCCCGGCCACCAGCGCCGACGCGCCGCCGCCGAAGCCGTTGAACAGCCCGACGAGCTGGGGCATCTCGGTCGTCTCGACGGTTATTGCGAGCCAGGTCCCGACGCCCGTGCCGACGACCAGCGCCGCGAGCAGCACCAGCGGCGAAAGGATCTCGAACCAGAGCATCGTGACGCCGACCGCGACCGCCATCCCGAGTGACGAGATCTTGTTGCCGCGGATCGCGGTCCGCGGATGCGTCATGTCGCGAAGCCCCTGAATGAACAGGATCCCCGCGATCAGGTACGCGAACGCCAGTACCGACTCGGGGAGGAACCCGATGACGCCCGTCATCTCAGGACCCCCCTCGCTGGCTGAACTGATCGAGCATCTTGTGGCTGACGAGGTAGCCCCCGACGACGTTGATCGTGGCCATGACGACGGCGAGGAAGCCGAGCACGGTCGCAAGCGTCGTCGATCCGGACCCGGCCACGACGACCGAGCCGAGCAGCGTGATCCCCGAGATGGCGTTCGCCCCGGACATCAGCGGCGTGTGGAGGTTCGTCGGGATCTTGGTGATGATCTCGTACCCGACGAACGCCGAGAGGACGAACAGCGTCAGGTTCCCGACGAACGTCATGCCGATCCCCCGCAGTGGCGGAGTTCCATCCGGCAACGTATCACGACCCGGGGGGCAGCGTCGACCCGGCGGGCCGATCGGTCAGTTCGCATCGTTCCCCTCCGAGTCGTCCGCGTTGCTCTCGGCGTCATCATCGTTCTCCTCGTCACCCTCCTCATCGTCGTTCTCCTCGTCATCCTCCTCATCGTCGCCCTCCTCATCGTCGAGGTGCGGGTTCCGAACCGTCCCGTCGTGGACGAGCAGCGTGGAGTCCACGATCTCGTCCTCGGTATCGATGGCGAGCGAGCCATCGTCGAGCAGGTTCTCCAGGAAGTTGTTCACGTTGTTCGAGTAGAGTTGGCTGGCCGTGTGGGAGACCGTCGACGGGTGGTTCGTCTGGCCGAATATCGTCACCCCGTCGTGGGTGACGGTCTCGCCGGCACGGGTCGGTTCACAGTTGCCGCCGCCCTCGGCCGCGAGGTCCACGATGACGGAGCCCGCGTCCATTCCATCGATCATCTCCGTGGTCACGAGTTCGGGGGACGGCTTGCCCGGGATCGCCGCGGTGGTGATGAGGACGTCGCTCTCGCCGACCACGCGCGTCATCATCTCCCGCTGCTTCCGGATGAAATCATCGTCCTGTTCCCTCGCGTGGCCCTCGTCGTCGGAGGCGTCGCCGGTGTCGAGGTCCAACTCGACGAACTCGCCGCCGAGGCTCTCGACCTCCTCCTTTACTTCGGGCCTGATGTCGTACGCACGCACGGAGGCCCCGAGCCGGTTGGCCGTCGCGATCGCCTTGAGCCCCGCAACGCCGGCCCCGACGACGAACACGTCCGCCGGCTGGACGGTGCCCGCGGCGGTCATCTCCATCGGGAACAGCTTCGGGAGCTCCTCGGCCGCGACCATCGCGCCCTTGTAGCCGCCGATGCTCGCCATCGAGGAGAGCGCGTCCATACTCTGTGCCCGGCTGATCCGGGGGATGAGCTCCAGCGCGAACGCGTTGACCCCCCGGTCAGCGAGGGCGGCCAGCTCGTCGTCGTCGACGCCGTAGGGGCCGAGCAGGCCGATCACCGTCTGGTCCGCGTCGTAGGGGTCGGGGTCCCCGTCGACCGCCCCGAGTCCTTGGACCTGAACGACGACGTCGGCGCCGTCGAACACGTCGGCCCGATCCTCGAGGACCTCACAGCCGACCTCGCGGTACTCGTCGTCCGTCCAGTCCGACATCTCGCCGGCGCCGGACGCCACGCGGACGTCATGACCGGAATCCACGAGGTCGTCCGCCACCAGCGGGGTGAGCGCGACGCGCGCCTCCCCCGCAGTCGTTTCGCTCGGGACGCCGACTATCATGGTCGGTATCCCGGGTCGACGGGGTCGGAAGCCAAACCGGTATCCCAGCCGTGCGTTTCATCGTGCATCGATTCCATCACCGATTGTCCCCATCTCATGACTTAGTATGTAGGATCTATGGCTCCTACCTATATCTTTGGAACTTTTTTCCGCGTAAGTGGTGGTATCCCGCGTCGGGGCGATCGCATGGCGCAATCGAGCGGGGATGTATAATGATCGTTCATAATATTAATACGAGCTCAGCGTGTTTCAGACGGGGCACGAAAGCGGGAGCCGGGACCACGATCGGGAACGGAGATCAGCGAGCAACGATCAAGGAAAGCCGCGAACCGGAGATCGGCGACACGACCCGCCACCCGAGACCCGCATCGGCGCCGTCGCTTACAGCTTCTCCACCGGGAACGTAGTCTCCTCGTCAAGCACGAAGTCGCGCTCGATGTCCGGATCCGCGAAGAAGCACGCCAACCGCAGCGGTTCGTCGGTGAGGTTGGCGATCATGTGGCGTTTGCCCCTCGGGAACAGCACCGTGTCCAGCTCCTCGACCTCGAACGTCTCGCCCTCCTCCCAGGCGGTCCCCTCGCCCGACAGCACGAGGATCACCTCGTCCATGTGTTCGTGGTGATGCGGGTTCCGGTCGCCCGCGTCCGCGACCGGGTCGATCTCGACGATCCGCAGCGTCGCCTCGTGGGTCCCCTGGACGGAGCCCGAGACGGTCTCGGCCACGTCCCGCGTCTGGAGCCGTTTGGTGTCGGCGTCGTCGAGGCCAAGCTTCGGCATCTCAGGCCCCCTCGAGGATCTCGTCGACCTCGACCGGCCGGTTCTCGTCGGCGGACTTCTGGGCCGCCAAGACGACCGCGACGTTCCGCATCGCCGCGCGGGCGTCGACCTCGGGGTCGATATCGTCGCTGCGGATCGCCTGGGCAAACTCCGCGAATTCGTCGCGGAGGTGGTTCTTGATCGGCATCTCGACGTCGATGTCGCGCAGCTTTCGCTCGTCGGGGTCCTCGGTCCACTCCTCGAACTCCCGCAACAGCAGCTCGGAGTTCTTGTCCGTGTCCTCGGAGTTGCTCCAGTTGGCGAAGTCGAGGTCGTAGAACATCACGCCCTCGGTGCCGTACACGTTGATGAAGAACACGCCCGGCGACGTCCAGTTTGCCCCGAGATACGCCTGCTGGCCGCTCTCGAACTCGAGGACCGTCTGGGTCATCGTCATGTTCTCGACCTCGGTGTACATCGGCTTCCCGTAGGTGAACACCTGCTTGATCGGGCCAAGCAGGTACTGGAGGTTGTCGATCTGGTGGACGCCGAGCTGGATGAGCGGGCCGCCGGGGGCTTTGTTGGGGTTCCCGCGCCAGTTGTCCGCGCCGATCTCCAGCCCCCGCTCGTTGGCCCACTCGGCCTCGATGTGCGAGACGTCGCCGACGTCGCCGCTCTCGATCAGTTCCTTCATCTTCCGGATGCCGCCGACGCGCCGGCAGCTGTGTCCGGTGAGGAAGGTGACGTCGTTGCGTTCGACGGCGTCCTCGATGCGTTTCGCGTCCTCAATGTCGATCGAGATGGGCTTCTCGACCAACACGTGTTTGCCGGCGTCGGCGGCCTGCTCGACGACGTCGGCGTGCTTGTCGTTCGGCACGGTGATGACGACCGCGTCAACGTCGTCGCGGGCGAGTGCGGCTTCGAAGCTCTCGTCCTGATCGCAGTCGAACTTCGACGCGAACTCGTCGCGTTTCTCGGGGGTGCGAGTGAAACACGTGGCGAGCTCGATGCTGTCCAATTCCGTGTACTGGCGGGCCAACTGGTGGGCCCAGCGACCGAGCCCGACGGCTGCAAGGGAGACTGGTTCTGTCATGATGTCGTGCCTCAATTCGACCTCCGGAACCCGTCCATAAAACCATTACTGATCGGCTCAGACGGGGTGGCCGGACCGCGTCGAGATCGCGACCGACGCGGCGGTGGGAGACCGAATCCCGTTTTGCTGGCGGCCGTCCGGAACGTGAGTGGGCGGTCCGGGGCGGGGGAAGTGCGATCCGGGCGAGGGAGTAGCGATCCGGGACGGATCCACCCGCTGTTCGACGACGGAAAACACTTTCACGAAGCAAAGACCAGACGAAAGTATGGGTGAGACCGACGATCACGGAATCAAGTCCGACGAGAAGCTGTTCGCTATCATCGAACACCTCGAGGACGGGTCGGCGAGGGGGGTGACGGAGCTCGCGACCGAACTCGGGACGTCGAAGGGGAACGTTCACGCGCATTTGGCCTCCCTCGAGGACCGTGGATACGTCGTAAACGACGGTGGACGGTACCGGTTGGGGTTGGAGTTCCTCCGATACGGGATCAAGGCCCGGGCCTCGTACGAGGAGTACGAGCTGATCGAAAAGAAGGTGACGCAGTTGGCGGAGGAGACCGGCGAACGCGCCTGGGCCCACGTCGAGGAGAACGGCAAGGCGTACTACCTCTGTGGGGCGATCGGCGAACACCCCGTTCAGCCGCCGGTCCGAGTCGGCGAGCCGATCCACATGCACCAGATCGCCGGCGGCAAAGCCATACTGGCCTGCTATTCGCGCGAGCGGATTCAGGGAATAATCGACCGTCACGGGCTGCCGGCGAAGACGGACGAGACGATCACCGACTCGGACGAACTCTTCGCGGAACTCGCGGAGATTCGGGACCGGGGATACGCGTACAACAAACAGGAGTCGGTCGAGGGGCTCCACGCCATCGCGGCCTCGATACGGGGGCCGGACGACGGCGTCTTCGGGTCCCTCAGCATCCCCGGCCCGGCAAACCGGCTGAATGAGGAGGCGTTGACGTCGACGCTCCCGGACCTGTTACTCGGCGCCGTCAACGAACTGGAGATAAACCTCAGGCACGGCCGGTGAAACCGCCCGTTGACGGCCATTCGACGACCGACTGGCGGCGGAGACGTTCGATGAGGGAGAACGGCCGTCTAGCCGCTGGAACGCCGGACGGGGATCGGACGGCGGATGGTTCCGGCGAGGCCATCCGGAGCGGGACTCATCGCAGCACCGGGTCACACCACCTTAAGTAACAAACGTATGGTTGTTATTTTGAGAACGGCGGGAGGCGGAGGCGGAACCTATTTCAACGATTACCCGGTGGCTATGCGCATGGATCCGGTTACAGTCGACGTCGAACACGTCGGGGGTATCGACCACGCGAGGGTCGAGATACCGCCCGGGGTGACGGTCCTCGCGGGTCCAAACGCGTCGAACAAGACGTCGTTCCTGCGGGCGTTGATGGGCGTGTTCGGCAGCGACGCGGCGTCGATCAAGGGAGACGAGGAGACGGCACGCGTCGAACTCGAGGTCGGCGACCGGACCTACGATCTCCGCCTCGAGCGGACCGGGACGGGCGTGGCGACGGGCGGCGATCCGTATCTTGACGACCCCGAACTCGCGGACCTGTTCGCGTTCCTGCTCCGGTCGAACGAGGCGCGCCGGGCGGTCGCACGCGACGCCGACCTCAGGGAACTGATCACCCGGCCCGTCGACACCGAGACCATTCGAGCACGGATCCGCGAACTCCGAGCCGAGAAGGCGACGGTCGACGAGGAACTGGAGGCGATCGAGGAACTGAAGCGTCGGTTGCCCGAACTCGAACGACGAAGGACGGAGCTGGAGACGGAGATCGGGGATACCCGCGAGGAGCTCGAGGGCGTCGAGTCGACGATCGCGGACCTCGACGCGTCGGCGGGGGACGAGTCCCGGGAGCAAGACGAGCTCCAGGAGCGGTTGGCGGAGCTCCGGGAGGTTCGTTCGGATCTGGAGGACGTCCGGCGCGACATCGAGACGAAGCGGCGACGGCTGGGGTCGGTACACGAGGAGCGACGGGAACTGGAGGAGCGGGCGGACGACGTCGAGGCGCCCGACGGGGACCCCGACGTCGTCGAGGATCGGATCACGGACCTTCGGTCGCGCAAGCGGGAACTCGACGGCGAGATCAGCGAGCTACAGAACACGATCCGGTTCAACGAACGGATGCTCGAGGCGGCCCGGGACGGGTCGCACTCGGCCGTCTCGGCGACCGTCGACGGGGGGATAGACGGGACCGAGTCAGTCACGGATCGGCTGCTGGAGGACGACACGCGGACCGTCTGCTGGACCTGCGGCTCCGAAGTGCCGGTCGAAGGGATCGAGGAAACCCTCGACCGTCTGGACGACCTCCGAGAGAAGCGGATCGGTGAAGTCGACGAACTCGAGTCGAAACTCGAGGAGTACACCGACCGCAAGGCGGCGTACGAGCGCGCTCATGAGGAGCGGGAGCGGATCCGCCGGGAGATCGACCGCACCGAGCGGGAGGTCGAGTCAGTCGAGGACGCCATCGACCGGCTAGCCGAGCGCAAGACCGAGCTGATGGGGAGAGTCGAACGCCTCGAGGACGAGGTCGAGCACCTCGAGTCGGAGAGCTACGAGGCGGTGTTACGGCGCCATCGGGAGGCGAACGACCTCGAACACGAACTGGGAACGCTCGAGGCCGAGCGCGACGACCTCATCGAGGAGATCGAGACCGTCGAGGCGAAGCTGGAGGCGGAATCCGACCTCCGGTCGCGCCGGGACGGGATCCGCGAGGAACTGGTTGAGCTCCGCACCCGGATCGACCGGATCGAGACGGAGGCCGTCGAGGCGTTCAACGAGCACATGGCGGAGATTTTGCGCGTTCTCGAGTACGGGAACGTCGACCGAATCTGGATCGAACCCGTCGACGGCGGGGCCGGGGGCGGGGGCGGGAACGGGAGCGCCCGGAGCGGGACGGTCCACGACGGAGGTGTCCACGAGGAGCGGCGGGGAGCCGAGGACGGCGCGTTCGAACTCCACGTGGTCCGGTCGAGCGATGGCGGCGTCGCCTACGAGGACACGGTGGACCACCTCAGCGGGTCCGAGCGGGAGGTAACCGGGCTCGTATTCGCGCTGGCGGGATACCTCGTCCACGAGGTCCACGAGACGGTTCCGGTGATGATCCTCGACGCGTTGGAGCCGATCGACCGCGACCGGATCGCCCGGCTACTCGAGTACCTCGAGCCCCATGCCGACTACCTCGTCGTCGCGCTCCTCCCCGAAGACGCCGACGCCTTGGGGATCGGTCACACCCACGTGACCGATATCGGCGAGTGAGGACCCCCAACCGTCGTCACTCGCACTCACACCCCCCGTCGTCGATGAGGTCGATCACGCCACGCTGTGCGCCGCAATCCCGACAGTACACGCGGACGTCGACGGTCAGCCGGAAGTCGCCGAGCGTCAGACGACCCGTCTCCCGGAGCCGTTCGAGATTCCCCTCGGCGACGGCCGACGTCCGGGCGATCAGTCGTTGGATCGTCGTCCGGACCGAGTCGATCCGCTCCGCATCGTCCGGTTCGTCCCGCTTTGCGCCGCGGACGTCCGTGACGTAGGAGCGGATCGCCTGATAGGTGACGAACGACCCCTCGAGTTCGTCGACGTCGACGCCGGCCCGCTCGAGTTGGCTTCGGACCTCGGCCCGGCGGCCGGCCGAAACCCCCCCCTCCCCGTTCAGAACGGCATATGTGGTCTCGGGATCGCCCCCGAGGGCATGCCCGCCCGCCCGATCCATCGTCGCCGACAGGAGGCGGACGTTGAAACGACGGGCTAGGTCCCGGAGGCTCGTCCGATCATCGCCCGTCGCCGTCCACCCGTCGACGAGTTCGTCGCCGATCCCGTCGAGGTCGCGCTCCTCGATCAGCCGCTCCACTTTGCTCCGGCGACCGGTCATACGCCGCCATATGTCGTACGCCGTAATGTAGGTTCCCCCCTAGAGGACGATCCGCGGAAAAGTTCCACCGCCAAAAATAAATGATTTTTCTGATTAGTTTCAATTAATTCTATTTTACTTATTTGTTGTGTAGTAACCGTCAGGAGTCGGTATATGCGCGTCTAAATCATCTCATAGCCCGTCAAAAGCAGAAATTCGATTTTGACACACACGATGGAGTATTTTATCGGAATTGAGAGCAGTAATCGTTTTATTTAGTTTTTGAGCTGGTTTAAATTGGTTTCTACTGATTCTTCATAGTACATCATCGAACTAGTTAGACTATTCATATAAGAATTTAATGTATTATTATTTCTTGTCTATTGTGTATCGGCGGGTGCGGCGAACGGGAACTGACCACGGGTCGGGAGCTACGACCGGTCGGATGCGGAGGATCAGTGACCGGCGAGGTGGACGGTCGTCACGTCCATCCGACTCGCATGGTCCTCCCATCGCATACGTTCTCGTCGTTAACTTCTCCGCGGTCGCGTGTTTCGTGAGTCTCGGCCTAGCCGTCCGGATCCGGAAGCCGTCGGTCCGGATCGTGTCGATCGAGATCCGCGGAATGAGCGGGGTGGCGGCGGCGCACGGGTCGAGACACATGGGCTCGATAGCATCGAGCGACCGACCACCACGTCGGGGCGAGACGCCGACCGGCGGGATGAATAAGTCGGTCCGGCACCGAGTGGGACCGTGTCCATCGATGAGGACGGCGACGAGTCCGACCGCAACGTGTTTGGCGACGAGCTACGGCCGTGTGGCGACGACCCCACGACCGGCTACCGTCGCGACGGCTACTGCCGCGACGTCGACGGCGACGTCGGAAGGCACACGCTCTGTGCCGTCATGACCGCCGAGTTCCTGGAGTACAGCCGCCGCCAGGGGAATGACCTGATCACTCCCGAGCCGGCGTTCGAGTTCCCCGGGCTCGAACCGGGCGACCGCTGGTGTCTTTGTGTTGGCCGCTGGGTCGAGGCGGCCGATGCCGGCGTCGGCCCACCGGTCGTCCTAGAGGCGACGGACGAGTCCGTTCTCGCCGGCGTCGACCCGGATCGGCTCCGTGAGCACGAGTTCGACCCGGAGACGTTCGATCCGGGGACGCTCGACCGGTGAAACGGGGGCGATACGGTGTGGTCGGCAGTACGCGACGGGCGAAGCGTGGCCGGTGACGAAGGTGGACAGATCAACGACCGTGATCCCCTCCAGGATTTTGCCCTGATCAGTCATCGCCGGTCCCCGTTCGACGATCGAATCGCTTCGAGTCATGCGTCGAGTCACGCGCTACAGGCCCGCCGCGAACGGCGCCGGACCGTCCCCGACCGTCGCTTCCGACTCCCGAGCGATCGGTGTTCATTGGTGGCTGGACATTAAGTTACCACGTGGTGAAACTATCGGCGGGCGCGGGTTCGTTTCGATCAGTGACGGTGCGAGCACTCGTGGAAACGCGACCGCGCGGGTCACTCGGTGAACCACAGTCCGGCGGCCATGACCGCTGCCAGCGCCATCGACCCCGCGAGCAGCGCGAACGCGGGACGGAACCCGGCGACGTCGGCGACGGTTCCGATGACCGCCGGCGCCAGCGCCCCCGCGCCCATGAGCAGGGTCCGGACGACGCCGAGCCCGCCGCCCGCGAGCCAGTCGGGGAGGACCTCCATCAGGTAGGCGCTCCGAACCGGCTGGAACCCGTGTGCTCCGAGCCCGAACAGGGCGACGACGACCGCAGCAGCGACCACGCCGACGCCGGGCAGGACCACCAGCGCCGCGAGCGCCGCCGCCGCCAGCCCGAGCGTGGCCACCATCACCGGGAAGCGGCCGACCCGGTCGGAGATGTCACCGGTTGCGAGCTGGACGAAGGTCACGGCGAACACGAGCGAGTACAGGAGGTTCGCCGTCGTCGTCGCCAGCCCGACTTCCCGCGAGAGGTACAGCGGGAGGAACGCGACGAGCCCGTTGTGCGCGAACGAGGACCCGATCGTCACCAGCACGAACGCCGAGAACCGCGGGTTCCGGAACAGTCGGAGGTAGTCACGCGCCCCCGGCTCCGCACCGTCGTCACCCTCGACGTCGCCGTCGGTCGGCAGCCGCCCGGGAATGCGCAGTCCGAAGGTGACCGCGAGCGAGAGCGCGGCGATCCCCGTGAGCAGGAAGAGTGCGCGCCAGTCGGCCCCGGGCAGCCGATCGAGGGCGAGCGCGATCGCCACCGGCGGCGAGAGGAACACCACGACGACGGCGGGGGCAACGATCCCGCTCAGCGCGCCGAACATGTCGTGAACGCCGAGCATCCGCCCGGTCCGGGCCGGGTAGACGCGGGCGAGTAGCCGCACGGTCACCGTCTTGTGGACGCCCGTCCCGGATCCGATAACGACCATAGCAGCGACGAGCGCCGCGAACGGGGAGTCGACGACGAGCGCGAGTGCGCCGACCCCCGCGACCGACGCGCCGGCGACGATCACGCGGGTCGGACCGATCCGGTCGGCGACCGCGCCGCTGGGGAACTGTAGCAGCGCGTACGCGACCATGAACCCGGAGAAGGCGGCCCCGATCGTGGCGTTACTCACGCCGTACGTCGACTGGAGCGGCCCGAACAGCGGCGGGAAGAGGTAGCGAACGAACTTGCCGAGAAACCAGATGAGGGAGACGAGGATCAGCACGTCGTAGTCGCCGATCCGCCGGAGGTCCATCGGCGACCCGTACCTCGGTCGGCTTCATAAAAGGGCGGGAGTCGGCAGCGCGCGATCGGCGGCGGGGGAGCCCGAGACGACCGGCGTCGACGACGGTTCGAACCGGCGTTGGGGAACGGTATTACGTCCCGGGGGCCCAACGGTCGGTATGCGCGATCTGGACGAAACCGACCTGGAGATCCTGTCGTTGCTGGCGGCGGACGCCCGCCGACCGTTCAGCGAGATCGGCGAGACGGTCGGGCTCTCCGGGCCGGCCGTCTCCGACCGGGTCACGCGGCTCGAGGAGATCGGCATCATCGAGGGGTTTACGATCGACGTTGACCGCTCGCGGCTGCGCGCCGGCATCCCGGTGTTGGTCAGGCTGGACGTCCCCCCCGGAGCCCTCGAAACCGTCCGTGAGCGCGTTCGCGGGGCCGAGGGCATCGAACACGTGTTCGTCACGGCGGAGGGCGACGTTCGGTGTTACGCCCGCGTGGAGTCGCGGAGCGTCCGGCCCTGGATGGACGGGTTACTGGAGGGGATCGAGGGGGTCGATTACGGGGTTACCCTCGTCGACGAGTTCGAGTGGACGCCCTCGATCGAGGGCGTCGAGTTCGCGTTGACCTGTGTCGAGTGTTCCAACACCGTCGACAGCGAGGGCGAGACGGCGCGGATCGACGGCGAAGTGTACCATTTCTGTTGTCCGTCCTGTCTGTCGCGGTTCCGGGAGCGGTACCAGCGGTTGGAGGAAGGGGCATGATCCGGCGGGGCGATTGGGTATACCGGGTCATCGATCGCCGGCGTCGGTGACTCGGAGAGCACCTTCGAAGCCCCGCCCGCCCCGCAAGCCCCGCCCGCCCCGCACAGCCCCGTCCGCCCCGCACAGCCCCGTCCGCCCCGCACAGCCCCGCACCTCGCGCCTCCCCAGCCTCATCGGTCGTCCTCCGCGTTGCGCCGGACGACCGACTCCCTCGCGCGTGCTCCTCGGGCCCGCCGGGCACTCGGAGGCACGCGCCACGGACCGTTTGTTAGGTCGACGGCGTCGATCACGCGACGGTCGTCCCTTTCCGGCCCTCCGGTTCGAGCAGTCGCTTTGGAATCCAAATTTTTACCCACCGTTGAACCGCACTGTCGAAGTAGCAAACCGTCTAAGGGAGGGACACGTAGTGACAAGTATGCCAACGAGAACAACTCGTCCGGACGTTACGGGGGTGTCCTGTGCCAACTGTTCGGCGACGATCGAGGACGCCCTCGACGACCTCGACGGGGTGGTCTCGGCGAACGCCAACTACGCGACCGACGAAGCCAGCGTCGAGTACGATCCCGACGCGGTGTCACTCGGAGAGATTTACGACGCGGTCGACGACGCGGGGTACGGTGCGGTCTCCGGGACCGTCACCGTCGCGATCACCGACATGTCCTGTGCGAACTGCGCGGAGGCCAACGCGGACGCGCTGGCGGAAACCCCGGGTGTGGTCGAGGCGGACGTGAACTACGCGACCGACGAGGCACAGGTCGTCTACAACCCTGCGGACGCCTCGATCGACGACCTCTACGACGCGATCGAGTCGGCGGGCTACTCGCCGGTTCGGGAGAGGGACCACGACGGGGCCGGCGGCGAGGGGGCCGGCGGGAGCACGAGCGAGGACGATTCCGGGCGGGACGCACGCGACGCGGCCCGCGAAGCCGAGACCCGCAAGCAGCTCCGCCTGACGCTGTTCGGGGCGGTCCTCTCCGCGCCGCTTCTCCTGTTCATGGCCGACCACCTGCTGCTCGACGGGACGCTCTTCCCGGAGACCGTCTTCGACGTCCGGATCGGCTGGGTACAGTTCGCGCTCGCGACGCCCGTACAGGTCGCCCTCGGGCGTCCGTTCTACGCGAACTCCTACAAGGCGCTCGTGACGAACGGCCGTGCCAACATGGACGTGTTGATCGCGCTCGGCTCCACGACCGCGTACGGCTACTCGGTCGCGGTCCTCAGCGGGCTGATCGCCGGGAGTCTCTACTTCGACACGGCGGCGCTCATCCTCGTGTTCATCACCCTCGGCAACTACTTGGAGGCCCGCTCGAAGGGCCAGGCCGGCGAGGCGCTCCGAACGCTCCTCGAGATGGAGGCCGACACGGCCACGCTCGTCGACGACGACGGCACCGAGGCGGAGGTCCCGCTGGAGGACGTCGAGGTCGGCGACCGGATGAAGATCCGCCCCGGTGAGAGGGTCCCGACCGACGGCGTCGTCGTCGACGGGCAGAGCGCGGTCGACGAGTCGATGGTGACCGGCGAGTCGGTGCCGGCCGAGAAGCGCGAGGGCGACGAAGTCGTCGGGTCGACGATCAACGAGAACGGCGTCCTCGTCGTCGAGGCGACGCGAGTCGGGGAGGACACGGCGCTTCAGGGGATCGTCCGGACGGTGAAGGAGGCACAGTCCCGTCAGCCCGACATCCAAAACCTCGCCGACCGCATCTCCGCGTACTTCGTCCCGATCGTCATCGTGAACGCGCTGTTTTGGGGGCTCATCTGGTTCCTCTTCCCCGAGACCCTCGCCGGATTCGTCGACGGCCTCCCACTGTGGGGGCAGGTCGCCGGCGGGCCGGCCCCGGTCGGCGGGGGGGTCTCGGTGTTCGAGTTCGCGGTCGTCGTCTTCGCGTCGGCGGTGCTCATCGCCTGTCCCTGTGCGCTTGGGCTCGCGACGCCCGCGGCGACGATGGTCGGGACGACGATCGGCGCGCAAAACGGCGTCCTGTTCAAGGGCGGCGACGTCCTCGAACGCGCGAAGGACGTCGACACGGTCGTCTTCGACAAGACGGGGACGCTCACCGAGGGCGAGATGGAGCTGACCGACGTGGTCGCGTTCGACGGCGACGGGAACCCGGTCACGGACGGGGGGGCCACGTCCGACCCGCGGTCCGACGGCGGGGGGCTGGCCGCCCGCGATCGCGTGACCGACGACGACGTGCTTCGTCCGGCGGCGGCCGCCGAGAGCGGCAGCAAACACCCGCTCGCGCGGGCCATCGTCGACGGCGCGGCCGACCGCGGGCTCGACGTCCCCGACGCCGAGGGGTTCGAGAACGTCCCCGGGCAGGGGGTCGAAGCGACCGTCGACGGCGACGTGGTGCTCGTCGGGAACCGAAAACTGCTCCGCGACCGCGGGATCGACCCGTCGCCAGCGGCGGGGACGATGGAACGACTCGAACGCGAGGGGAAGACCGCGATGCTCGTCGCCCGGATCCCGGCCGGCGACTCAGCCGGCAAACTCCTCGGCGTCGTCGCCGACGCCGACACGGTCAAGCCGAGCGCCGCGGATGCCGTTTCGGCCCTCCGCGATCGGGGCGTCGACGTGATGCTGATCACCGGCGACAACGCGCGGACCGCCCGCGCCGTCGCCGAACACGTCGGCATCGACCCCGAGAACGTCCGGGCGGAGGTACTCCCGGCGGACAAGTCCGACGCGGTTGAGGCCATCCAAGACGACGGGCGACGGGCGATGATGGTCGGTGACGGCGTCAACGACGCGCCGGCCCTGGCGGTCGCATACGTCGGGACCGCGATCGGGTCGGGAACGGACGTGGCCATCGAGGCCGCCGACGTGACGCTGATGCGGGACGACCCGCTGGACGTGGTGAAGGCGATCCGGATCTCGGACGCGACGCTCCGGAAGATCAAACAGAACCTCGGGTGGGCGCTCGGCTACAACACGTCGATGATCCCGCTCGCGTCGTTCGGACTCCTCCAGCCGGCTCTCGCCGCGGCGGCCATGGCGTTCTCGAGCGTCTCCGTGCTCGCCAACAGCCTCCTGTTCCGGCGATACACGCCGGATCACGACTACGAACTCCTCGGCCGGTTCCGGTAGGGAGGGCGTCGGGTGGGGAGTTCGGATCGGGGTCGGACCCGGTCCGGTCCGGACCCGGTCGGATCCGAGCCGGTTCCGGGTCCGATCCGAGCCGGTTCCGGGTCCGATCCGAGCCAGCTTCGGGTCCGATCCGAGCCAGCTTCGTCGACCGCCGCCTCAGCCGAACGGACCCTTGCCGCCGCCCATCATTCCGCCGAGACCGCCGCCGTCGCCGCCCATCTTCTTCATCATCCGCTGCATGTCGCCGTCGCCCATCCCCTGGAACTGGTCGATGGTCCGCTCCATCATCGAGTGCTGTTCGAGCAGCTGGCGGACGGTCTCCTCGTCGGTGCCGGAGCCGCGGGCGATCCGCTCGGTGCGCGACTGGCCGACGACCCGGGGGTTCTCCAACTCCGCGTCGGTCATCGAGTCCATCACCCGCCCGAACTCCCGCATCCGGTCTTGGGTCATGTCCATCGCGTCATCGGGCAGGTCGTCCATCATGCCGCCCCCGAGCCCGGGGATCATGTCCATCACCTGGTCGAGCGGCCCCATCCGGTTCATCGCCTCCATCTGTTTTTGCATGTCCTTGAGGGTGAAGTTCCCCTCCAGTAGCGACTCGGGGTCCCAGTCATCGTCGTCCCCGCCGGTCTCCTGCATCGCGCGCTCGACGCGCTCGGAGAGCTGTTTGAGGTCCCCCATTCCGAGCAGCCGCGAGATGAACCCGGACGGCTCGAACCGCTCGACGTCCTGGACGGTCTCGCCGGTCCCGAGGAAGGCGATCGACGAGCCCGTCTCGTTGACCGCGGTCAGGGCCCCGCCACCCTTCGCGGTCCCGTCCAGCTTGGTGATCATGACGCCGTCGATGCCGATCGATTCCTCGAACTGGCGGGCCTGTCCTTTGGCCCCCTGGCCGATCGCGGCGTCGAGAACGAGCAGCGACCGGTCGGGATCGACCTCGCGTTCGATCTCCTCGATCTCGGCGATGAGATCGTCCTCAAGGGCGTGCCGTCCCGCCGTGTCGACGATCCGCACGTCGGCGTCGGCGGTCGCTTCCATCCCCTCGCGGGCGATCTCGACGGGGTCGTCAGCGTCGGGATCGCCGTAGAAATCGACCTCCGCGCGCTCGGCCATCTGTTCCGCCTGGTCGTACGCGCCGGGCCGGAAGGTGTCGGTCTGGATCACCGCCGGGCGGAGCCCCTTCTTCGAGAACCACCACGCCATCTTGGCGGCGCTCGTCGTCTTCCCCGACCCCTGGAGGCCCGCGAGCAGGACCGTCTGCGGTTCCAAGGGGATCGCCGTGGACTCGCCGACGAGGTTGACCAGTTCCTCGTAGACGATCTTGAGGACGTGGTCGCGGGCGGTCGTCCCCCCGGGGGGTTCCTCCTCCAACGCCCGCTCCTCTATCGCGTCCGACAGCTCCATCACGAGGGAGACGTCGACGTCGGCGGAGAGCAGCGACCGCTGGATCTCCTTGACGATCGCCTCGACGTCGTCCTCGTCGAGTCGCGTCTTCCCCTGGAGCCGGTCGAGGCTGCTCCGCAGGGACGTCCCGAGGTCGTCGAGTACCATTTGCCGGAGGTAGGCGGGCCACGCGGTAAAGGCTTTGTTCGTCGTCGTGACCGGCGGCCCTCACTCCCGCGCGTCGACTCCGTCCCCGAGGAGGCGCGCCCCGGCCGGATCGATCCGACAGGCCTCGGGGTCGTACCCGGCGTCCGACAATCCCGTTCCGGGCGCGAAAACGGTCCGACCGAGCATCGCCATGGCGGCCCCGGTCGCCGCGTCGGATCCATCCGCCTCGACTGCCGCTATCGCCTCGGCGACCTCGGGCACGAGCAGGCCGGCACGGTCAGCGAACCCGCGGGCGGCGTCCATCAAGGTCGGAAGACGGGGGTCCGCTCGAAGCCGGTCCAACGCCGGATCCCCGGCCGCCGAGAGCGCGTCGATGTCGCCGGCGAGGACGTCCTCCGTCGACAGTTCGCCGAAGGTCACGTACTCCACGCGGGCGCGTGCGGCTATCCCGTCGAGTTCGCCGTGCCCCGGCGCGCCGGGTGCCAGCCGGATCGGGACGCCGCCGCGTACCTGCGCGACGACGTCGCCCAGTCCGGTCCCGCGCTCCACCTCGGCCACGTGGGCGAGCCGGACGAGTTCGTTCTCCGAGCGTCCACGATCCGCGGCGACGTTGGCGGCGAGGGCGGTTCCGAGCGCCGCGGCCCCGGACACGCCGAAGCCCGCGCCGACCGGGAGGGGCGTCTCGACGCTGACCCGCGCCCGGACGTCGAGGGCGTCGAGGACGTCCGCGACCGCGCCGATCGTCGTCCGGTCCCCGTTGAGCGTGAGCGAGGAGAGTGTCGATCCCGCCGTGTCGCTCCGGGCGTTCGGGACCGGGTCGACCGTAACCTCGACGCCGTCCGTGAGCGCGAGGCCGGCCCCCCGAGAGCCGGCGGCCACCGGACGGTCGGCCGGACACGCACTGAAGAAGGCCGTCACGTGGCCCGGAACGAACGCCGTCGCCCGTCCGCCGTTCATACCGCGCCGGACGCGACGGGACCGATTAACCGTTGTCATACGGGGCAGGGAGCGGCGGCGGACGGAAGCGTCATGCCTCCGGGGACGTACCTCCGAACGACCGATGGTCTTCGTGGCGCTCGCGTCCCTACTCCTGGGACTCACCCTCGCCTGCTTCGTCGTCCTCGTCCCGCTCTGTATCGGACTCGACCGGGTTCGATCCCTACTCGCGGACCGGGGTCAGTTCCGACGACGGCTCCGCGCCATCGCCCCGTACGTCGGCGGGTTGGCGCTCGTACTGCTGCTCAACAAGGGATTACTGGTCCGGATCGAGGCGTTCTCGCGGCGGTACGGCGTCACGGCCGCGGAGTGGATCTATCGGATCGAGGGGGACTTCGTGGCAACCGTTCAGGCGCTCCTCCCCGACTGGGGGCTCTACTACTTCGGACCGGCGTACGTGCTCGGGTACGTCGTGTTGCTCACCTTCCCGTTCGTAGCGTATCTGTTCGCGGCATCCTCCCGGCCGTTGAAGACGCTCGTGGCGGCGTACACCGTCAACTACGCCGTAGCCATCGTCTGTTACGCGACGGTGATCGCGTACGGCCCGCGGAACTACCACCGGATCCCGGGAGCCGATCCGGACGCGGCGCGCGTCGAGGAGCCACTGCTCGACTCCTTTCGGGAGGTGACACAGCTCACGGCGCGGGTGAACGTCGAGACGAACGTATTCCCGTCGTTACACGCCGCACTGTCGGTAACGGTGCTCCTCGTCGCCGTCTCGACCCACGAGGAGTTCCCGCGGTGGACGCCCGTCGCGGCGGCGCTAACGGCCAGCATCCTCGTGTCGACGATGTACCTCGGGACCCACTGGGCGACGGACGTCGTCGCCGGCGTGGCGCTCGCGGTCGGGAGCGTCGCCGTCGCCGGCAGAATCGTCGACCGATTCGACGGTGGCGCGAGTGCGACCGGGGCAGCCGGCGGCGGGGCGGAGGCGGTCGGGGCGACCGACGGCCAGTCGGCGGATGGCGGGTCCGACGAGCCGAGCGCGTGGTAGTCGAGGGTTCGGGTTCGTTCCCCATGGGTGGTGGGCCCGACGCTCGACCCTGACGGTGTTCCCAGGAGAATAGTCCCGGGCGGATTCGAACCGCGAAGACTCGAATCCTCTCGTCTTCTGGGTTCGAACCCTCGTTGCGACTATTCGTCCTCACTTCGTTCGGAGAATAGTCCCGGGCGGATTCGAACCGCCGTCGTGGGCTCCAAAGGCCCATATGATTGGCCACTACACCACGGGACTGCGAATACGAGTATCCACCCCGGACTCAAGTAGGTTACTTTCCGGACGACGCCGCCCGGGGCGGTCCCACGCGTCGCGACCGCGAGGACGGGGTCGGGATTTTTGTTCCGGCCGTTCGGACGGGAGGTATGATGAACGTCGGCGCCACGGCCCCCGACTTCGTCGCGCCGGCCGTCGCGGACGGAACGGGCGTGGAACTGGAGCTGTACCGGCTCGTGTCCGACCATCGCGCGGTCGTACTGGCGTTCGCGCCGGCGAACTTCGTCCCGACGTGTACGGCGACGTTCGCCGCGATCCGGGACGTCGGCTGGCACGATCGGCCGGGCGTGGCGGTCGTCGCGCTCACCGGCGACTCGCTGTTCTCCGGGTTCGCGTACGCCGACCGGTTCGACCTCCCCTTCCCGCTCGTCGCCGACTTCCACGGCGACGTCGCCGACTCCTACGGCCTGCTGGCGGAGTCGTGGGAGGGTCACGCGGAGATCCCCCGCCGCGCGACCGTCATCCTCGACGACGAGTGGACCGTCCGGTTCGCCGAGGCGACGCGGGACGCGCTCGACCGACCCGCCCCCGCGCCGGTGGAGAACGCGACGGCGACGCTCCGGGAACTGGGGGTCGACGTCGACCGTCCTCGGGTGAACTACGACGGACCATGGTGATCCCTGCGAGTCGGCGAGACGGCGACAAGCGGACGGTAGTGACGCCGGGACGGTCCTGCTCGCTTCGCGACGCGGGGTGGGTCTCTCCGAGTTCAGATCACTCTCGGTGGGTTCTCTCACTTCGTTCGAGAAATGCACCGGCCGAGATTTGAACTCGGGTTGCAACCATGGCAAGGTTGCGTGATACCACTACACTACCGGTGCGTGCTTCGCAACTCACGATCCGTCGGTGAACCACTTAAACCTGTCACATTCCCTCGCCGGAGAGCGAAACGGTCACCGATCCCGTCGACAGCGAGTAAAGGCTCATCTCCCGTCCCTTCTGTGAATACTTCGTCCCAACCGGCGCGAGAACGTCGGCGCTCTCCAGCCGGTCGAGGTGGTAGGTGACGGCCTGGATCGACACGTCCAGTTCCTCGGCGATGGCGGAGGCCGTCGCCGGCGACTCCCGAACCACGGCGACGACCTCCCGTGCCGTCCGCGAGGACAACACGTCGAGGAGGGCGTCGTCCTCATCCAGTGCGACCGTCCGGTGTCGTCGGTCGACCTCCTCGTCGATCCTGACCGGCGAGAGCTGTTCGACGGTCATCGTCGGCGGGTCGGCGGTCGTCTCGGGCGTCCGACGGGCCGTCCGTCCCGTGTGGTTGGCCGTCTCGACGTACAGGTCCGTGATCTTCCGGGGAGTTGCATGAACGCTCCGAAACGAAGGGTGACGGGCGTTTAGCTATTACGACGACTGAAACGACAGTGACGTCAGTGAGATCACAATCATCAATATCGACACGGACGTTCCCCGAAACATGTCGGACATGGACGTGCCGAAACGAATCCACATCGCTCCCCTCGGCTACGAGAAGGACCGCATCGTCGAACCGGTCATCGAGGCCGCCGCCGACGAGGTGCTCCTCCTCGAACCGGATCCGGACGCGGCGGGCGTGGACCGGCCGTCGTACCACGAGTTGGTCCGCGAGCAGATCCGGGAGGCGGGGATCGGGATCGAGACCGTCGAGTGTGACATATTCAACCTGTACAGTTCGCTCGGCACGATCGCCGAGCTGTCGAACCGGTTCCGGGATCACAACGTCTACGTCAACCTCGCGTCGGGGTCGAAGGTAACCGCGATCGGCGGGATGATCGCCTGTATGGCGACCGGGGCTGCCCCGTACTACGTCCGGGCGGAGACGTACGCCGGTGGCGAGGAGCGACCCGTCGCGTCGGGAGCAAAACCCCCGGAGACCCTCCCAAAGTACCACATCGAGGAGCCGGAGGCACAACACGTCGCGGTGCTCGACTACGTTGCCAACGGCCAGTCCATCACGAAACAGGACCTGATCGAGTACGGATTGGACGATCGGCTCCCGTTCATCGCCCGCTACGACACCGAGGGGGTTCAAAATCCCATGCGGGGGTACTACCGCCGCCTCAACACGCGGATCGTCGAGCCGCTCCGGGACCGCGGGTTCATCGACGTCGAGGAGCACTCGAAGTACCAGTACGTGTCCGTCACCGAAAGTGGGGAGAACCACCGCCAAGCGTTCAGGTACCTGCTCCAGGAGTGAGGGACGGACCGCCGAATCGATCGATGCCGGCGGGTATCACCGTCTCGCCCCGGACAACGCTTATGTCTCGCTCACCGTCGGGACCCCCGCGGGGTGGCCGGTGTTCTGGCTTCATCGGGCGCTCGGACTCTCGATACTGGACCTCGTCGCTCACTTCGTTCGCGACTCTCTCGCGCTCGGGTTCGCGCCCGTCGGGCGCTCACCGGCGCGCGCCACCGCGAAATGACTGGACTCCCGTTGGCCGTATTGACCGCAACCGGGCCGAGACGCGTCACCCGCCGGAGGTTACAGCGGAACCGGCCGAGACGGGTCGGCGAGAAAATACCCCTGGAATCCCCGTCGAGCGGCGTGTGAACGCGCCACAGCCCCGAAACGGGACCGCTATGCTTTTAGGTCGTCGTGGGGAATCAAGAATACAGTCTCGCCACGATGCGCACCGACGACGGGCTCACGATCTGTGTCCCGTCGTCGGTCGTCCGGGAGGCCGAGGACGATCGCGAGGCAACTCGCAAACTCGGCTACGTCGCCCGCGCGGCGGCGGTGTTCCGGGCGGACCGGCTCGTCGTCTTCCCTGACCGGGAAGGCGAACGCCGCCGGGGCGGGGAGTACGTCCGTGCCGTACTGGGGTACGCCGCGACGCCGCCGGAGCTCCGGACGGAGCTCTGGGGGGAACGCGACGAACTCCGGTATGCCGGCGTGCTGCCGCCGCTCCGCGTGCCGTGGCGGACCGGCTCGCCCCCCGACGGGGACGAGTCGATAACACAGGGACTCGTGACCGAGGTCGGACCTGAAGGCCGCGTCCGGGTCAATTCCCCGCTGCGGGAACACCCGATCTCCCTGCTCGTCCCCTCCGGAATGGAGGTCGAGCGGGGGGAGCGCGTCACCATCAGGGTCTCTTCGAGAGAACCGGTCCGCGCCCGCATCACCGGGAAGCCGGAGGACGGTTTCCAGGTCGTGGGGGCGGACCTTTCGGAAGCACTCGACGGCGACGGACTCGCCGTCGCCACGTCGCGGCACGGGACGGAGCACTCCGTCCCGCGGCTCCACGACGTCGTCGCCGACGCACGGGAGGCTGGCGGGTACACCGTCGCCTTCGGCGCGCCGGAACGGGGGCTTCCGGAGATGCTCGGGCTCTCGCCCGAGGACGTCCGGGCGGCCGTCGCCGACGGCTGCCGGGTCGAACCCGATCCGGGGTTCGACCTCTGGCTGAACACGATCCCGGCACAGGGCAGCGGGGTAGTCCGAACGGAGGAGGCTCTGTTCGTGACCCTCGGCTCGCTCACACTCACGGAGTAAACACATGCCACAACCAAGCCGACCACGAAAAGGCTCGCTGGGCTACGGCCCACGCACCCGCGCGGACCGCGAAGTACCGCGGATCCGCTCGTGGCCAGACGACGACGGTGCACCCGCACTACAGGGCTTTGCCGGCTACAAGGCCGGGATGACCCACGTCGTTATGGTCAACGACGAGGCGAACTCGCCGCGGGAGGGGATGGAGGAATCCGTCCCCGTCACGGTGGTGGAGACGCCGCCGATGTACGCCGTCGCCTTGCGCGCCTACGAGCAAACGCCGTACGGACAGAAGCCGGTCGCGGAGGTCTGGACGGGCGAGTTCCACGACGAACTCGACCGCGTCCTCGACCTGCCGGCGGAGGACACCTTCGAGACCGACGCCGCGGAATGCGAGGATCTCCTCGAGGACGACGTCATCGACGACGTCCGCGTCATCACCCACACTGCCCCCTCGGAGCTCGCGAACGTGCCGAAGAAGGCACCCGACGTGATGGAGACGCGCGTCGGCGGCGGTTCCCTCGAGGAGCGCGCCGACCTCGCGCTCGAACTCGTCGAGGACGGCGGCGCCCACGAGTTCGGCGACGTCTTCCGCGCCGGGCAGTACACCGACGCCGCCGGCATCACGAAGGGGAAGGGGACGCAGGGTCCCGTCAAACGTTGGGGCGTCCAGAAACGCAAGGGGAAACACGCCCGCCAGGGATGGCGGCGCCGGATCGGTAACCTCGGTCCGTGGAACCCCTCCCGCGTGCGCTCCACCGTCCCCCAGCAGGGCCAGACCGGCTACCACCAGCGCACCGAGCTCAACAAGCGGCTCCTCGACTTCGGCGCCGGCGACGACGCCAGCGTCGATGGCGGGTTCGTCAACTACGGCGAGATCGACGGGGAGTACGCGCTGATCAAGGGATCGCTGCCGGGACCGGACCAGCGCTTGTTGCGCTTCCGCCCGGCCATCCGGCCGAACGACCAGCCGCGCCTCGACCCCGAGGTCCGGTACGTATCCACCGCATCCAACCAGGGATAATTCATGAACACATCAGTACACGACCTGGACGGCGGGGACGCGGGCAGCGTCGAGCTGCCGGCCGTCTTCGAGACCGCGTTCCGACCGGATCTCATCAGTCGGGCGGTCGCCGCCGCACAGGCCAACCGGAAACAGCCCTACGGTGCCGACGAGTTCGCGGGGCTGCGAACCCCCGCGGAGTCGTTCGGCTCCGGCCGCGGGCTCGCACACGTTCCCCGACAGGAGAACGTCGCCCGCCGCGTCCCGCACGCCGTTTCGGGTCGCGCCGCGCACCCGCCGAAGGCCGAGAAGGACCGGACGAAGGATTTGAACGACAAGGAACGGCAGCTCGCCATCCGGTCGGCCATCGCGGCCACCGGCGACGCCGAGCTGGTCGCCGAGCGCGGTCACGCGTTCGACGAGAACCTCGACCTCCCGCTCGTCGTTTCCGACGAGTTCGAGGACCTCGAGAGGACCCAAGAAGCGCTCGGCGTCCTCGAATCGGTCGGCGTCGACGACGACGTCGAACGCGCCGACGAGGGCCGCTCGGTCCGCGCGGGCCGCGGGACGTCCCGAGGGCGCAAGTACAGCCGGCCGAAATCCGTGCTCGTCGTCACGAGCGAGGAGCCGTCGCGGGCCGCCCGCAACCTCGCCGGCGTCGACGTCGCGACCGCCCGGGAGGTCAACGCGGAGGACCTCGCGCCGGGGGCCCACCCCGGACGGCTCACGCTGTGGACCGAGTCGGCGATGGCGGGGGTGGCCGACCGATGAGTTCGCTCATCGAGCACCCGCTCGTGACCGAGCAGGCCATGAACGAGATGGACTACAAGAACAAGCTGCTGTTCATCGTCGACATCGACGCGGCGAAACCGGAGATCAGCGAGGAGGTTGCGTCCCGGTACGACGTCGGCGTCGTCGACGTGAACACGCAGATAACGTCGAAAGGTAAGAAGAAGGCGACGGTCACGCTGTCGGACGACGACGACGCGACCGAGATCGCCTCGCGGATCGGGGTGTTCTGAGATGGGACGACGAATCCAAGGACAGCGGCGTGGACGCGGCGGCCCGACGTTTCAGGCCCCCTCCCACCGCTACAAGGCGGAACTGTCGCACAAACGGCTCGAGGACACCGACCTGATCACCGGCGACATCGTCGGGATCGAACACGACCCCGCCCGATCGGCGCCGCTCGCGGAGGTCGAGTTCGACGACGGCGACCGGCGGCTCGTGCTCGCACCGGAAGGCGTCCGCGTGGGCGAGACGATTCAGATCGGCGTTTCGGCCGAGATCAAACCCGGGAACACGCTCCCGCTGGCGGAGATCCCCGAGGGCGTGCCCGTGTGTAACGTCGAGAGCAACCGGGGCGATGGCGGGAAGTTCGCCCGCGCCTCGGGCGTCTCGGCGACGCTACTCACCCACGACCGCGACGTCGCGGTCGTCCAGTTGCCCAGCGACGAGGTGAAGCGGCTCGACCCGCAGTGTCGCGCCACGATCGGCGTGGTCGCCGGCGGCGGACGGACGGAAAAGCCGTTCGTCAAGGCCGGTAACAAGCATCACAAGATGAAGGCGCGGGGCACGAAGTACCCGCGCGTTCGCGGCGTCGCGATGAACGCCGTTGACCACCCCTTCGGCGGGGGCGGTCGCCAACACCCCGGCCAGCCGAAGTCGGTCTCGCGGGACGCCCCGCCGGGACGGAAGGTCGGTGACATCGCATCCAAACGAACCGGACGAGGTAGCAACAAATGAGCTCCGAATACCGTACCGGCCGCGAGGGCGAGGAGTTCGCCTACCGCGGCCACTCGCTTGACGAGTTGCGGGAGATGGACGTCGAAGAAGTCGCGGAACTGCTCCCCGCACGCCAGCGGCGAAGCATCAAACGCGGACTGAACACCGAACAGCGGAAACTGCTCGAAACGGCGCGGAACCGGGACGCGGAGACGACCGCGGACGACCCGATCCGGACGCACCTGCGGGGGATGCCGATCCTGCCGGAGTTCGTCGGGACCACCTTCTCCGTGTACAACGGTCACAGTTTCGAGCGGGTTCAGGTCGAACCCGAGATGATCGGCCATTACCTGGGCGAGTTCCACCTGACGCGAAGCACCGTCGAACACGGCCAGGCCGGCATCGGCGCGACCCGGTCCTCGAAGTTCGTGCCCCTCAAGTAACCCATGGGAATCAACTACAGCGTCGAGGCCGACCCGGAGATCACCGCCAAGGGGATGCTCCGCGAGCGGCCCATCAGCGTGAAGGACAGCAAGGAGATCTCCCGAGAGATCAAAGGCGAGACCGTCGCCGACGCCGAGGCGTTCCTCCGGGCCGTCATCGACGGCGAGCGGTCGGTGCCGATGCGCCAGCATAACGCCGGCGCGGGCCACCGCTCGGACATCGACGGCTGGGACGCCGGACGGTATCCCGAGAAGGCCGCCGAGGACTTCCTGAAGCTCCTCGAGAACGTCAAACACAACGCCGACGAACAGGGGTTCGACGGCGAGGCGATGCTGATCAAACACGTCGCCCCGCACAAGGTCGGCGAGCGACCCGGCCGGAACCCGCGTGCGGCGGGTGCGACGGCGTGGAACACGACGCTCGCGGACGTCGAACTGATCGTCGAGGAGCCGGAGGCGGATAACTGATGGCGGACGAACATCAGTTCATCGAGGACGGACTTCGCCGGTCACAGATCAACGAGTTCTTCGCGGACGAGCTCGGCCGCGCCGGCTACGGCGGCATGGACGTCGCCAAGACGCCGATGGGGACGCAGATCGTCCTGAAGGCCGAAAAGCCCGGTATGGTGATCGGGAAGGGCGGGAAGAACATCCGCAAGATCACCACCGAACTCGAGGACCGCTTCGACATGGACGACCCGCAGATCGACGTTCAGGAGGTCGACGAGCCCGACCTGAACGCCCAGATCGTCGCGGACCGTCTCGGGAACGCCCTCGAACGCGGCTGGTACTTCCGGAAGGCCGGCCACACCACGATCGACCGGATCATCGAGGCCGGCGCGCTCGGCGCGGAGATCGTCCTCGCCGGGAAGGTCACCGGGGCGCGCTCGCGCGTCGAGAAGTTCAACCGCGGCTACATCAAACACAACGGTGAACCGGCCCAGGAGGTCGTCGACCACGGCCAGGGCGTCGCCGTGATGAAGCTCGGCACCATCGGGGTCAACGTCAAGATCATCCCGCCGGGCGCGGAGCTCCCGGACGACTTCGACATCCGCGAGGACGCCGAGGTCCCGGAGGTCGACCAGGCGGGCGCGGACGACGACGAAAGCGTCGAGGCGCTCCTCGAGGAGGAGCCCGAGGCGGTCCCCGACGTGGGGGCCGACGACGACGTCGACGTCCCCGAGGAGGATCCGAGCGACGTCATCGACGAGGAGGTCGTCGAGGAGGTCGTCGAGGAGACGAGCGGCACCGCGGCCGAGGCGACGGACGCCCCCGCCGAGGAGCCGGTCGAGACCGGGGCCGTCGACGGCGAGCCGGACGAACTCGAGGACGTCGAGGCGGACGAACTCGACGAAGAGATCGAACGGGAAGCCGCCGACCTGGTCGCGGAGATGGAAGCGGCCGACGAGGAGACGGAGGAGTAACAGATGGCCATCCTCTACACCGAAGAGATCCGGGACATGACCGCCGCGGAGCGGGCGGTCGAACTCGAGGAGCTCGAAACCGAGCTGCTCAACACGAAGGCACAGCAGGCGGCCGGCGGGATGCCCGAGAGCCCCGGCCGCGTGAACGAGCTGAAGAAGACGATCGCGCGGATCAAGACGATCCAGCAGGAAGAAGGCGACTTCGACGAGGAGTAAGACGACCGATGCTATCCCCCGAAACGCTCACACGGCACGAACTCGTCGGCCTCCCGGTTCGGGTGGCCGCCGCCGACGGCGACGCCCGCGTCGGGATCGCCGGTCGCGTGCTGTTCGAGACGTTCGGCACCCTCGTGGTGCGGACCGGCTCGGGGGACAAACGCGTGCCCAAGGCGGGCACGACGTTCGAGTTCGCGGTCGTCGCGGAGGCGACCGCACGCACAGATGAAGCCGCCGGCGACGACCGTTCGCCGGGGTCCACGTCCCAACTCGGGTCGGATACTGCGGGGGTCCGCCCCCGTAAGTCCGGCCCGTCCGCGGCCGGCGTCACGGACGCCGCCGCGACGAGCCGGAACGGCGAGTGCGAGGGCGTGGGCTACGTAACGGTGGATGGCACGCGGTTGCGGGACCGGCCCGCCGAACGCACCGAACGAGGTGTCACACAATGGCGATAGGAATCGACGTACCCATGCCTCCGGAACCAGACGATCCGGAGGATTACGACTACGAGAAGTGTCCGTTCTACGGGCAGCTTCCCGTCCGCGGCCAGCTCCGTGAGGGGACGGTCGTGTCGACGGACATGGCAAAGACCGTCATCGTCGAGCGGGAGTACGACGTGTTCGTACCGAAATACGATCGGTACATGAAGCGTCGGTCGCGCATCCCGGCCCACGTGCCGGGCGTGCTCGACCCGCTCGAGGAAAGTGACGAAGTAACGATCGCGGAGACGCGACCGCTCTCGAAGACGAAGTCCCACGTCGTCGTCGAGAACCGCTCGGGTGACCGCTGATGGAGGCACTCAAAGCCGACGTCACGCAGGGACTCTCGAAGGGATCGCTGATCACGTGTGCCGACAACACCGGCGCGCGCGAACTCAAGGTGATCTCCGTCGCCGGCTACTCCGGCGCGAAGAACCGCCACCCGAAGGCCGGGATCGGCGACAAGGTGACCGTCTCGGTCACGAAAGGGACGCCCGAGATGCGGCGGCAGGTGCTGGAGGCGGTCGTCGTCCGCCAGCGCAAGCCGATCCGCCGTCCGAGCGGGACCCGCGTGAAGTTCGAGGACAACGCGGCCGTCATCATCGATGACCTCGAGGAGCCGCGGGGCACGGAGATCAAGGGCCCCGTTGCCCGCGAGGTCGCCGAGCGCTACGGAAGCATCGCGTCCACCGCGACGATGATCGTGTAACCATGACGAAACAGCCACGCAAACAACGAAAACGGTCGGAGACCGCGCCGCTTCACGAGCGGCAACGGAAGGTCCGAGCCCCGCTCACGCCGGAGCTCCGCGAGGAGTACGGCCAGCGGAGCGTCCGCGTCAACGCGGGCGACACCGTCGAGGTGCTCCGCGGCGACGCGGCCGGCACCGAAGGGGAGGTCGTCGACGTCGACCTCACCGACGAGCGGATCGCCGTCGAGGACGTCATCATCGAGCGCGCGGACGGGGAGGAAGCGCCCCGGCCGCTCCCGGCGAGCAACGTCCGGGTGACGGAACTGGACCTCTCGGATGAGCGCCGTGAGGCGCGGCTCCAGGAGGACAACGAATGACGCGACATCAAAAACGACTGGCGGTACCGAACTCCTGGCCGGTCGAACGGAAGACCGAGACCTTCACCGTGAAGGCCGGCGCGGGCCCCCACGGCAAAGCGGGGGTCCCGCTGGTCGTCCTGCTACGGGACGTGCTCGGCTACGTCGACTCCCGGAAGGAGGCGCGCTACGCGCTGAACACGGACTCGGTCCTCGTGAACGGGGACGCGGTGTCGGACGAGCAGCGTCCGATCGGGATGTTCGACATCCTGACGTTCCCCGTCCGCGGGGAGTACTTCCGCGTGTTCCCCGACGAGGGGGGACGACTCGCGTTGACCCCCGTCGACGAGGACGCGGCCGGGAGTCGGCTCGGGAAGGTAACAAACAAGACCGTCGTCGCCGACGGGACGGTCCAACTGACGCTCCACGACGGGACGAACGTCCGCGTGGACGCCGACACCGCGTACGACACGCGGGACTCGATCGTCATCGACAACGAGTCGAACGACGTCGTGGCCCACTTCGAGTACGAGGAGGGCGCCCTGGTCACCGCCGTCGCCGGCCAACACGCCGGCCGGATCGGCGAGGTCGAGTCGATCGACGTCACGCTCGGCTCCGGCGCCAACAGCGTCGTCGTCGATGACGACGCGGACGGCTACGAGACCGTCGAGGAGTACGTCGTCGTCATCGACGAGAACTTCGTCGACGACGCGGACGCCCCGGACGCCGACGGCGCGACGGACGACGACGAACCGACCGACGTCGACGCCGAGGAACCGGACGACGACGAACCGACCGACGTCGACGCCGAGGAACCGGGCGACGACGAGGAGGTGACCGCCGATGAGTGACGCCCGGAGCGCGTCCCACGAGATGCGCGAGCCGTACCTCGAGAAGGTCGTCGTCCACATGGGCGTCGGTCAGGGCGGAGAGCCGCTCGCCGACGCCGAGACGATCATCGAGGAGATCACGGACCAGCAGTCGGTCCGGACCACCTCGAAGCGCACCATCGCCGAGTTCGGGATCCGCAAGGGCGACCCGATCGGCGTCAAGGTGACGCTGCGGGGCGAGGACGCACACGAGTTCCTCGTGACCGCGCTCGATGTCACCGAAATCTCGCGGAGCCAGTTCGACGACACGGGCAACCTGAGCTTCGGGGTCGAGGACCACACCGACTTCCCGAGCCAGGAGTACAGCCCAAACATCGGTATTTACGGGCTCGACGTGACGACGACGATCGTCCGTCCGGGCTACCGCGTCGCCAAGCGCGACAGGGGTACCCGGTCGATCCCGTCGACCCACCGGATGACCGTCGAGGACGCAGCCGCGTTCCTCGAAACGAACTTCGACGTGGAGGTAACGGAATGAGCGAAGCGAACAACGAGACGGGCGAGACCGCGACGAAACGCACCGGACAGCGCCACGAGTGCCGACGGTGTGGCCGCAAACAGGGGTTGGTGGGGAAGTACGACATCAACCTCTGCCGGCAGTGTTTCCGCGAGGTCGCCCGAGATATGGGATTCGAGAAGTACAGCTGATCATGACAGGAAACGATCCATTCGCCAACGCCCTCGCCGGCATGGATAACGCCGAGAGCGTTGGCCACCTGTCGTACACGGTAGAGCCCGCGTCGAACATCATCGGCTCCGTCCTCGAGGTCCTCTACGACCGCGGGTACGTCGACGGCTTCGAGTACGTCGACGACGGAAAGGCCGGGACGTTCGAGGTCGAACTGAAGGGCGCGATCAACGAATGTGGCGCCGTCAAGCCCCGCTACTCGGCGGGCGCCGACGAGTTCGAGAAGTGGGAGAAGCGATTCCTCCCCGCCCGTGACTACGGGACGCTCATCGTCACGACGAGCCACGGCGTCATGAGCCACTACGATGCCCGCGAGGAGGGGATCGGTGGCCAAATGATCGCATACGTTTACTAACAATGAACAGGGTAGAAATCGAGATACCGGACGACGTCTCCGCCGAGACCGATCACCTCGAACTCACCGTCGAGGGTCCCAACGGGAGCGTCACGCGACGCCTCTGGTACCCCGACATCGAGGTGTCGGTCGCGGACGGCGCGGTCGTTATCGCCACGGAGAACGAGGACGCGAAGACGAACGCCACGGTCGGCACCTTCGAGAGCCACGTCTCCAACATGCTCCACGGCGTGACCGAGGGATGGGAGTACACGATGGAAGTGTACTACGCCCACTTCCCGATGCAGGTCACCGTGGAGGGCGACGAGGTCGTCATCGAGAACTTCCTCGGCGAGCAGGCGGAACGACGCGCCCCGATCCGCGGGGACACGGACGTACAGGTGGACGGCGAGACGGTGACGCTGTCGGGCTCCGACAAGGAGGCCGTCGGCCAGACCGCCGCCGATATCGAACAACTGACGAAGGTGACCGACAAGGACACGCGCGTCTTCCAGGACGGCGTGTACATCGTCGAGAAGCCGACCGGAGGTGCCTGAGATGGCCGACGAACTCGAGGACATCAGCGGCGTCGGTCCCTCGAAGGCGGACACCCTTCGTGAGGCCGGCTACGAGGCGGTCGAGGACGTGAAGGCCGCCTCCCAGTCGGAGCTCTCCGAGGTCGACGGCGTCGGCAACGCGCTCGCAGCGCGCATCAAGGCCGACGTCGGCGGGCTGGAGGTCGACGAGGAAGCCGAGGCGGAGATCGACGAGGAGACCGACGAGGCGGCGACCGAGGCGGCCGACGAAGCCGAAGCGGCAGCCGTCGAGACGGAGCTCCGTCCCCGCGGTCACGCCGACAAGACGCCGGAGTTGGACGACGAGACCGCCCGCGCGCTCGCACAGAAGCACCGCGAGGGCAAACCCCAGTTCAACCGGCAGGACTACCACAAGAAAAAGCGGATCCCGACGTCGTGGCGCAAGCCGCGCGGCGGGCTCTCCAAGCAACGCCGCCGCATGAAGCCGAAAGGCCCCGTCGTCGAGGCGGGCTTCCGCTCGCCGACGGCGGCGCGTGACCTCCATCCCAGCGGCTTCGAGGAGGTCCGCGTCCACAACACGGACGACCTCGAGGGCGTCGACGGCGACGCCCAGGCGGTCCGGATCGCCTCAAAGGTCGGCGATCGCAAACGCGAACTGATCGAGGACGAGGCGGAGGAGCGCGAGATCCGCGTGTTGAATCCGACCTACGTCGAAGTTGAGGTGGACGATGAGTGACCTGAAGGCGCAAAAGCGGCTCGCCGCCGACGAACTCGACGTCGGGAAGGGCCGCGTCTGGCTCGACCCCGAGGCACAGGCGGAGATCGAGGACGCGATCACCCGGGAGGACGTCCGCGAGCTCATCGAGCAGGGGACGATCCGCGCGAAGGACGCGAAAACTAACTCCCGCGGCCAGGCCCGCGAGCGCGCAGAAAAGCGCTCGTACGGCCACAAAAGCGGGGCCGGCACCCGGAAGGGACAGGCCGGCGCACGACAGGACACGAAGGAGGACTGGAAGGCGCGGATCCGCGCACAGCGGGCGCGCCTGAAGGAGCTCCGCGACGACGAGGACGTCCTCGACCCGTCGACGTACCGGACGCTGTACAACAAGGCGAGCGGCGGCGAGTTCGAGGACGTCGCCCGCCTCGAGGCGTACATCGAGACGAACTACGGTTACGAGGTGACGGACTAATGGCGACAGGACCACGATACACGGTGCCGATGCGGCGCCGCCGCGAGGTTCGGACGGATTACCACCAGAGGTTGCGCCTGCTGAAATCGGGCAAGCCTCGCCTGGTCGCTCGGGTGAGCAACGCTCACGTCAGGGCGCAGCTGATTACTCCCGGACCGGACGGCGACGAGACCCACGCGGCCGCCTCCAGCGAGGAGCTCGCTGACTACGGCTGGGATGCCCCGGCAGGCAACCTTCCCAGCGCGTACCTCACGGGCTATCTCGCGGGCGCCCGCGCAGTCGACGCCGGCCTCAACGAGGCCGTCCTCGACATCGGTCTCAACACGGCGACGCCCGGCAACAAGACGTTCGCAGTACAGGAAGGAGCGATCGACGCGGGCCTCGAGATCCCCCACAACGACGACGTGCTGGCCGACTGGTCGCGCACGCGTGGCGAGCATATCGCCGCGTACGCCGAGCAGCTCGACGAGCCGCTGTACGCCGGGGAGTTCGACGCCCGCGACGTGCCGGAGCACTTCGACGACGTGCTCGCGACCATCCAGGAGACCCATGAGTAGACACGACGACGGCTGGGAACCGCGAACGCGACTCGGCCGCAAGGTACAGGAGGGCGATATCTCCTCCATGGAACAGGCACTCGACTCCGGACTCCCGATGAAGGAGTCCGAGATCGTCGACCAGCTCCTCCCGGGGCTCGAGGACGAAGTACTGGACATCAACATGGTCCAGCGCATGACCGACTCCGGTCGCCGCGTGAAGTTCCGGTGTGTCGTGGCGGTGGGGAACCGCGACGGCTACCTCGGGTTCGCGCAGGGGCGGGACGACCAGGTCGGCGGCGCGATCCAGAAGGCGATCGGCGTCGCGAAGCTGAACATCATTAGGGTCGACCGTGGCTCGGGCTCGTGGGAGGACCAGCCCGGCGGCACGAACTCCCTGACCCGGACGGCGAACGGGAAGGCCGGCTCCGTCACCGTCGAGATCAAGCCCGCTCCACAGGGGCTCGGTCTGGCCGCGGCGGAGACGGTCCGAAACATCCTCGAGCTTGCCGGCGTCGAGGACGCCTGGACGAGCTCCGACGGTAACACGCGGACGACCGTGAACCTTGCGAAGGCAACGTTCAACGCCTTGGAGAACGCCGCCCAGTCCCGGACCCCGGCACACGCTCGGGACGTCCATTACGACGGGGTGAGCGAGTGATGCAGGCGATCGTCCAGCTGCGAGGGGAGGTCAACGTGAACGATGGCGTGGCGGACACGCTCGATATGCTGAACATCGGGCGCGTCAACCACGCCACGTTCATTCCCGAGACCGACTCCTACCGCGGCATGCTCACGAAGGTGAACGACCTCGTCGCCTTCGGCGAACCGACCGTGGAGACGGTGTCGGCCACGATCGAGCGACGCGGCGAACCCCTCGAGGGTGACGCCGACGTCGACGACGAGTGGGTCGGGCACCACACCGACTACGACGAAGTCGCGGCGCTGGCCGAGGCGCTCGTCGCCGAGGAGACCACGCTGCGCGAGCAGGGGCTTTCGCCGACGCTGCGGCTCCACGCCCCGCGCGGCGGTCACGAAGGCATCAAACACCCGGTCATCGAGGGGGGCGAGCTCGGCCGCCACGAGACCGAGGCGATCGACGCGCTCCTGGAGGCGATGCGATGACGGACAAAAACAGGCGACAACGCGGGTCCCGGACGCACGGCGGCGGCACGCACAAGAACCGGCGCGGTGCCGGCCACCGCGGTGGCCGCGGCGCCGCAGGGCGCGCGAAACACGAGTTCCACAACTACGGCCCGCTCGGCAAGTACGGGTTCAAGCGCCCCGAGGCCGCAAAAACGGAGGTCCTCGAACTGAAGGCACAGAAGCTCGACGAGGATGCGGCGCTGTACGCCGCCGAGGGGCTCGCCGAGGCGGACGGCGACGCGTACGTCGTCGACGCCCGGGACGTCGTGGAGGACGGCCACGAGGCCGACGCCGTGAAGCTGCTCGGCGGCGGGCAGGTCCGCCACGAGCTTCACGTCACCGCCGACGCGTTCACGGCGGGGGCCGTCGAGGGGATCGAATCCGCCGGCGGCGAGGCGATCCTCTCCGAGCGCGCCGAGCGCGCGGCTGACGAATCGGAAAGCACTTCCGACGAAGAGACGGACGAGGCGTAACGATGGGCTGGAAGGAGGTCGCCGAACCGGTTCTCACGCGGATGCCCGTCGTCGAGCGGCCCGCGGGCCACGTGCCGTTCAAGCGCAAGCTCGCGTGGACGGCCGGGATCCTGATCGTCTACTTCTTCCTGACCAACGTCAACCCGTTCGGGTTGGTGGCCGGCCAAGAGACGGACTTCTTCGGGCAGTTCCGATCGGTGCTCGCCGGCGAGTCCGGCTCGCTGTTACAGGTCGGTATCGGCCCGATCGTGACGGCGTCGATCGTCCTCCAGTTGCTCGGCGGGGCGAACCTGCTGGGGCTCGACACTAACGATCCCCGCGACCAGATCCTGTATCAGGGGCTCCAGAAGCTGCTGGTGGTGATCGTCACGGCGCTGACGGCCGCACCGATGGTGTTCACCGGCGAGTTCCTTCCAGCCGATCCCGCGGTCGCGACGGCACTCACCGACGCGGGGATCCCGGTCGGCACCTTCGGCGTCGAAGTACTGATCTTCGCGCAGGTGTTCGTCGGCGGCGTCCTCATCCTGTTCATGGACGAGATCGTGAGCAAGTGGGGCGTCGGGTCCGGCGTCGGGCTGTTCATCATCGCCGCCGTGAGCCAGCAGATCGTCGGCGGGTTCTTTAGCTTCCCCGCGCTCGGGACACGGGGCTTTTTCGCCCGATGGTACAGCATCGCACTGGGCGATCTCAGCATCGGGTCGCCGTTCACCGCCGGCGGACTCCAAAGCCTCCTGTTCAGACCTGGTAGCGTCCTCGCGCTGTTCACGACGCTGTTCATCTTCGGGATCGTGGTGTACGCGGAGTCGGTCCGCGTCGAGATCCCGCTGTCACACGCCCGGGTGAAGGGCGCACGCGGCCGCTTCCCGGTGAAGCTCATCTACGCGTCCGTCCTGCCGATGATCCTCGTCCGTGCGCTCCAGGCGAACATCCAGTTCCTCGGGCAGATCCTCTCCTCGCAGTGGGCGAGTATGCCCGCCTGGCTTGGGCAGTACGCTAACGGGCAGCCCATCAATGGAATCTTTTACTACCTGAATCCGATCCAGTCTCGGACTCAGTGGATGTGGTTCCTCGGTGAACTTGAGGCGGCGTCCATCGAGCTGTGGATGATCGGAATCCGTATTGGTGTCGACCTGACGTTCATGGTCATCGGCGGCGCCATCTTCGCGATCTTCTGGGTCGAGACGACCGGCATGGGGCCGGAGGCGACGGCGAAACAGATCCAAGACTCCGGGATGCAGATCCCCGGCTTCCGCCGGAACCCCCAGGTCGTCGAGAAAGTCATGGAGCGGTACATCCCGCAGGTGACCGTCATCGGCGGCGCGCTGGTCGGGGTGCTCGCCGTCATGGCAAACATGCTCGGCACCATCGGGCAGGTCTCCGGAACCGGACTC
>JAQCNI010000003.1 GCA_028275105.1 Halorubrum sp.
GCGAACGAATCGCTTCGCGATTCGTTAACGCCTGTGGAGACTGCGCTCCCTGTGTCCTCGATTGTGGATACAAAGCGCGTCGTGGAAACAGGAAGCCCCACCCTCAAGCGCGAGGGCGTCAGCCCGAGCGGTACGGTGGGGTAGTTCACGCTGAGACCGAGCGATTTCGGTTCGACCGCGGTCGCTAGCCGCCGAGAGGGGATCCTCCGTCACTCCGGCGGTCGCGGCGCGACCTCAAGACACGCACAGGCATCCGTCTCGGGGTCGAAACAGTCCGGACAGTCCGGCCGGCGGTCGATGATCGTGTCGAGCCGTTCGGCGACGGTGCCGTCGATGACGGCCTCCAGTTCGCGGGCCTCCGCGCGGAACTCCTCGACGGCGAGGACGTTCGTGAGGAAGCGCTCGATGATACAGTACGTCTGGAGCGCCTCGCGGGCGCGAACGATTCCGTCCTCGGTGAGCCGCACTCCCTTGTACTTCTCGTGTTCGGCGAGGCCGCGGGACTCGAGCTTGCCGATCATCTCGTTGGCGCTCGCCGGGCTGACGTCGAGGTCGTCCGCGATTGCCCCGGTCGATGCGGGCCCGTCGGCGCTCTGCTGGACGACGTAGATGGTCCTGAGGTACTGGTCTGCCGTATTCACGTTTCTCCCCTCCTATCGCTGCCGCTCCCCGGCGGCGCTCTCGTGGCGTTCATCGTCGCTCCATGACCTCCGTTACCTCGCGTACCCCCTCGGCTTCCTCGTTGCGGATGGTTTCGAGGGTACGCAACAGCGCCTCGCGGTCGATCGAGAACGCGGCGTCCGATCCCGTTACCGCCTCAATGAGGTCGTCGTAGAACTTGTACGCGGTCTCCTCGTTACACAGCTGGTCGTACAGGACGCCGTCGAAATCCTCGGGGCGGGTCCGGCCGTACCGGGCGTCCACCAGCGACTCGATCTCGTCGAACGGGATGCTGTCGACGCCGAGCCCCTCGATCAGCTCCTCGAGCCGCGCACGGTGGTCCGCGGACTCCTCGGCGGCGTCTTCGAGGAGCGCCTCGACTTCGGGGTCGAGCTCCGCGTCGAGGCTCCGGTAGTGGTGGTGGGCTCGCGCCTCGACGACCTCCTCTAAAACGATCCCGATCTGGAGGAGACGCGCGAGTTGTCCGTCGGTGGTCACCCGCTGACTCACGCTCATCGTGACCACCCGGTCAGTACACCCGTTCGCATACGGACGTACGTCGGAGCCTGCCTAACTTAAGCGGTTCCCTCGCGTCGGGGGATCCGGGCCGTCCCGCGATCCGTCGACACGGCGGCGGGCGTGGAGTCCGAGTCGAAGCGGATCACCTCGAGCGATCGGTGTGAGCCGCGGAGTCGCGCCTACCGGAGCCGTTCGAGGACGAGCTCCTCGACGTCGTCGCGGAACTCGTCGACCGCGATCTCCTCGAGGACGGGAACGAAGAACCCCTCGACGAGCATGTTCCGCGCCGTGTGGGAGTCGATCGAGCGGCTCTTGAGGTAGAACAGGTCCTCGGCGTCGACCTGACCGACCGTGGCCGAGTGGGACGCCTCGGTGTCATGGTTGTGGATGATCAGCTTCGGCGACGCGTCCGCTTCGGCGTCGTCCGACAACATCAGCGTGTTCTCGCGCTGGTAACTGGAGGTGTTCCACGCGTCGTTGCCGACGTCCTGAACGCCCTCGTAGACGGAGCGGGCGACGTCGTCGAGGACGCCCCGCGTCACGAGGTCGGCGGTCGTATGTTCCGCCTGATGCCAGACCCGCGCGTTGATGTCGAAGTGCTGGTCCTCCGAGCCGAAGAACGTCCCGACGATCTGGCTCTCGGAGCCGTCGCCGTTCAGTTCGGTCTCGACGTCGGAGCGAGTGAGCTTCGAGCCGAAGTTGCTCTCGATCCAGTCGATCGTCGCGTACGTGTCCGTCACGCCGCGTTTCAGCGAGTAGGTGTACGTGTCGTCGTCGAGGTTCTGGAGCGACCCGAACTGGACGTCGGCGTTCTCGCCGCCGACAACCTCGACGAGGTTCGAGAAGTACCGGTCGCCCGAGACGTCGGCCGAACCGGACTCGATCGACTCGAGGATCGTCACCGACGACGACTCCTCGGCGACGACGAGCGTCTGGCTGAACAGCGAGCGGGAGTTCATCTCCGCGCGAACCGTCACGTCCTCGACGTCGACGCCCTCGGGCACGTAGACGAACGTGCCGGTGGTGAACAGCGCGACCGACAGCGCCGTGAAGTAGTTGTGCTCGGGGTCGAGCACGGAGCCGAAGTGGTCCTTGAGGACGTCGCCGTACTCGTCGAACGCCTCGGTGAAGGGGAGCACGACGGCCGCATCGTCGCCGGCCGACCGCGCCGTCTCGTCCGACTGGTTCAGTGGGTCGACGAGGGCCTCGAAGTCCAGCGCCTCGAGGTCCGTCCAGCGCCGGCCCGGGGTCTGGATGACGTCCGGGAGTTCGGCCGTCTCCAGCGCGTCCAACGCGTTCAGACGGGTCTCGAGGAGCCAGTCGGGCTCGTCGCGTTCCTCGGCGATGCGTCGTACCGTGTCCTCCGAGAGGCTCTCTATCGTTTTCGCACTCATGTTATCCGAGCGAGCCCTCCATCTCCAGTTCGACGAGTCGGTTCAGTTCGACGGCGTACTCGATCGGCAGCTCTTCCGTGATCGGCTCGATGAACCCGGAGACGATCATCTGTTTGGCGTCGTCGTCGTCGAGGCCGCGCGACTGGAGGTAGAAGATGTCCTCGTCGCCGATCTTCCCGACGGTCGCCTCGTGGGCGACGTCGACCTTCGACTCGTTGATCTCCATGTACGGCATCGTGTCCGA
>JAQCNI010000009.1 GCA_028275105.1 Halorubrum sp.
CCACGCCGCTCGATGTTCGGGTCCTTGATCTTCGTCGGGAGCTCCTGCATCACGTTGTCGATGGACGCCCCGTTGTCCGGGCGGAGCGTGAGCGTCGGGTTCGTCGCGACGACGCTCCGGGCGTCGCGGATCTGGCCCTCGAAGAAATCGCCGATACCCCGACCCGAGCTCTTGTGTTTCATCGTCCCGCCGGAAGCGTCGCTTATTGCCTCGTTAACATCCGGATCGTAGCCGCTCCCGACGCCAGCGGTGTGAATCGTGATGCCCTCGTCGCTCAGGTCCGCCGCCGCGGCGCCGTGTTTCTCGGCCGTCGTCGTTGTAAGCCCGTCAAGCGCACGCTTGAATGCCGACTCGTTGGTCCGGTTCGGCTGGCCGTCGCTGATGAGCAGGATCCACTCGACCGCGTCGGTCGAACCGCTGGAGAGGAACCCGCCGCCGCGCATCTTATCGAGAAGCTGGCGCGACTTCTCGAGGCCGTCCATGATGTTGGTGTTACCGTCGGCCTTGATATCGTCGACGGACGAACGCACCCTACCGTACCGGTTCCCCGCCACGGGATCCGCGACGATGGAAGCGTCGTCGTCGAACTCGACGACGCCGAACTGGTCGTCAGCGGAGAGGTGCTCGACCGCCGATTCGACGCCCTGCTTGGCGGCCTCGATGTCACCCCCGCGCATGGAGTAGCTCGAATCGACGCAGAAGACGACGTGGAGCGGCAGCTCGCCGCGCCCCGTGTCGTCCGGGTGGATCTGGAGCTGACAGGCCGTCTCTCCGCCGTCTCTCGGGAGCTCCTCGCGAGAAAGGGTGTAGGACAGTCGGTGACTCATATCGGGTTCGTCTGTCGTCGATTTCAATAGTTGTTTCCCCGACGTGAATTTGAGCAATCGTTAACTTCGGGAGGTGTCAACCAAACAGTATGGATCCGGATCTCGACGCCGACGATCCGTACGACGTACTTGGACTCTCGCGAGACGCGACCGACGGTGAGGCGGAGGACCGCGCCCGTCACCTGTTAGACGAGTACTCGGACGACCACGACGCCCGAACGGCGCTCAATGCGGCATTCGAGGAGATCCAGCGGCGCCCAAGTCCGGTCGAAGTTGGCGACACCACGGTCGTGCCGCTCATCGTCTCTGCGACCCCGGACACGATTTCGGCCGGCGAGGAGGTGACGGTCCGCGTCACCGACCATACGGGTGAAGGAATTTCCGGAGTAGACCTACAGCAAGCGAAAAACCACCGGCTAGTCGGAAAGACCGATGATGACGGCGCGGGAACTGTTCGGTTCTTCGACCCAGGCACCCACACCGTCATCGCGGGCAAAAATCCGCACCCCGATACTGATCACGAGTACAAAGACGGCGAAGTGGAAATCACCGTCAGAGCGCGTTCGGCGTCCGGGGAGGACCAAGACGCGGACGACTCACACGACGCACTGGAGAGTTCAAGCGAAGCGACTGAGGACGAGGTACGAGAATTTGTCCGCGGCCTGTTGGACGAGTATCCGGACGAATACGCCGCTCGGGCGGCCATCAACGAGGCGTTCGAGGAGATCCAGAAACGCCCCAGCCCCGTCGAGGTTGGCGACACCACGGTCGTTCCGCTCCGCATCTCCGTGACGCCGGACACGATTTCGGTCGGTGAAGAGGTGACTGTCCGGGTTACCGATCACGCGGATAACGGGATTTCCGACGTGGGACTACAGCGATCGGGAGACCGTCGGCGGGTCGGGAAGACCGGCGACGACGGTACCGATACCGTCCGATTCAACGAGGCAGGTATCCACACAATCCTCGCGAGCAAGACACGGCGTTCCGATTCCGACCACGAGTACAGAGACGACGAAATCAAGGTCCGCGTCGAGGAGAACTGATGACGACTCCGAGGCAGCGTCTCGTCGATCGCCTCAGCTAGTTGATCGGACCGAAAAGGTATTCCACCTCTCGCCGAACAGTCGTATCGATGGCCGGGGAGGACCTGAACGCCAACGACCCGTACGACGTGCTGGGGCTCTCGCGCGGCGCGACCGAAGACGAGGTGGAGAACCGCGCCCGCAGCCTTCTGGACAAGTACTCGGACGACCACGACGCCCGGACGGCGATCAACGAGGCGTTCGAGGAGATCCAGAAACGGCCCAGTCCTGTCGAGGTTGGCGACACCACGGTCGTACCGCTCCTCGTCTCCGCGACCCCGGACACGGTCTCGATCAGAGAGGAGGTGACCGTCCGGGTCACCGATCACACTGACGACGGCGTTGCCGGCGTGGGGTTACAGCGACCAGAGGAGGGCGATAAGCGGATCGGGAAGACCGACGACGACGGTACCGAGGTGCTTCAATTCAACTCCCCGGATACTGTCACAATCGTCGCGAGCAAGAACCAACATCCCGACCCCGACCACGAGTACAAAGACGGCGAGGTGGAGGTAGAGGTCGAGCGCAAGAGCGAATCGCTCTCCTTCGCCGCCTGTCCCGACGCGGTCGAAGTGGACGAGGAGTTCGCAGTCCGGGTCGTCGACTCCAACGGCAATCCTCAGAGAGACGTGACGGTCACGACCGACGCCGGGTCCTCGACGTCGACCGACGGGAACGGCGAGGCGACGCTGACGGCTGACCGCGTCGGCGGGCTCACCGTCGAGGCGTCCAAGCCGCCGACGTCGACGAAGGAGTTTTCGAACGCCGAGGCGACCGTCTCGGTGAAACAGCGGCAGGTCGACCTACGCTTCGACCAGTCGCCGACCCGGCTCTCCGTCGACGCGCAGGGGACGTTCAAAGTGATCGACGAGGTGATCGACGAGGACGGCTCGCCGGTCCGCGGAGTGAACGTCTCGGTCGGCTCGACAAGCGGGACGACCGACGACGACGGGGAGGTAACCCTTTCGTTCGGCGACGTCACGCCCGGGACGCGAACCGTGACGGCCTCGAAGGGAGACACCGGGGGGCTCACCTTCACCGACGACCGCACCGAGGTCGAGGTGACGAAACGGACGAGCGACCTGGAGATCCGACCGCTCGACTCGCCCGTCGTCGGCGAGTCCGTCCGCTTCGAGGTCACCGCGGGCGGGGACGGCGTCCAGCACGCGACCGTCCGGTCGTTCGACGGGGACGTCGCCGAGACGGACGGCGACGGCGTCGCGCGCCTGACGTTCGACTCATTCGGGAAGACGACCGTCGTCGCCTCCAAGTCCGACACCGAGCAGACGGTGTTCGGCCAAGGGTCGTGTTCCGTCGACGTCGAGCGGACCACGGAGCAGCTGCGGATCTCGGAGTACGACTCGACCGAGGACGGCCGCGACATCGAGGCAGGCGACGATGTCGTCGCGAAGGTGATTTCAGTCGGCGGCGGTCCGGTCGAGGGCGCGACCGTCGAGGCCGAGGACGGAACCTCTGCCGAGACGGACGGCGACGGTCGGGCGACGGTGACGTTCAACGGCCAAGGGCGAAAACGGCTCACGGCGTCGAAGCCAGCGGACGAACGCGCCAGCTACGAGAGCCACACGGAGCACGTGAACGTCAAACAGCGCACGAAGGAGCTGTTCTTAGAGAGCGTCAACGCCCCGCGGTCGGTCTCCGCCGGCGACCCGGTCACGTTCCGCGTCGTCGACGAGCTCGGAAACACGCTGGCCGACACGACCGTCTACGCGAAAGACGAGCGCGACCAGCGCAAGGAGACGGATGGAAACGGCGAGGTCACCTTCGAGTTCGACGTCGACAGGCCCCAGTTCATCGAGGTGTACGCGCGTCCCGACAACGACCAGTTCGACCGCTACGACAGCGAGACGATTCGGGTGACGCCGTAACGGGATTTCAACCAGTATCAGGTCGGGATCTGCCACCTAAATATTATTGTGGGTTGGCATATATATCAGTCCGTCTCATGCAAATCGGAGTAGACCTCGGCACGACGAACAGCGTCGTCGCCAGACTCGACGAGAACGGCGATCCCGAGATTCTGGAGAACGAGCGCGGCGATCGTAAGACGCCGTCCGTCGTCCAGTTCCCCGACGAGGGCGGCGTCATCGTCGGCACCACCGCCAAGAACAACCGGATGACGGCGCCAGACCGGACCGTCCAGCGCGTCAAGCGACACATGGGCGACGAGGACTGGGCCGTCGACATCGACCGCGAGGAGTGGGGTCCTGAGGCGATCTCGGCGGAGATCCTCAAGAAACTCGTCGAGGACGCCGAGGAGGCAGCGGGGGAGGACGTTGAGGAGATGGTCGTCACCGTCCCGGCGTACTTCGGGCCGAAAGAGCGGAACGCAACGGTCAACGCGGCCAAGATCGCGGGCTTCGACGAGGCGGACATCGAACTCCTCAACGAGCCGACCAGCGCGTGTCTTCGCTACGGGATCGGTGACACCGACGCGGGGACCGTGTTCGTCTACGACATGGGCGGGGGGACGTTCGACGCGACGCTAATGAACGTGACGCCGGACGGCGGGTTCGAGGTCGAGGGCGTCAAGGGCGGCCAGCGGCTCGGCGGCGAGGACTTCGACGACGAACTGTACGACCACGTCCGGGGCGAGATGATCGACGCCGGACACTCGGATCCGGAGGACAACAGGGCGCTGAAGGCGGACATCTACGAGAAGGTAACCGGTCTGAAACACAACCTCTCACAGACCGAGTCAGGGTCCATTGCCATCATGGTCGGTCCGGGAGACTCGTTCAACGTCGACCTCTCCCGGGACGAGTTCGACGAGATGACCGAACACCTCGTCGACGAGACGTTCGACTACGTCGACGCGCTGTTCGACCACGAGAAGGTCGACGCCGCGAAGGAGGACGTGGACGAACTACTGCTCGTCGGCGGGTCGACACGGATACCGAACATCCAGGAGCGCGTTGAGGATTACTTCGGCATGGAGCCGTCGAAGGGAGTCGACCAAGACTACGTCGTCGCCGAGGGTGCCGCCCTCCAGACGGAACTCGAACCGCAAGGCGGCGGTGACGGGGGAGAAGGAGGCGGAGACGGCGACACGAGCGGCAAGATCGTCCTCCCGCGGGACATCGGATTGAAGACGGTCGATCCCGACAGCGACAAGGAGACGTTCGAGATGATCCTCTCGGAGCAGACCTCTGTCGAGGCCTCCGAGTCGAAACGCGGGTTCCGCAAGGTCGACAAGCAGTCGCCGAAGATAACCATCGAGATTCTGGAGGGTGGCAAGGCGCTCGCCGAGGAGAACGACAAGCTCGGCGAGTTCGAACTGAAGAACCTCGACGAGGGGTCCGACCCCGAGTTCGAAGTGACGTTCACCGTCGACGAGGAGGGGAAACTACACGCCGAGGCGACGAACCTCGACACCGGGCGGACGGCCGAAACGACGCTGGAGATCGGTCTCACAGAACAGGAGATCGAAGACCAGATCCAGCGGAGCGAACAGAAGCACGCCGACACGGTCACGAGAGACTGACGGTCGCGATTCACCGACTGCGCGGGGGTCGTTTCCCGCACGCAACCGGTTTCCATGACAGACACGAACTCCACTCCCATCGGACTCGGGATCGACTTTCGAGCGACGGGTATCGCCGGCGCGCTCAGCGACGGGCGGGAGGCGGAGCTGCTCGCGGGACCAACCGGCGAGCCGCGCTCGCCCCCGGAGCTACACGCAACCGAAGACGGCGTCCGCGCCCGCCCGCCAGGCCTCGATCCGGAGCCGAACCGGCGGATACCCGTCCTCCCGCAGTACGGGGACGGCCGACCGGAGTACCTCTCGGGCGACACCGCTCGGTTCGAACTCGAGGTCGAATCGCTGCTCGCCGACCTGGCCGACGGGTGGCAGGAGAGCGCGCCGACGGCGCTGGAAGCGCTCGGTGTCGAAGCCGCCGACGAGGGACTGCCTCCGAGCGCGGTGGTCTCGGTTCCGGGTGTCTACGACAGTGAGGACCGCGCCGCCGTGTCCCGTGCGCTCGAAGCGGCCGAGATCGACGTCGGGGCCGTGGTCAGGGCCCCGGTCGCCGTCGCCGCCGCGGAGTTCCCGGCCATCTCGGAGCCGCAGCTGCTGGTCGTCGTTGACGTCGGGTCCCACTGGTTCGACGCGGCGCTCGTCCGAGTTGACCCCGACGAGGCGACCTATCGCGTCGTCTCGCGGGTGGGCGAGGCTGGGATCGGCCGCGACGCCATGGACGAGGCGCTCGCGGAGTGGGCCATCGAGCGGACCGCCCGCGAGGAAAACCGACGGGTGACCTACGACGAGCGCTCGATCGAACACCTCCGAGAGGCGGCCGGGGACGCGCTCACGGCCGTGACGAACGACACTGACGGTTCGATCGCGGCCGACGAGGTACCCGGTCTAACGAGCGTAGACGGCCGCACGCTGGGCGTCGACGTCGACGTTGACATGTCTGACGCGTACGAGGCGATCGAACCCGTCGAGAAGGCGGTCATCGAGCGGCTCCGGGACCTCTTCGACACCACCGACGTCGGCCGGTCGGACGTGGACAGAGTGTTGGTCGCCGGGGCGGGAGTCGACCCGATCCCGGTGGCGAACGCCGTTTCCGGCTTCCTCGACCGACCGCTGAGCGAGCCGCAACTCGGCGGGCGCGAGACGGCCCCGGTTCGGGGGGCGGCGCTGCTCGCCAACCAACTCCGCGAGACCGGCGAGTCGCCGATTCGGTCGGACACCCTTGACAGGGACATCGGCGTGCTCGTCCCGAGCGAGGAGGGCACGACCTTCGAGACGGTCGTGCCGGGATCCGTCCCCGTCGGCAGTTCCCGGGAGGTAACACTCAAAACGACGCGGGACGACCAGACGCGGGGCCGAGTGACGGTGGCGAGCAGACACCGCGGTTCCGGCGACGTCACGGCAGAGAGATCGTACGAGATAGCCGGCATCCCGCCGCGGCAGGCCGGTGAGGGGAGCGTCACGCTGTCCGTGACGGTCCGCTCCGAGGAGGCGGGTGGTATCGATGTCGCCCCGTCCCTCCCGGCGGACGGCGACGCGACGCTCTCTCTCGATTCGCCGACGGAAACGGCGCCGAGACTCGCGCGTCCCGAAGCGGACCTGTCGGACCTCGATACGTCCGTCGCGGACGACGCGGCACCCGCGACCCGCGCGGAGACCGACGGGGACCCAATCGGGGACCTCTCGCCGCGATCGATCCTGGGGCGGATCATGAGCGTTCGGTACAACCTCTGGCACACGGCCCAGGCGGACGCCACCCTCGACCCGTCCGATGTCGAGAACCTCCTCAAGGAGTTTACCTCCGGCATGCGCCGACTCGGTGTCGAGCCGATAACGCCAGAGCCCGGCGACGAGAAGGACCTCGAAGAGCACACCGTCTGGGATACTCGTCCCTCCGAACAGCCCGACGACACGGTGTTGGAGGTCCGTAAACCGGGATACCGCATCGGCGACTTCGTCGAACAGACGGCCGACGTCATCGTCAGCAAGGGCGACCCGGAGCCAACGGACGAGCGGTCCGCGGAGGAATCCGAGTCGGCTGCCACTGAGCGAGAGGAGCAGACCGCTGACGAGACCGAGACGACCGACAAAAACGGCGAAACGGGCGCAGACGAAACCGAGACAACCGACAAAAACGGCGAAACGACCGGCGACGAACCAACGGAGTCCCCGCGGGGAGAGACGGCGACCGAACGGCGAGCAGCCGACGAGCCCGTGGCCGAAGAGGACAGCCTCGACTCTGGAACACGCGACGACCGCCGGTGACAGCACCGTTGAGGCGCATCGCTGGCTTCCGGGAAATCAAACCGACAGTTCGGGAAGGCCGCTGATTCCGAGGTAAAACGATTCGTCTCCGAGAATGTACCGTATTACCTCGTTTTTTGATTGTATCGTAGGACCACCTCCGGAGACTCGGACCGAGAGACGTGGCAAAGCATTATGTTCGGAGGTTACGACGAAACTGTATGAACAAAGACGAGTTGATCAACGTGGGGCTCATCGTCGTCTTCGGCGCTCTCATCGGCGTGAGCACGACAATCTACCGCGGTATGCTTCCCACGATCTTCTCCGCCGATCTCATCGAGTTACAGTACTCCATCGCGCACGTGCTCATCGGGACGATGCCGATCCTGTTCCTCCAAGCGGACACGCCGCAGGGACGCGCGACGGCGATATTCTTCTTCCTCGCTGTCTCTATCACCGTAGCCGTCTCGCCGGTTCGAATCCTCCTAAACGGGATGATCGGCGCGACCGTCCTGTTCGGGAGCGTCGCCTACTTCCGATTCTTCACGGGGAAGAGCACCCACTTCTTGGGAGCCGTCGCGTTCCTCATCGCCGAGATGTACGCCTACACCGTCTGGATAATGGGCCGAGCGTACCTGGAGACCGACGACCTCCTATTTATATTACCGCCCGTGTTCACGACGGTCATGGTCGGGTTGCTACTGAATGCTCTCCGGACGGAGTACCGGAAGGCGACGTCGGGTAGCGCGGGCTCGCAGGGGTGGGGACTGTGAGCGAGAACCCCGACGAGGTGATGTTGATGGCGGGTCAACGCGGCGGGAAGTCGACCTTCCTCGGCGCCATGGCGATCAAAATAAAACAGTCGAAACGGTCGAACGCCGTCGGATCGAGTTCCTGGCGAGACGTAATCAGCAACGTGGTCTCGACGGACGATCTCGTCGGGAACTACAGCGTGACCTACGGCGACGAGGCGGAGTTCGAAGATGAGATCGTCGAACGTATGCGGGGCTCCTACCGGTACCCCGCACAGACCGACCGCCGCGACACCTACATCGTCGAGTTCAATCTCAACGCCGACCAGTCGATGGCGAAGACGATCACTGTCGCGGCGATGGACATTCCCGGAGAGGCACAGGAGGCCGCGGTACAGCGGCTTCGAAACGACAACTACGACGAAGCCGAGGTCCGCGAGAAGTACCAGTCGACCGGAATCAAGCCGCAGCGCGGGGCCATCAGAGAGCGGATAAACGACGACACGAAGGCGATAAACACCGAGGAGTGGGAGTGGGCGTACCTGTACCACTACCTCCGGAGCGACCGGGTGATATTCCTCTATAACCTCTACAAGAAGATGTTCCACGACGACATCGACGGCATCATCGACGCCGAGCTGTTGCGACTGGCCGACGCCGACGACAAGACGGGTCTGTTGCTGTTCACCGCGACGGACATGCTGGACTACGACCCTACTGACTACACGATCAGTCTCCTCGGACGGGGGAGCGTCAACACGCGGTACTTCGACGACGACCTGGTCAAGGAAATCGATCGACAGGTCCCGGGGAACAAAGGCGACGACGTCCTCGAACTCGTCAGCGAGGCGCGGGACAAAAGCATGGACCTGTTCGGCGTCTCCGTTCCGGAGGGGAACCGGGACGAGATCGAACACTCACAGGGGAAAGTTGTCCTCAAAGGATTCGAAAACGTCGGCCGCTGGCTCAAGAATACCACGTAACAAACCATGTATCAGGACATCGAGTTTCGGCACGGACTGTACGACTTCCAGGGGCATCACGCGGGGACGAAACTCGGGCGAAGCGACGCCGCAGAACAGGCGATCGTCGACCTCGTCGACGGCGCCGATATGGCGCTGTACCGCAAAGAGGGGTACTTCTTCGAGGGGGTCGACGACCGGACGTTCGTCTTCGGCCGGCTCGTCGAGTGGGACTCGGTCAGATCGGGCGAGTGCTTCTTCGACCTGTACGCGACGCCGCTCGGTAACCTCCGCGATGTCTCGATCAAGGACCTGGTGAACGAGCTGTTCGAGCGGAGTCAACAGATCACGGAGAAGGACCAGTCCGTCGAACCGACCGTCACCGTATCGGTCCGCGTCGACGGCGATGTCGCGGGGGGTACCGCCGACGGCTCAGAGGGGGATCGTCGCGCGAAGCCCGAAACGGGCCGATCGGAGTCGTCCAAGTCAGACCGATCGCCGACCGGGGGTGCGGCACTGGGCGCCGACGAGCCCGATCGCACCGACGAGCACGGCCGCACCGACGAGGGCAGCGACGGCGACGTGCCGAACCGGTCGGCGGAACACGACAGGGACGACAGTCAACCGGAGGTCTCCCCCGCCGACCCGGCCGAGAACTCCTCCAAGGCCGACGAGACCGGCCGCGGTGAGCGTCCGGGGGAAGGCCCGGCGCCCTCGAAGCGAACCGGAACGCTCTCCGACGACGACGTTGCGTTCGTCGCGCAGTTCTGGGAACAGTATCGCCGGGGGACTGATCCGTTCAAAGTACCGATCGACGGGGTCGACAGGATGGCACGACTGGTCAACGGGACCCTCTCGAATTTCCGGTTCGTCTCGCGGGTAGACGACGAGGGCGACCCATATCACTTCGACGCTGTCGGCGGCGGGTCGGGGGAGCCGTACGACGTCACGGAGCTCGTCGGGACCATCCAAGCGGCCGCGGCGGACGGGACGCTGAGTTGGGAGGACCTCCCCACGTACGAGGAGGAGCTGAACGAGTTGATCGAGAGCCACAGCGAGCACCTCCGTCCGACGTTCAAGCAGGCGACGGATAGAGACGAGTTCGGGATGTCGCCCGAGGCGTTCCGCGAGCGCTTCGACGCGAAGCGGGCGACCGGCCTCGACGAGGCCAAGGTCGAGTTCTACTGGGACCTGTGGACGGCGTTCGTCGACGACTACTGGACGACCCTCAACGCGTTCGAAGCCGTCGTTCAGCGGCGCGCCGCCGAGACGCTCGCGGACGCCGTCAACCCGAGCGTTGGCCTCGTGGACGAGGGCGAACCGGAGGGCGGCCGGTTTATCGATCGCGTGAGCGGGCTCGTGACCGGCGGAGACGAGCGGGGTCCCGAGAACGAGGTGGCCCGGAACGTCGACGTGAGTCGCGTCGACGACGAGGAGGTCGAGGCGGTGACGCGCCGGGTGACCGAGGAGGCGTTCGAGGAGGCGTGCGAACGACTCGACGGCCCCGTGAGCGACGAACTCCGAGAGCAACTCCGGCAGCGAGCGGAGCAGGTCTCGCTGGAAACGGTCCGACGATTGGACGAGATCCGGGCGTCGCGCGCGTATCGCGAGACCTACCGCGACAGAAGGGCCGCCGAGGAGTGATGCCGCGAAACCCCGCGTCCGCTTCGGGTTCGCTACGCTGGCCCGCCTGATGCTCGCCGATCCGACTTCCGAGCCGGAGTAACTTCTAAATGCGATTGTACGGATGAGCTACACGATGGGACTCATCGACACGGCCGCGGATATCGTCGAGGAGATCAGCGACGAGGGGACCGGCCAGACGGACGCGGGCGACGCCTCCTCGGACGTCGTCCGCGCCTCGGCACGGTGTATGTACTCGGAAGACCCGTTCACGATCCGATTCGAGCGGCGGGGCAACGCGTGGGCGGCGACGAGCACGTCGGTCCCGACCGGCGGCGACGGAGGCGGCGGGTCGTCCGCCACCGCACAGGTGTCCGGTCCATTCGAGTTCCCGCCGGAATACGAGGGTTGCCCGCACTGTTCGAACACCGGTCTGTTCGTCTGTGCGGACTGCGACAACATCGCCTGTTGGGACGGGAACACGAACCCCGTCGTCTGCCCGTGGTGTTCCGCCGAGAACCCCATCGAGGGCGACATCGAGAACATTGAGGCGAGCGAAGCGACAGCCTCGAACGACCGTCCAAACGCCGATTTGACCGACGACAGGGTGACTACCGACACCGGAGCGACCGACAGTGGAACAGCGTCAGAACCCGCAGACAGCGGCGTGACTTCCGGCTCGACCGACAGCGGATCGACGTCGATCCGCCGGGATGAGTAAATGTCGGTGTCCCACCGTGCGCTCGGCCGGCACCGGCGGCGGCCGGCACGGCGGTTCCGAAACGCGCGACCATGACTGAGCCGCTCCTCGACGGGAGCAGCGCCGCCCTCCTCCGTTACGGTGTTTTCTGCCTGTTCGTCGGTGTCGGGATCGTGTTCAGCGACCGCCTCTCTCGGTCCGTCGGGCTGAGCCCGCGGGCCAGCGCGCTCGTCGTCTGCTGTCTCGGGGCGATGGTCTGGTACGGCTGGTCAAGCACGTACCTCCGCTGGACCCGGCTGTTCGGGACGGCTCTCGCCGCGTTGCTCCCGCTGGCCGTCTGTTTTAATCTCTTCCGCGAGGTCGTGTGGGACGCGCCGTGATCGGAATCGTCCTCGACTGGTTCCTGGCGCCCGACACGGGAGCGCTTCCGGTCCGACTGATGATGATCGGGCTCGGCGTCCTCTTGGCCGGTGGCGTCGCGAGAGCGCTCCGAGGGGTGACGAGCCGCCGCGCGCTCCTGGTCGGCGGGACGCTCCTCGGCGCGGGATACTGGCTCACGTCGATCGCGGTCCTCAGAGGATCGTACGACATCTACGCGGCGTACCTCTACCTCCTCTTTCACGCTACGGAGGGCGCGGCGGCCGCCCACTTCTACCGGAAAGTCGCACACGCGTTCCAGCAGCGATCGCTTCCGGGAGGTGGTCACCTCCGGACGCGCGTCTCCCACCTCGCAGCGGTGTTCTCCGTCCTCCTCTCCGGTGCCGGTCTCTTCGTCTATCGCTCCGGAGTCGCTTCCGCGACGGGACAGACCGTGACGTTCGGACTAGCGTACACGCTCGTCGCGGTCGGCGTGACATCGCTCGGGGTCTGGTGGCGCGTCCGACCGCTCAGCAACGACTACAGGGTACCGACGCTCCTCGGGTTCGCCGCGTGCGTCACCGGCGCGGAACTGTACGGCTACGCGACCCCGAGCCTCGAGATCGTCGTCGTCCTCGCCGGCGCCGCGGCCCACGTGTCCGGCTTCTGGGTCGCGGTCGGCGTCTGGGTCCTTCGCGGCCACTGGCATCCCTGAGCCGTCGCCCGCGACTCACCTGAATCGGATCGCACCGGCGTACAACGCGACGGTCGCGAGGAGCTGAATCAGCCCGAGCGGGACCCAGACCAGCGACGGGAACGGGTCGATCCGGTCGGGGAACAGGTCGCTGTCCGTGTCGGACTCACGCGGACTGCTGCCCTGTTCGAGCTCCGCCCCGTCGACGACGCCGTCGTCGTCCATGTCGGCGTCGAGCGGATCAAGCCCGCGCCGAACCTCCCGGCCGTCGTCGAGGCCGTCACCGTCCGTGTCGGCGGCCGTCGGATCCGTTCCGAGTTCGACCTCGCGGGCGTCGTCAAGGCCGTCGTCATCCGTGTCGGCGGCCGCTGGGTCCGTTCCGAGTTCGACCTCGCGGGTATCCTCGATCCCGTCTCCGTCCGTGTCGGCGGCGGTCGGGTCGGCTCCCAGCTCGACCTCGCGGCCGTCGTCGAGACCGTCGCCGTCGGTGTCCGCGGCGGTCGGGTCCGTTCCGAGCTCGACCTCACGTCTGTCTCCGAGTCCGTCGCCGTCGGTGTCCGCGGCGGTCGGATCCGTTCCGAGCTCGACCTCGCGGGCGTCATCGAGCCCGTCACCGTCCGTGTCCGCCGCTGCCGGATCCGTTCCGAGTTCGACCTCGCGGGCGTCGTCGACGCCGTCCCCGTCCGTGTCCGTCATGGTCGGGTCGGCTCCCAGCTCGACCTCGCGGCCGTCGCTGAGTCCGTCGCCGTCGGTGTCCGCGGCGGTCGGGTCGGCTCCCAGCTCGACCTCGCGGCCGTCGTGGAGCCCGTCGCCGTCGGTGTCCGCGGCGGTCGGGTCCGTCCCGAGTTCGCGCTCCCGTTCGTCGACCAGCCCGTCGCCGTCCGAGTCGGCCCGCACGTCGAACGTCTTCGTGACGGTCGCGTTCGCGCCCATGTCGTCGACGGCGGTGAGCGAGACGCGGAACCGGCCGCTGTCGGTCGGGATCGTCTCGACCGTCTGACCGCTCGCGTCGACGGTCCGGTTCGAGCCGAGCCGCCACTCGAACGTCTCGATCTGCCCGTCCGGATCGCGCCCCGACGCGTCGAACTGAACGGAGCGCCCCTGTTGTAGGCGGTCGGACGACGCCGTGAAGTTCGCGACCGGAGGGATATTGACGTACACGAGTTCGGACACACTGTCGGAGAGCTCGTACCTGTCGGTCACGCTGAGCGTGACGTTCCGGTGATGTCCACCATCCGAGAACGAGGTCGTCACGCGCTCTCCGGTCGCGTCGGTCGTGCCGTCCCCGTTGAGGTCCCAAGCGTAGTCGAGGTTCACGCTCTCGCCGGACGAGTTCGATGCGTCGAACCGGACTGTGTCGCCCGGCTCCGGCGTCGCCGGCGTGGCCGTGAACGTCGCCGTCGGCGGTTCGCCGACGTAGAGGCTGTCTAGGGATCTGTCGCGACCGTCGATCGACACCCGAATTTCCATCTCCCCGCTTTCTACACCGCCAATCGAACTGTAGGAGACGGCGGTGTCGCCGGGTTCGACGGTCTCCGAGAGCGTGTACTGGCCCGACGGCGTATCGACGTGCCACCGCACCTCGTGGCTCTCGCTGACGTTCGTGAGAACGACGTACGGGTGTATCGTCGAGCCGGTCTCGAACGCCTCGCCGCGTCCGAGACAGTCCGCGTTACCGTCGCCGTCCGTGTCCCGAACCTGCTCGCAGTAGGCGATCGTCTCGATGTTGTACTCGGGGACCGGTGGCGGATCGGTCTGTGGCGACGCACCGACGGCTCCAGTATCGAGCGCCGCTCGATCCTCGACGGCGAGCACCGCGCCGCCGACCGGGGAGACTAGGACCGCGGTCCCGACGAGGGCGACCGCCAGGGCGACGAAGACCAGACGGACCCGAGCGCGCGACCACACAGTACAGTAGTCAACTGTGTCATGTCACTTGACAGTTACGCGACTCGGAGCGACGGGGTGTCCTGCCGAGATCCGTGCGGGGTCGGGGTGAGACCGCGACCGCACCCACCGGACCTATACCGCTCGATCCCCTGTCCCCCACGCATATGCAGTTCTGTGACGACTGCGGCTCGATGATGGTCTCTCGCGACGGGGAGATGGTGTGTCAGAACGACGACTGCGGCGCGACGACCGAGCGCGACGAGGCGCTGG
>JAQCNI010000029.1 GCA_028275105.1 Halorubrum sp.
CGCAGAGAACACCCACAAAGCCCCAGCTGCTCCGTGCGACGTTGTTGCTAGCGCGGTGATGACCGCCAAAGCCCCAGCCGCGACGGCTCACGGCTTCGCCGTTCGCCAGTCGAGGGCTCCCTTCAGTCGCCCTCGCACGGCTCGCGTGACTCGCTGCGCTCCTCGTTCGCTCGTTTCACTCGCTCACTGTGGTGCTTGCGTCGTCACGCATCGCCCTCGCGGCTGCCCCTTTGAGCCCCACCCCGACCCGCACGGCCCCGCACCTCACGCCTCCCCAGCCTCGTCGCTCGCGCTCGGGTTCGCGCCCGTCGGGCGCTCACCGGAGCGCGCCACCACGCGGCAGATCGGCGGTCGAATAATCGGTCGCGACGCACCACGTCGGAACAACGACGTCGAGGGGGCCGAGCGTACTACGACCCTGGGAGAAGGGAACCGGCAGGGAACGGCTCGAGCCTCCTCCAACCCCCTCAGAGCCCCTCCTCGCCGCCCTCCTGTGAGAGGAGTACGACCATCGAGAGCCCGGAGACGACGAGCAGGATGAGCGTCGGGACGACGGCGTACTGATACAGCGCGGTCTCCTGGGCGCGCCAGATCTGCGTGACGATCGTCTCGAAGCCCGAGGGTCGGAGGATGAGGGTGACGGGGAGCTCCTTCATCGTCGTGAGGAACACGAGGGCCGCGCCGGCGACGATGCCCGAGCGGGTGAGCGGGAACGTCACACGCCGGAACGCGCCCATCGGCGACTCGCCGAGCGTCCGGCTCGCCTCGACTAACTGCGTGTCCACCCCCACGATCGCGGTCCGGCTCGACCCGACGACCTGCGGCAGGAACCGGACGACGTACGCGAACACCAAAAGCGGGAGCGTCTGGTAGATCCACGGGAGGTACCCCGACCCGAAGTACACGAGCGCGAGCGCCAACACGATCCCGGGGACGGCGAACCCGACGTAGGTGGCACGCTCGAACACCGTCGCCAGCGGCGACTCGTGGCTGGCGGCGAAGTACGCGATGGGGAGCGCCGCCAGCGCGGCGACGAGCGCGGCCGCGGCCGACACCGATACCGAGTTGACGACCTGGATCCACTCGAACGCCATCGAGGGGCGCCGGCCGGCGTCCGACCGGACGAGCCACAACAGGAGGATCCAGACGGGGACCGCGAGCGCTGTCACGGCGACCCCCGCGGGCACGAGCGTCGCCGGCCACCGCCACCGCCCGAGACCGATCCGCCGGTCGGTGTTGCCCGCGTCGTCCCCCTCGACGTTCCGGTCCGACCGGATCAGCCACTCCAGCGCGAGCACGACGAGCACGATCCCGAGCAGTTGGAGCGACAACAGCGCGGCGTAGTCCCGGCCGAACGCGTTGTACTCGACGTAGATCTGTCGGGTGAACACGGGAAGCCGCATGATCGACGGCGTGCCGAAGTCCGACACCGCGTACAGTGCGGTTAACAGCGATCCGGCCGCGATTGCCGGCCGAATCTGCGGCAGCGTCACCCGCCGGAACGCCTCGAACCGCCCGTGGTTCAGCGTCCGGGCCGCCTCGATCAGCGTCGTGTCGAACGAGAGAAGCGCGGCCCGGGTCGTCAGGTAGACGTACGGGTACGTGTACAGCGTGATGACGAACACCGATCCCGGAAGGCCGTACACCTCCGGAAGTCGGTCGACGCCGAGCGGCGCGAGCAACGCGTGGAACTCCCCGCGGGGACCGAACGCGGAGACGAACGCGAACGCGCCCACGTAGCTCGGGACGACGAGCGGGAGGGCGACGGCGACCGACCAGAACCGACGGAACGGGAGGTCGGTGCGCACCGTCAGGTACGCCAGGGGCACGCCGACCGCAATCGAGCCGGCCGTCACCCCCGCCATCAACAGCAGGCTGTTGGCCATGACCTCGGCGGTCCCACGGCTGAACAGCAGTTCGCGCGCCCGCTCCGGGTCGACGGTCACGGCTTCGATCACCAGCCACCCCAGCGGAAACACCAGCGCCGCGGCGATCGCCGCCGACAGCAGCGTTAGCGCCGCCGGTAGCCGTCCGTCATCGTCGGTCATCCGGTCGATGATCCCGTGTATCCTACCCATGGTTCGGCGGTCCGTCGGAGTCGTCGAATTGAACGGCGTTGGCGCCGTTAGGCGTTCCGATCCGGATCTCCGTCGCCACCGGCTGCCGGCTCGTCATCGTCGTCGTCCGATCCACCGCCGTCAGCCACCTGGCCGTGCCGTTCGCCGTTCGGTGCCGTCCGTCGCCCGGATCCACGGGCGCACGGTTCCACTCCGACGAGTATAAGGATTTAGGGCAGCCTAAACATTGTATGGAGTTGACGAGGCGGGATGCCGTGGCCGCGCTGGCTGCCGTCGGGGCGACCGGCGGCGCCGCCCTCGGCGTTCGCCGTGCGAGCGACCGCCGGATTCCCAACACGGGCGACGATTCCGGCAATGGATCCGCCACTGACGAGGCGTCCACCGCGGCCGTCGCGGCCGAGACGACGGTCCGCTCGTCGATGACGGCGGTCGCGCGGGTCGTCTATCCCGACGAGGTGTCGGGCGTGGAGCCGTTCGTCGACCGGTTCCTCGACGGCCGACTCGACGGCTCGTCCCACGCGATGGGGGTCCGCGGGGCGGTCGCCGACCTCGATGACCTCGCCCGGTCGTGGTACGGCGCGCCGGTTGCCGACCTATCGCCCGCCGACCGCGACGCCCTCCTCCGGGAGACCGGCGCCGACACGGCCGAGGAGGACCCTGACGGCACGACCGCCGAGCAGGTGCGCTACTACGTCGTCAACGAGCTCCTGCTGGCGCTGTACGGCTCCCCGACCGGCGGCGAGCTGGTCGGGATCGAGAATCCACGGGGGCACCCCGGCGGAACCGAAAGTTACCGGCGTGGACCGCGATGACCGGGGCGGAGACCGAGGCGGTCCCGGATGATCCGGGCGTGACGGCCACCGGACGCGACGTCGATCGTACCCCGATCGCGACCGCGGACGTCTGTGTCGTCGGCGCGGGCCCGGCCGGCGCACTCGTCGCAGATCGGCTCGCCGCCGACCACGAGGTCGTCGTCCTCGACGCCGGCCCCCGGTTCGACCCCGCCGACCGGCTCGCGCGCCAGGAGCGGGCGATACGACCGTCGTCCGCCCCCCCGGACGTTTGGGACGTCGGGGGCGACCGCGACGCCCACACCAACTCCGGCGAGCGGTTCTACCCGCTCAACCACGCCCGAGTCAAGGGGATCGGGGGATCGACGCTCCACTGGCAGGGACTGGTGATGCGGCTCCACGCGGACGACTTCGCCTCGGGAACCGCGCGCGGGGTCGGCCCCGACTGGCCGATCGACTACGGGGACCTCCGCCGGTACTACGCCGCGGCCGAGCGCGAACTCGGCGTCGCCGGCGCGTCCGACAACCCGTACGTGCCGCCACGAGAGGAGCCGTACCCGATGCCGGCGTTCGCGCCGTCCTACAGCGACTCGCTGTTCGCCGACGCCTGCGAAGAACTCGGGATCGACATGCACTCGGTCCCGAACGCGCGCAACTCGGAGCCGTACGACGGCCGGAGCGCCTGCGTCGGCTACGGCACCTGCCAGCCGGTGTGCCCCTCGGGCGCGAAGTACGACGCGACCGTCCACGTCGACCGCGCGGCCTCGAAGGGCGCGACCGTGATCGACCGCGCGTCGGTCCGGCGGCTCGCCCACGACGCCGACCGGGTGACGGCCGCTGTTTACACGACCCCCGACGGCGAGGAACATCGGCAGACGGCCGACGCCTTCGTCGTCGCCTGCGGCGGGGTCGAGACCCCGCGGCTCCTCCTGCTCTCCGAGTCGGCGGCGCACCCCGACGGGCTCGCGAACTCCAGCGGGTTGGTCGGGCGATGCTTCATGGACCACCTGTTCGCCGGTGCGGGCGGCGTCCTCGACGAGCCGACCCGCCAGAACCACGTCGGCTTTCTCACCAGCGAGTGCCACGGGTTCTACGATGATGCCGACGCGGAGTTCGCCCCGTTCAAACTCGAGTTCCTCAACGACGCCGGTCCCTCGCCGGTCGAGATGGCCCTCTCCGGCGACGACTGGGGGAACGACCTGCTCGACCGCCTGCGTGACGGCTACGGTACCCACGTCGCGATGGGCGGCCTCGTCGAGCAGCTCCCTCGATCGGACAGCTACGTGGGGCTCGATCCCGAGCGCACCGACGACCACGGCGACCCGGTGCCGGACGTCCACTGGAACGTCGACGACCGCGCGCTCCGCACGATCGAGCGCGCGAACGAGATCCAGCTGGCGGTCCTCGAGGAGCTCGGCGCGGAGGTCACGTGGGTGGCCGGCCCGGACGCTACGGGGCCCGCCTATCACCACATGGGGACGACCCGGATGAGCGCGACCCCCGCGGACGGCGTCGTCGACCCCGCCTGCCGGACTCACGACCTCGACAACTGCTGGATCGCCTCCAGCAGCGTCTTCCCCACCGGCGGCGCGGTCAACCCCACGCTGACCATCGCGGCGCTCGCGCTCCGCGTCGGCGACGACGTCGATTCGTGGCTCTCACACGATTTTAGGCTAACCTAAAAGCTAAAGTACGCGTGGCCACACTTGGGAGGTAATGAGCACGTCATTCACGTCGCCCGCGACCGATGCCGACGCGACTGCCGCCGACGCGACTGCCGCCGACGCGACCGGTACCGCCGTCGGCGACGATCGGTACACCTTCGACGACGTCAGCGTCGTGATGGGGACGTACGACGAGGCGGCCGCCATCGGGACCGTCCTCTCAGACATCGACGACGTCACCGACGGCCGGGCGGCGGTCGTCTGCGTCGACGGCTCCTCGGACGAGACGCCCGAGATCGCTCGGGAGCACGGCGCGCGCGTCATCGAACAGGAGCCGCAGGGGTACGGCGTCGCCGTCCGCGAGGCGGTCCTCGCGCCCGACCGCCCCGTGGTGATAACGACCGACTGCGACGACACCTACCCGATGGAGGCGCTGCCGGCGTTTCTCGCGGGGATAAACGACGGCGCCGACGTCGTCAGCGGCGACCGGCTCTCCCACGGCGCGGACGCGATGCCGGCGTTCAACCGGTTCGGCAACCACGCGTTCGCGGCCGCCGCGAGCCTGCTGCTGCGTAAGCGCGTCCACGACACCACGACGGGAATGCGCGCGTACCGCCGCGAGGTCGTTGAGGCAATCGAGTGGACCGAGAACACCGGGCTCTCGGCCGAACTGCTGATCCGCCCGCTGATGCGCGGCTATGACGTCCGCGAACGCCCGATACGGTACGCCGAGCGACTCGGCGAGACGAAACTCGACCCGATCGAGGGCGGCGCGGCCATCGCGAAGTCGATCGTGAAAGTAAGCCTCCAGGAGCGGTTCCGGTGAAGTACCTCGGGGACAAGCCCCGAGGCTTCACCGTTTTGCCCGTGTCGCCCAGAAACGGGCGGACGGACGCAGGCGAATTTAATTCCCCTCGGCCTTCCCCGAGTGGGGTTAGCTGGAATTAACACCCGAACACCTCGCTGGTGTC
>JAQCNI010000033.1 GCA_028275105.1 Halorubrum sp.
GAGGTAAATTTCCTCTTCAGCGTGAGCATGCATCGGATCCTCGTCACCCGGCTCGAACCGCATCACTTGGAGACTGAACGAGACCTCACGCATCAGTTCGGTTTCCATTTCTCCGTCCTCAGCCAACTGGTCCGCTACGTCAGCCACGTTAATTTGATTCACACCTTTTCTATCGTTTTAGTGTATATACGTCTTTGCCACTATCAAAAAAAGGGGGGAAGGCTGAGAGACGACTGTGTCGCCAGAGTAGTATATTTGATGGCTGCTCTGCTCGGTCTGCTGGGATGCTCCCGTGCAAGACTCGCGCGTTATATTCAGCAGTCAGCATTCGCCCATATCACATACTGAACAGTTGTTTCGCCAAATTAGGTAAGAGCCTCGTGAACGCGGAACGTTGAAACCGACCGCAGGCCACGGATCGGTATGGACGCGGACCGTCGGATCGCGGCCCTCGAGGAGGTCCCGGAGGACAGCACGCTGCTCGTGACGCTCCGCCCGGTCGACCCGGACGCGATCGACGGGAGCGAGGGCGACACTGGCGAGGACGGCGACGGCAACCCGGAGGCCGAGGCGATCCTGATCCGGTTCCCCGACGGCGTCTCGGCGTTCCGCAACTACTGTCAACACTGGACCGACACTCGCCTCGACAAGGACGACGGCGCGTTCGTCCGGAACGGCGAGGTGTTCTGTCAGAAGCACGGCGCGACGTTCGAGGCGAAAACGGGCTACTGTAACTTCGGACCGTGTGAGGGCGCGGTGCTGGAGACCGTCGCCGTCGCCGTCGCGGACGGCGCGGTGTACCTCGACGACGACGCCTACGAGTTCGTCCGCCACGGCCCCGCCGAACGCGCCGGCGACACCAGCGGCTCACGGATCGACTTCACCGGTAGCTGAGCGGGGAATCGGCGCGACCGGTCGGGCCGGCCCGCATCGAGTCGATCCCGATTAAACCGTCACCGGTCAGAACCGGGTCCGCGACCCCGAACCTGACCCCTCGCGGCCGAGTGCCTTCTTCAGGAAGTTCATCCAGCGCTTGCGGTCGGCCGTCTCCTGTCGCTCCGCCTCCGTCTCCGGATCGGGCGCGTTCAGCCCCTCCAACGCCTCCAGCGCGCGGTCGATCCCGATGATCGACGCGGCAAGCTCCTCGCCCTCGGCGTAGCTCACCTCGTTTTCCTCGATGCGTTCGAGCCGTTCGAGCCGCTCCCGCCGGAGGTTCCGTTTCGCCCGCTCGACGCGGTCGCGCTCGCCGGCCGGCACTGAGTCGCGCCGCTCGATCTCGAAGACGAACGACCGGAGGTCGATCCGCTCGCCCTGAATCTCGATCCGCTCGGGGATCTCCGCGCCGACCGTGGCCGCCTCGCGGTTGACGCGTTCGAGGAGTCCCTTCCGTTCGTACTCTCTCACGCCCCGTGGATACGCGCCGGTCGCACTTCGCTCCTTCGCCCCCGATCGGCGGCCGGAGGTCGGCGGTCGCCGGGCGACTGCGAACCGATACCCGACAGTGAACCACCCCACCGTCGGAAGGAACGGCGTTAACCCGATCGCGACGCAATCCCCGGGCATGGACTCGCTCGAAGCCGAACTCGACCGCGCCCGCGACCTCGATGTCGGGGCGTTGGCCGACTCGATCGAGGCGATCGGCTTCGAGTGCACGCGCTGTGGCGGGTGCTGTACGGGGGACCCGCTCGACGACGGCGACGAGGAGGTGGACGCCGATGGCGATGGATCGGAGACCGAAGCCGACGGGCCGGGTCCCGAGGACGAGAGCGGCGGCCGCGAGCCGCACACGGCGACCGTCTTCCCGGACGAGGTGCGCGAACTCCGGTCGGCCGCCGAGGCGACGTTCGGGGAGGCGTACGACTGGCGCGACGTCGCCCGCCCGATGCCGTTCGGGTTAACTGGCGAGGCGGAGGGCGGGAACGATGGCGACGGCGTCACCGGCGAGACGTTCGAGTGGGCGCTCGGGACCGACGACTGTGGCGACTGTACGTTCTACGAGGAGTCGGACGGGCAGGGGGCGTGTACCGTCCACGACGCCCGGCCGCTGATCTGTCGGACCTACCCGTTCAGCGTTGCGCTCGGCGGAACGAGCCAACCGATGGGCGAGGCGGTCGACGCCGAGGGGCTCGTGCGGGCCCACGAGTGCGAGGGGCTCGGCCGCGACATCTCCCGAGTCGAGGCCGAGGAGTTGGCCGCGGCGCTCAAACGGCGGGCCATCCGAGAACTCGAGGAGGCAATCGCGGTCCGCGACACCTACGAGCCCGCGGGCGTCGACGGGGTCGTCGTCCACGACTCCGAGGGACGGAAACGGCCGGACGGGACGCCGGTCGAGAGCCCGGACTAAATGCCGGTCGGTGGGTACTGCCCCTCCCGCGTCGAAACACCAGTCCACCCTCAGACCGCGTCCAGCGCCGCGTCGACGTCGGCCGCGATCGCCTCACGGGCCTCCCCGTCGGGGAGCGTCAGCGGCGGGCGGACGGCGGGATTCGGCACGAACCCGCGGTGGGCGGCCCCGACCTTCGTGGCGGGCGCGAACCCGTGGTTGGCACACCGCTCGAACAGGGGGGCGATCCCCTCCCGGTGAAGCCGTAGCGCGCGGTCGTCGTCGCCGGCGCGGATCGCCTCGCCCAGCACGACAAACACTTCCGGTATCACCTGCGAGAGGGCGTGTATTCCCCCGTCGACGCCGAGCGAGGTGCTCGGATACAGCTGCGCGTCGAGCCCCTGGAACACGGTAAACGAGTCCGGGGTCCCGCGGATGACGGCGTCGAGGGCGGTGAGGTCGCCGCTCGTGTCCTTGATCCCGACGACCGAGTCGCGTTCGGCGACGTCGGCGACGTCGGCGACGACGTCGTGATCGATCGGCTCGCCGACCGTCGCGGAGATGTGGTAGAGGAATATCGGGAGCGGGGCGTCGGCGTCGACGCCGGCGGTCGCGTCCGCGATGCCGGCGGTACAACTATACTTACCGGCCCCACACGTTCCGATGGACTCTATCATGGAAATTTCCGAGCAACTCCTCTGTCTGTTCAGCGCCGAAGTTCGCGAGGACGGCGACGAGTACGTCATCGAGGTGCCGCGCCGCGAGGTCGAGACCGACTCGCTGGAGCCCGACGAAACCTATCGCGTCGCGTTCATCGAGCGGGACGGAACGGACGGCGCCGCGGCCGAGCGCGACGACACTGCCTCACACGCGGATGACGGGCCACAGCCGCCGGTCGAGCCCGGCGAGATGCGATACGTCGAAATCGAGGACCTCGGCAAGCAGGGCGACGGGATCGCCCGCGTCGAGCGCGGCTACGTGATCATCGTCCCCGACACGGAGGTCGGCGAGCGGGTGAAGGTCGAAGTAACGGAAGTGAAATCAAACTTCGCCGTCGGCGAAGTGATCGACGAGGACGTGTAGCGGGGGCGTCAGCCGTCACGCGAGGACTCGCGAGGGATCACTCGCTTTGGTCGGGGATCCGGGCGTCCCAGTAGGAAACGGACGCCACGTAATCCCCGGGAACCGTGTTGCCGACGAGTTCGTCGAGCACGCGGAATGGCGTCGCGATCACGCCCGGGATCGCCCGGTAGAACCCGTAGGGCACCACGAAGTCGTGTGCCTCGCCGGCGAGCGTCAGGTCGGCCCCGCCGAGCAGCGACGCGACCTGCCGTTCGGAGTAGAGCCGCGACCCCATCGGCAGCAGCCAAGTGTACAACACGCGCAGGCTCCGATCGGTGAACGTGTCGAAGAACACCTGATCGCGGCTCACCCGGCGGAGCTCCCGCATGAACTCGAGCGGTTCGTCCATCAGGTGGAAAAAGCGCATGGCAACGACCGAGTCGAAGTGGTCGTCGGGGAATGGGAGCCGCGAGGCGTCGCCGCGGACGAACTCGACCGTGTCCGAGAGCCCGGCGTCGGCCGCCTTCGCGCGCCCCTGTTCGAGCATCTCCCGCGAGATGTCGATTCCGACGATGTCCGCCCCTCGGTCCGCGAGCATCGTGGTGAACCGGCCGGTGCCGCAGGCGACCTCCAATACCCGGTGCCCGTCGTCCATCGGGCCGAGCGCGGATAACACCGCCTCCTTCTCTCGTCCGTCGATGAGCGAGCCGCCGCCCGAGAACCGAACGTCGTCGTACTCCTCGGCGACCGCGTCGGCCTGATACCAGTCCTGTCCCTTCACCGTATCACGAATGAACGCCGGACGAACAAAACCGTACTGGATGCGGTTCGAGGGTCGACGCAGGGACGGATCCCGGAATAAGGCCGGGGCGGGTCCCCGAAAGCCGTGCCGAGCGGGGTCGGGAGACGGCGGGCGGCGGCTCGTGACGACATATTAACACCTTATATAATACTGATCGGATCCCCCCATATGTAGCCAACCTTTACCATCCGGTAGGAGGATTTTCGCACGTATGAGTACCAGTCCCGTAGGGGCAGCCGATCAGGACCGCCTGTCCGAAAGCGAATACCGCGACCGGCTGCGCGAACTCCCGCCCAGCGCCAAGCTCGTCGCGAAGGTATTGGAAGGCGATGCACCCCTCTCGCAGGGCGGACTCGCCGAGGAGTCGTTGTTGCCCGACCGTACCGTTCGCTACGCGCTCAACCGTCTGGAGGAGGAGGGCCTCGTCGACTCCCGGTACAGCTTCAAGGACGCCCGCAAGCAGGTGTACTTCCTGACCGTCTGAGACGCCGGCTTCGCGTCACCGAGCCGACCGTGCCGTCCGAGGACGGCCGTCGTTCGGCCCGAACTGGCGGTGTCCGGCCAGCGAAGGCCCGACACGCGTCCGATCGCCGGGCCACGGGTGGATAGCTCCGGCGTATCGGCGGCAGTGACGAGGGCCTTTTTATCTCCGTGGGCCAACCGGTGGATGTATGGACTTGTCTGTCGTCGTCCCCACACTTAACGGCCGGGACCGGTTAGCCGCCTGCCTCGACGCGTTGGCGGCCCACGCGCCCGAGACGGAGGTGATCGTCGTCAACGGGCCCTCGGCCGACGGCACCACTGGAATGGTTCGCGATCGGGACGACGTCGACGTACTCGTCGAGATCTCCGAACGCACCGTCAACGTCGCCAGAAACGCCGGTATCGAGGTTTCGACCGGCGAGACCGTCGCGCTCGTCGACTATGATAACCGGATCGGCGAGTCGTGGACTGACGGCGTCGCCGCCGGACTCGACCGCGGCGACGCCGTGACCGGGCCGGTACGGCCGGCGGAGGCGACTGGGGGACGAACCGATCCTGACGGCGACGGAATCACCGACGGCGGGAACGGCGGAGCGGAATCCGAGGACGAAACCGGCCCCGAACGTCGGCGGATCGCGGGCCGCGACGTGACGTACTTCGCCGGCGGCAACGTCGCGTTCCGTCGGGAAGTGCTCCGCGACCTCGACGGGTTCGACGAGTATCTCCACACCGGCGGGGCCCGCGACGCCGCCCATCGGCTTGCGAGCATGGACCACGCCATCGCGTGGGACGCCGACCTCGCGTGCGCCAAGGAGTCGCCGACCCCGACCGCGGCCGACGGCGGCCGGACCGCCCGGGACTGGGAGTGGAAGTATCGCGCGCTGGCGTATCGACTGTTGAAAAACTACGGGCTCCGGCCGACGGTCGTCGGCCGAACGACCAAACACGCCGTGACCGACGCCGTCTCCGTCGCCCGCGACGTCGTCCGCGGCGAGGTGACCCCATCCGACTGGGCCGCGAACGGCCGGGACGTGCTCCTCGGGATCGTCGGCGGGAGTTCCGACGGGATGGTGGCGCGGGCGCGTGATCGGGGCCCCGCCCGGAACCCGAACGGGCTCTCAAAGCGCGCCGATCGCGCTGTCGCGAAGTACGACCGGCGGGAGTGAGGTACCGGGGGAGTACGTTGCCGTCGAGAGCAATTTTGGCCGTCAGCGACGTCGACAGTATCGCCCGCGTCGAGCGATGCGGGGAAGTTATCGCTCGTCGACCGGGACGAACTCCGCGTCCGTGGGGCCGGTGTACCGCGCCCGGGGGCGAATGAGACGGTTGTCATCGCGGTACTCGGAGACGTGCGCGACCCAGCCGCCGACGCGGCTCATCGCGAAGATGGGCGTGAACAGGTCCATCGGGATCCCCATCGAGTCGTAGACGGAGCCGGAGTAGAAGTCGACGTTGGGAGCGATCCCCTCCGCGATGAGCCCCTCGTCATCGAGGTGCGACTCGATGGCGGTGGTGTACTCCAGCCACTTTCCGTCGCCGGACGACTCGGCGAGGTCCCGGAGTTTTTCCTCGAGCATGCGGGCCCGCGGGTCCTTGACCTCGTACACGCGGTGGCCGAACCCGGGGATGCGGCGCCCCTCGTCGCGGGCGTCCTTCACCCACTCGACCGGCCCCTTGTCGGAGTCGTCGATCGTGTACAGCAGTTCCATGACGGTCTGATTCGCGCCGCCGTGGAGCCCCCCGGAGAGCGCGCCGATTCCGCCGGCGACGCTGGAGTAGGCGTCGGCCATCGTCGATCCGATCACCAGCGCCGTGAACGTCGACGCGTTGAGCCCGTGGTCAGCGTGGAGGGTTAACGCCATGTCGAACGTCTCCTCGCTCACCGGGTCCGGCTCGGTGCCGGTGAGCATGTAGAGGAAATTCCCGGCGTGGGAGAGGTTGGGGTCCGGGTCGACCGGCTCCTCGCCCTGTCGGGCCCGCTCGAACGCCGCAAGGACGGTCGGCATCTTCGCCGTGACCCGGGAGCCCTGTTCGAGCACCTCGTCCTCGCCCGAGCCGTACGCGGAGAGCATCGACGTGGCCGTCCGGAGCGCGGCCATCGGTCGTTCTCCCCCGTCGGCGAGCGTGCGGACCGTCGCGAGGACGTCTTCGTCGACCCCCCGTACGGCGGCGAGGTCGTCACTGAACGCGGCGAGCTCCGGGGGCGCCGGCAGCGAGCCGTGCCACAGCAGGTACAGAACTTCCTCATAGCTCGCGCCGCGCGCCAAGTCTTCAATGTCGTAACCGCGGTACACGAGCTTCCCCGCCGTCCCGTCGACGTAACTGAGCTCCGACTCCGCGACGAGAACACTCTCCAACCCGCGTTTCAGCTCGTCTGACATACTCCGGAGTTCCGACCAGCATTAAAAAAGCGTTATCTTTCGGGAGGAATGGAGTACGACGATCGTAGATCCGGGACGCGTCGAACGACGAACTCGACGGAATACATCGACCGTGGCCGCCGATCACCGAGCGGGAACGATCGTTATCATCCGTTTCCGGTCGATGGCGTCCTCCAGTTCCTCCGCGATGGCGGACCCGCGGGATACCTGAACCTCGCCGCCGCGGCCGACCGTCGCGGTGAAGAGATACTCGCCGTCCGCGCGCACCTCGACGGTCTCTCCGACGCCGCCGTCGACGTCGAGAACGACGTGTCGGGAGGTGATCTCGGGTTGGACGACTGAGCCGCGCTGTTCGCCCACCTGCCCGTCGCGGTGACCGTTCGGACCGCCCGAAGCGTCCCCACCGCGACCGCCGCTCCCGCCCGGGCCACCGCCGTGACCGTCTTCGCCGCGACCGCCCGGCTTCTCGTCGTGTGTTCGGACGTCGATCTCGATGCCGAGTCGATTCTCGATGTCGCTGATCCGGCCGCCGCCCTTCCCGATGACCGTCCCGATGTCACCCTCATCGACGTAGACGATCGCCTCGTTTTCCCCGCGAAGCTCCACCTCGACGTGACCGTGGGCGACCGACCGGATCTCGCGTTCGATCTCCTGTTTGGCGATTCGGCCGACCCCGGACTCGGCCTCCGCCTCGTCGTCGTCCAGCGGGACGGTGACGACCTGTCGGTTGAACGTGTATATCTCGTACTCCGGCTGACCGGTTTCGAAGTTGCGCACCTGGATGACGGGGCGTGCGAGGTCCTCGGCGGTGAGCCCCGCGGGCACCTTCACCTCCGTGGTGACGTCGTACACGGTGTGGACCTCGCCGGCCTCGATGTACACGACCGTGTCGACGATCTGCGGGATCATCCCGAGCTCGACGCGACCGACGAGCCGTTGGAGCGCGTCGATGGCGCGGGAGGCGTGGACGACGCCGACCATCCCGACGCCGGCCATCCGCATGTCCGAGAACACCTCGAAGTCGCCCGTCTTCCGGACCTCGTCGTAGATGGTGTAGTCGGGCCGGACCAACAGCAGGGAGTCGGCCGTGTTCTCCATCTTGCCGCCGAGCGCGCCGTACTGGGTGATCTCCGGGCCGACCTGGAGGTCCCGGGGTTTCTCCATCGTCTTGACGGCGTAGTCGTTGTCGTTGAGGAACTCCGCGACCGCCTGGGCGAACGTCGACTTGCCGGCCCCCGGGGACCCGGAGATGAGTACGCCGCGTTTCCGCTCGCTGAATCGGTCGCGGAGCTCGTCGGCAAACTCGTAGTCGTCGAGCGTCGTCTTCGCTATCGGCCGGACCGCCGTGATCTCTATCCCGTCGGCGAACGGCGGGCGGGCGACCGCAATCCGGTAGTTTCGGTACTGGACGATCTCCATCCCATCGTCGGAGAGCTCGATGAATCCGTCCGACGACTGGCGCGCGAGGTCGACGATCGACGTCGCCCACTCGTCCATCCGCTCCTCGTCCGTCTCCGTCTCCTCGATGACCTCGTACCGCATCTCGCCGAGCGTGCCGCGTTTGGCCTTCGGCTTCGTCCCCGTCTTGAGGTGGACGGACATCGTCTCATCGGTGAAGTAGCCCTCGATCGGGAGTTCCTCGACGACGCCGCGGGCGACGGGCTCGACGTACTCGACGTCGATCCCCTTCGCGCGGGCGACCTCCGCCTGAACGATATCGCTCGACAGGAGCGTCGCGTCGTTGTCGGCGGCGGTGGCGCGGATGACGGCGTCGATGTCGCCCTCCTCCGCGTGCGAGCGCGCATCCCCGTCCGGGCGGTCGCCAATATACTGTAGGTCGATCGTCCCGGCGTCGCTGAGTTCGGCGAGTCGTTTGAGCTCCGTGAGCCCGTCCCAGCCCGAGTCGAGACCGTCGTTGGCCTGCGACTCCAGTTCGCCGACGACCGCCTCGGGGACGGTGACCGTCACCGCCCCGTAGGTCCCGTCGTCGACACGTTCGGACACGCGGCCGTCGACGACCGCACTGGTGTCCGGTACTACGTTCATATGGGATTTCCGGGCGGGAACCGTATAAGGGTGTTCGACCGTCACGGCGGACGCGCATTCACCTCGCGGCGGACGCGCACTCTCCTCGTGGCGAAAGTAGCTGTCGGCGACGGGGGCTGCGGTCCGACCCCGGTCGGTCCCCGGCTCGGTCAGTCGTCGGCTACGGGCGCCGTCCCCCGTTCGGCCCGCAGATCGCGGGCATACGCGGCGAAGTTGTCGAAGATCGATTTCACCTCGCAGGCGGCGTCGTACGCCTCCGGCGTGATCCCGGCGAGGACGTCGTCGACGCGGGCGTCGTCGAGGCGGTCGCGTTTTCCCTCGGTGACCTCGCGGGCGGTCCGCCTGTCGTACTCCGGGTGGAACTGGACGCCCCAACAGTGGCCGTGACGGAACGCGTGGACCCCGTACTCGTTTTCCGCAAGCAGCGTCGCGCCCGGCGGGAGGTCGACGACCGCGTCGCCGTGGGTCGTGAACACGGTGAACGACTCGTCAACGTCGGCGAACAGCTCGTCGCCGCGGTGGCGGACGGTGTTGTAGCCGATCTCGAACCCGTCCATCCCGGCCACGCGGCCGCCGAGCGCCTCGGCGAGCACCTGATGGCCGTAACAGACTCCCAGGATCGGCACCCCGTCGTCGGCCGCACGGGAGACGTAGTCGACGAGCGCCGGGATCCACGGCTCGTTCCAGTAGACCGAGGAGCGCGAGCCGGTCACGACGATCCCGTCGAAGTCGGTGTGGTCCGGCAGCCGTGCGTCGGTGGCGTCGAACTCGGCGAGGTCGGCGTCCATCTCCCGGCGGAAGTTACGGCGCGTGTTCGCGCCGTCGTGGGCGGCGTTCAGCAGGGCGAACCGAAGGCGAGACATTACCGAATCGCATGCGCGCGATCCTCAAAACGGTTGTGTCGGGACCGAGCGTCGCCGGGGGGAGGGGCGAACACGCTCAAACGGAGGGCCGCAGATCACGCCGCGGGCGACGCGATCGGGACGGTTTCGCCGCGGGCGACGCGAAGAGCGGCTCACCCCGTCGGGTCGGTCGCGTGCTCCGAGAGCCAGCCACCGATCAGGTCGTTGACCGCCGCCGACGCCTCCACGCCGACGAGGTGGCGCGCGCCCTCGACGGTGTGGAGTTCGCCGCGCGGCAGCCCCTCCACGAGCGTCTCCGCGGCCGTGACCGGGCAGACCGTGTCGTCGGCCCCGTGGATGACGAGCGTCGGCGTCGTCGCCTCGTGGAGCCGATCGGATCGGTCGAACTCCTCGACGGCCGCACGATGCGCCTCGACCGTCGATCGAGCCGCGTCCTCGGCGAGCCGCCACTCGACGATCCGCGGGATGGCGTCCGGATGCTCCGCCCGGAATCCCTCGGAGAGTAGCCCGGTCACCGATCCCTCGACCGCCGCCGGGTCGGCCGGGTCGGCCCACACGCCGTCCGGGTTGTACGCGTCGCCGGCCGGCGGGGTCCCGACGACCGTTAGGCTCGCCGGGCGCGACGAGGCGAGCCCGTACGCGAGCGCGACCATCCCCCCGAGCCCGTAGCCGACGACGTGCGCGTTCCGGATTCCCTCGGCGGCACACACCGCGTCGAGGTCCCATGCGAGGTCGCCGACGGTGTACGGGCCGGGCGGCACGTCGGACTGTCCGACACCGCGCGTCTCCGGCGTCACGACCGTATGCGGGCCCGCGAGCGCGGCGTGTTGCCAGCCGAACTGCCACGCCCCGACCCCGACGTCGCCACAGAACACCACCGCCTCGTCGTCGACGGAGCGGCCCTCGTCGACCTCGTACCGGATCGAGACGCCGTCGTTGCGGGCGTACGGCACGGTCGGGTTACGCCTCCCGGATCGCCCGGATCACGTCCGGCGCGTCGTCAAGCGCGTCGTCGAGCGCGTCGACGTCGGGCCCGCCGCCTTGGGCGAAGTCCGGGGGACCGCCGCCGCCGCCGCCGACGCGGTCGGCCAGTTCGGCGACGACCTGTCCGGCGTCCACGTCGACGCCGTCAGGGACGCCGACGACGAAGCTTGCGGACGCCCCGGCACCGCTGCCGATCACCGCGACGTCGCCGTCGTCGATGTGGGCGTTCGCCGTCGCGCGTAGCTCGTCGGCGTCGCCGTCGATCCGCCGGACCACGGCCGCAACCCCGTCGAGGTCGACCGTTTCTACGTCGGCCCCGCCGGACGCGCGCGCCGCCGCGAGCTCCTCCATCAGCGACTCGACCTCCTTGCCCCGCGCCTTCCACTCCTCGAAGAATCGCGCCGCCGTCTCGGGGACGTCCAGGGGGTCGACGTCGAGCGCGTCGGCCGCGTCGGACAGCGCGTCCTCGGTACGCTGGGTGGCCTCGACCGCGGCCGCGCCCGCGGCGAACACGATCCGCTCGACGCCGTCCTGGACCGGCTCCGTCTTCAGCACTTTGACCGCGCCGATGTCGCCGGTTCGGTCGACGTGGGTGCCGGCACACGCCTGGACGTCCGCGTCGCCGACGTGGATCAGCCGGACGTTCGTCCCCGGCGGAACGCCGCCCTGGTACAGGTCGAACCCGTGTTCGGCCTCCGCCTCGTTGCGATCGGGCCACTCCTGTCTGACCGGGACGTTCGCCCGGACGAGTTCGTTGGCGACCCGCTCTATCTCCGTCACCTCCTCGCGTGAAACCCGATCGTAGTGGCGCACGTCGAGCCGCGAGGAGTCGAGCCCCTTCTGGGCGCCCGCCTGTCGGACGTGGTCGCCGAGCACCTCGCGGGCGGCGTGGCCGATCAGGTGGGTCGCCGTGTGGTGGACCCGCAGCCGCTCGCGGCGCTCCCCCTCGACCCGTCCGCGGACGAACTCCCCCGTTCCGAGGTCCCCATCGGTCCGATGGAGGACGACCCCGTCGACCTCCTGTACGTCGACCACGTCGACGGTCGTCTCGCCGGCGGTGAGCCGTCCGTGGTCGGCGGGCTGGCCCCCGCCCTCGGGGTAGAACATCGTCTGGTCTAAGACGACCTCGTGGCCGTCCTCCCGCTCAAACACGTCGAGGACGACCGCCTCGAACTCCGTCCGCCCTTGGTCGTCGTAGAACAGCGTCTCCGTCTCCGGGAGATCCCCGATCCGGTCGTCGCCGTCGGCTTCCGCCGTCGCCTCCCCATCGTCCTCCTCGTGGCGGTCGGCGACGAGGGCGTAGAAGTCGTCCGGGACGTCGACGGCCGCGCCGCGCTCGGCGGCGATCTCCGCGACGGTGTCGGGCTGGATCCCGTGGGAGTCGTACAGCTCCAACAGCTCCTCGGTCGGGATCGGCTCGTCGGTGCCGGCGTGCTCGTCGGCGAGCGCCTCGACCTTCCGGGAGCCGCGCTCGAGGGTCTCCCGGTACTTCCGCTCCTCGGTGCGGACGATCTCACGGATCGTGTCGCGGTTCTCGTAGCCGAGGCGCTCGGCCTGCATGTCGACGAGCTCGTCAAGCGGGGCGTCGACGCCGACCTCGTCGACCAGCCGCTTCGTCCGGCGGAGCACCATCCGCGCGAGGTAGCCCGTCCCGACGTTCGAGGGGACGATCCCGTCGCCGAGCATGTACGCGAGCGTCCGCGAGTGGTCGGCGATGGCGTAGATCGCCTCCAGCGGCTCCAAAAGCTCACGCAGGCGCTCGACGTCGACGTCGAGCCGGCCGGCAATGTCGCCGCGGGCGGCCTCCACGTCGTCGACGTCGTCGATGTCGAGCCGACCCGCGAGCGTCGCGGCGCGGTGGACGATCGCCCGTTCCGACTCCGTGTGCTCGATCCCGGCGTTGTCCTTCAGGAACTCGATCGCGTCGGGATAGATGGCCTCGTACACCGTGGCGGTCCCCTGGCTCATCCACGTCCATCGCTCCAGCCCGTAGCCGGTGTCGACGATGTACGTGTCCATGAACGAGTACGTGTTGCCGTCCTTCATCTCGTACTCGCCGTCCGGGTCCCGCTCCATACACATGAAGACGAGCGTGGCGAGTTCGGCGCCCTTGTAGATCACCTCGATCGCGGGGCCGGCGTTGCCGCCGCCGACCCACGGGTCCTCGATGTAGGTTATCTCCTCGAGATCCGCGCCGAGGCTCGCGAACAGTTCGTCGCAGTACGCCACGGTCTCGTCCTTCCAGTACACCTCGCCGTGGTAGGCATACTCGTTTGCGTCGACTTCCTCTCGCGTGTTGAACGCGTGGTGGGCCATCATCTCGAACGCCATGGTGTGACGTCCCGTCTTGCCGACGTTATCGATGTCCTGCATCCGAATACACGGCTGGCTGATGGTGAGGGGGTTCGCCGGGGGCGGCGTCTCGCCCGACGTGACCAGCGGCTGGAAGTCGTAGATCGACGCCTGCGTGAGCAGGACGTCGTCGCGCCATCGGTTCGCCGCGACCGGGTACGGCTCGATCCGTTCGTGGCCGTGGTCCTCGTAGAAGGAGAGGAACGCCTCCCGCATCTCCGAGAGCGAGTATGACTCCGGAAATCCGGGGTCGTCGATGAAGCTGTAGTCCTCACAGGGGGGCTCCCCACACAGTTCGCGGTCGGGGTCGCGGGTCCAGAAGTGTGCCCCACAGGCGTCGCACGCCCTTCGCTCGAACCCCTCCTCCTCGAAGTAGTCGAGACGGTACTCCGATTCGAGATCGCTCATTACAGTTTCCTGACCCGTGTTGCTCCAAAAGGGTTCCGGGGTGTGCCTGGCGGCCGGAGTCGCGGTCGACCGAGGGTCCCGACCGACCGGGCAGGAGGGGTGCGGTCGGTCGCGCCGTCAACGGTCAACAAATCCAGTCCGCCCGCGGTCCGAAACGACCTTACCCCGTGCGCTCGCCCGTCCGGTATGGTCGAGAACGTCGTGTATCCCGCGTACTTCGACGCCGACCGCACCCGGTCGGCGGGGCGGCGCGTCCCGCTGGACCTCGCGGTCGAGGACCCGGACGTCGACGAGATGGCGAAGGCGGTCCAGCAGGTCGGCTACGACGCGGTGATAGAACGGGAGAAGACGTACTCCCGCGAGTTCGAACCGCGCGGCGCGGTGGTCGTCCGCGGCACCGACGACACCAGCAAGAACGACCTCGTCCAGGCCGTCGCCGCTTACATCGGGATCCTCCGCGAGTGACGATGCGACGCGTCGGCACCGTCGTTCGCACGGCCGGCGGGCTCGCGATCGCCCGCGGGGCAGAGGGCGACGAGCCGCCGGACATCGGCGCGACCGTCGTCGACGAGTCGCTCTCGACGGTCGGCCGCGTCGTCGACGTGTTCGGCCCCGTTGGCCGACCGTACGTCGCCGTCACTCCCGCCGACGGGGTCGCGCTCGCGACGCTCGTCGGCGACCCGTTGTACGCGCGGTAGCGGCTTGGTCCCGGATATCGATCCGCTTGCCGTCCCCGCCGACTCGCTCTCGCAACCGACGCGACGGGCTCCGACTTACGTGCCGACCGTGAAGTCGTCGAGCGTCCGCGTCGATCGAACGAGCCGTTCACAGACCACGAACTTCTCGGCCCGGTCCAACCGTCCCCAGTCGAGTTCGGCCGGCGGCGACGCCTCGAAATCCGCATACTGCCGGAACACCGCCTCGTTGACGAACCGTTCGAACGAGCCGCAGTTCGGGCACGTCATGGATAAGTGTGCGGTGTCGAACGCGCGAGTGACCGTGTGGTCACGGCAGTTCAGACACCGATACTTCCGTTTGCTCACGTCTCAGGTAGGGGACGCGGCCGGTAATATCTGCGGATGCCGGCGAGCGGTCGACGGCATCGGGCGGAACCGAACGGTGGACGGAGAGGAGACGACACCCGAAGGGATACGATCCGGCCGGTCACGAGAGAACCTGGCCGGCCACGAGAAAACCCGGTCGGCGCTTAAAACAGCAGCGACGCCGCCGACTGGGCCGTCTCGATGATGGGGCCGAACCCGGGCAACAACAGCACCGTCGCGACCGCGGCGAAGACGACCGCCGCGTACAGCGCGGTCGGCCGCACGTCGAGCGCGTCGAGTGCCCCGGCGGACGCGGGGTCGTCAAGGAACATCGCCTTGACGACCCGACTGTAGTAGTACAGCGAGACCACGCTGTTCACCGCGCCGAGCGCCGCCAGCCAGACGAAGCCGTTGTCGATCGCGCCGAGGAACAGGAAGTACTTCGAGAAGAACCCGGCGAACGGCGGGAGCCCGGCTAGCGAGAACATGAACACGGCCATCGCGGTGCACGCGACCGGCGCACGGCGGGCGAGCCCGGCGTAGTCCTCGAACGTCCGGCCGATCCCCCACCGCTCGGCCATCACCACGAACAGGAACGCGCCGGTGTTCATGAAGCCGTACACGAGCAGGTGGGCCATCGCCGCGCCCATCACGGCCCCGTTGCCGGGCGCGTCGGCCGAGAGCGCGGCGAGCCCGATCAGCGCGTAGCCGGCGTGACCGATGGAGGAGTACGCCAACATCCGCTTGACCTCCTCTTGAACGGCGGCCGCGAAGTTGCCGAGCGTCATCGTCACGGCCGCGAGGATGCCGAACGCGAGCACCCAGTTGATGTCGGCCGAGAGCGACACGCCCAGCGGGAACGCCTCCGTGAACACGCGGAACGCGATCACGAACCCGGCGGCCTTCGAGGCCGACGAGAGGAAGGCGCTCACGGGGGCGGGCGCGCCCTCGTACGCCTCCGGGGCCCAGAAGTGGAACGGGACGGAGGCGGTCTTGAACGCCACGCCGCCGATGATCATCACGATACCGACTCCGGCGACGCCGGCGAGGCTTCCGACCGACTCCATGCCGGCGGCGACGTCGGCGAAGATCAGCGATCCGGTCGCCGCGTACACCAACGAGATTCCGAACAGGAACACCGCCGACGACAGGGCCCCGACGAGGAAGTATTTCAGGCCCGCCTCGACGCTCCCGCGGTTCGTTTTGAGGAACGCGACCAGCGCGTACGACGGCAGCGACACCATCTCCAGGGCGACGAAGACGACGGCAAGCGAGTTCGCGACCGCGAGCAGGGCCATGCCCGTCGCGGCGAACAGCGTCAGCGAGTAGAACGCCGCGGGGTTGTCGTGATCGTGGAAGTAGTCGTGGGCGGCGACGACGACGAGCGCCGTCACCGACGCGAAGATGGCGGTGAAAAACAGCGCCATCGTGTCCACCTTCACCGCCTCCGCGAACAGCGTGATCGCGCCGCCGGTGGCCGCGCTCCCGGTGCCGGCGACGACGAACCACACGGTGACGGCCAGCGACGCGAGCGCGCCGACCGCGCTCACGACCGCCATCGACGTGTTCGACCGCGACTTCGGCCGGGCCGTATCCACCAACAACAGCGCGAGCCCGGTAACCCCGAGGAGCAGCGCGGGCGACAGCGCGGTCCACGCGACCAGCGGCTCAGCCATCGACGCTCACCCCCTCGACGACGGGCAACGCGGCGTCACGGATCATCTCGAAGAACAGGTCCGGCGCGACCCCGAGCACGATTATCGCCGCCAGCAGGACCGCCAGCGGCGCGACGTCGTGGACGGGCGCACGGCCGACCTCGTAGTCGGTCTCGAGCCGGAACGGCCCGAACAGCGTCTTTTGCATCGCCGACAGCAGGTAGCCGGCGACGATGACGATGCCGAACATCGCGAGCGCGGTGAACAGCGGGGCGTACGGGAGCGCCTCCGCGCCGAAGGAGCCGACGAACACGAAGAACTCCCCGGCGAACCCGGCCATCAGCGGCAGACCCATGTACCCGAACGCGCCCGCGACGAGGATGCCGACCGTGACGGGCATCCGGTCGGCCATCCCGGCCATGTCGCCGACCATCCGCGTATGGGTCGCGTTGTACACGACGCCGACCGCCATGAACATCAGCCCGGAGACGAGCCCGTGAGCGACCATCTGGAACGTCGCGCCGCCGACGCCGTACTCGGTGAAAACGATGAGCCCGAGGATCACGTACCCCATCGACGACACCGAGGAGTACGCGACGATCCGCTTGAGGTCCTTCTGTGCCAGCGCCAACATCGCGCCGTAGATCACGCTGACGACCGCGATGATGCCGATCGGGACCGCCAGCGCGGACGCCTGGTCCGGCAGCATCGTGAAGTTGTACCGAAGCAGCGCGTACGTCCCCATCTTCAGCAGGACGCCGGCCAGCAGGACGGAGACCGGCGTGGGGGCCTCGACGTGGGCATCCGGGAGCCACGTGTGAACCGGGACGATCGGCACCTTCACCGCGAATCCGGCGAACATCGCGAGGAAGGCGCCCATGGCGACCGTTTCGGGCGCGATCCCGAACCACTCGCCGAGCCCGCCGTCCGCGATCGCCTGAGTGATCTCCGGGAGCCCGAAGGAGGACACCGAGTCGCCGAGCGCGAGCACCAACGACATGAAGCCGATGAACATCAACAGCGACGCGGCGTTGGTGTACACGAAGAACTTGATCGCAGCGTACTTCCGGCGGGGGCCGCCCCAGACGCCGATGAGGAAGTACATCGGCACCAGGACGGCCTCCCAGAAGACGAACCAGAGGAAGAAGTCGAGCGCGGTGAACACCCCGAGCAGGTTCGCCTCCATGAACAGCATCAGCCCGTAAAACTGGCTCTGCCGTTCGTCTATCGGCGTCCACGCGCTGACGATCGCGAGCGGGACCAGGAACGTCGTGAGCACGACGAGCGGGAGACTGATCCCGTCGAGTCCGACGAACCACGAGACTGAGCGGCCGCCGACCTCGAGCCACTCGTACCGGGATTTAAACGCGATCGTGCCGCCGTCCGTGAGCGCGTTCCCCCCGGCCTCGAACGCCGACCAGAGGTAGAGGCTTCCGGCGAAGGGGACGACGCTGAGCCCGAACGCCAGCCGGCCGGCCCACGCGTCCGGCGCGAGCAGGACGACGAGCGCCGACAGGAAGCTGAACGCGATGAGCGCTTCGAGTATCACAGGAACCACCCCCCGCCCACGCTGAGGATGACGAGCAGCGCTATCAGTCCGAGCGTGATCATTCCGGCGTACTGGGACACGAGTCCGGTCTGTATCAACCGGATCCGGCCGCCGCCGGCGAGGCTCACCGAGGAGACCCCGTTGACGACGCCGTCGATGATGCCCTGATCGAAGACGTCGGCGACGCCGGCGACGTCCTCGGTCCGATACGCGAGCCACACCTGTAGTTCGTCGAGGTAGTAGTTGTTGTACAACACGTCCTTGATTCCGCCGAGTTTCGCCGTGTGTTCGGCCGGCGACGCGCCGCCGTATAACTGCCACGCGAGCCCGAGGCCGGCAAGCGCCAGCCCGAGCGAGACGGCCGCGCCGGCGAGCACCGTGCCGACCTCGCCGCCGACGATGGGCTGGCTACTGTACGGCCCGATGTCGGCGTAGTGGTGCGAGGAGAGCCCCTCGATCCCGCCCCACTCGTTGTTGAGCCACCGGTGGAGGTAGTCGATCCCCTTCAGCTCGAAAACCGTCTTCACCGGCACCATGTTGATCAGGCCGGTGACGACCGCCAGGCTTCCGAGGACCGTGAGCGGCCCCTTCACGTTCCAGCGGACGGGTTCGGGGTCGCGTGCGGTCTCGGTCCGGGGCTCGCCGTGGAACGTCAAAAACACCATCCGGAACGTGTAGAAGGCGGTGACCGGCACCGCGAGCAGTCCCATCAGGTAGCCGCCGAACAACAACGGCTCGCCGGGTGCGTGGACCAGCGCCTCGTAGAGGATCTCGTCCTTCGACCAGAAGCCGGCGAACGGGAAGATGCCCGCGAGCGCCAGCGACCCGGCGAGGAAGGTGTAGTACGTGACCGGCATCCGGGACTTGAGTCCGCCCATGTCCCACATATCTTCGTTGTGATGCATGGCGATGATGACCGAGCCGGCGCCGAGGAACAACAGCGCCTTGAAAAATGCGTGGGTGGTCAGGTGGAACACCGCGGCCACGTACCCGCCCGCGCCGAGCGCGAGCATCATGTAGCCGTACTGTGAGATGGTGGAGTACGCGAGCACCTGTTTCAGCTCGTCCTTGACGACGCCCATCGTCGCGGCGAACAGCGCCGTGAACCCGCCGATAAACGCGATGACCGCGAGCGCGGTCGGGCTCAACGTGTAAAAGCCGTACATCCGGGCGACGAGATAAACGCCCGCCGCGACCATCGTCGCCGCGTGAATGAGCGCGGAGACCGGCGTCGGGCCCTCCATCGCGTCGGGCAGCCACGTGTGAAGCGGGAACTGCGCCGACTTCCCGATGACGCCGCCGAGCACGAGGAGCCCGATGACGGTGAACCAAGTCCCGACGTCGAGCCCGCCGGGAGTCCACACGTCCACGCTGCCATCCGGGGGTAAGGCCGCCGCCGCGAGCGCGGGGAACGACCCCTCGCCCGCGAACGCCGCCGTGCCGAACGTCGCGAACACCGCGACGACGCCGACGAGGAAGAAGTAGTCGCCGAACCGGGTGACGAGGAACGCCTTCTTGGCCGCCGACGGCGGCCCCGGCTCCCGGAAGTGGAAGCCGATGAGCAGGTACGAGCAGAGCCCGACTAGCTCGAAGAACATGAACGCCATCAGCAGGTTGTCGGCGACGACGAACCCGAGCATCGAGGCGGTAAAGAGGCCGAGCCCGGCGTAGTAGCGCGGCAGCCCGGTCTCGCCCTCGTCGTTCATGTAGCCGAGCGAGAACACGTGGACGAGGACGGCGACGAGCGACACGATGACAAGCATCAGCGCCGACAGGGGGTCGATGAGGAGCCCGAACGTCAGTTCGAACTGCTCCCCGCCCGCCCACGTGTAGATCGTTTCGTTGTACTCCCCGCCGCCGGCGACGGCCGCGGCGACCCACAGCGACAACAGGAGCGACCCCGCGGTCGCCGTGATCCCGCCGAACGCCCCGCCCTTCGGGAGGTATCGTCCCGCCCCGAGCGCGATCAGGAACGAGAAGAACGGTAACAACACCACCGCCGGAACGTACGCGAACGCGTTCACCATCTTACCACCTCATCTCCGTCGGGACGGTCACGTCGATCTCGCCGAAGTTGCGGTACAACACGAGGATGATGCCGATGCCGATCGCGACCTCCGCGGCCGCCAGCGCGATGACGAACAGCGCGAACACCTGACCGGTCAGGTCGCCGTAGTAGAACGCAAACGCGACGAAATTAATATTGGCCGCGTTCATCATGAGCTCGACGCTCATCAGGAAATACAACGCGTCGCGCCGCGTCAGTATTCCGAACAGTCCGATACAGAACACGGCCGCGGCGAGGAACAGGTACCACTGTGGCGGTACCATTACCGCTCATCCCCGTCGTCGATATCACGACCTCCATCGGTGAACGCGGCGCCGACCGCCGCGACGACCGACTCGTCGGTCTCGCGCCGCGCGAGGTAGATCGCCCCGTCGACCGCGACGTCGAGCGCGACGGCGACGATCAGAAAGGCGGCGAGAAATCCCTCGGAGGGGATGGTCGCCACGCCGTAGTCGCCGAGGTTGAACAGGGCGTACCCGATGTTGTGGATGATCGACTCGCCTTCGGGGAACCCGGCGGCCGACTCGAACCCGGCGTTCGCGAACGTCGCGGCCATGACCGCGAACAGCAGGCCGACCGCCGCCGCGGGGAGGAGCCGCCCCCCGGTGTCGTTGCTCATCCGCCACTCACCTCCGCGCCGTCCGTTCGGTCCGATCGCGTGAGCATCACGGCGAACGTGACGAGGATCAACACCCCGCCCACGTAGACGAGGATCTGCATGGCGGCGAGGAACTCCGCCCGCAGCATCACGTAGTGCACCGCGACGCTCGTCAGGGCACCGCCCAGCAGCAACGCGGCGTGGAACACGTCGCGCGCCAGGACGACCCCCAGGCTGAACGCCAGCGTGACCGCGGCGAACAGCGCGAACGCGATGGTGGTATAGACCATTATGTGTCCATCCAATTACCGTCCCTTTGAAGATTTCGAGACGCGCCCGCTACTGGTAGTCGATCTCGCCGTCACCCTCCCCGATCCACGAGCCGCGGTCGGGGTTGCGGGACTCCAGCGGGTCAATGCCCTTGTACCACGGGACGTTCTTGAGCTGTTCTTTGTTGTACACGAAGTCGTCCTTCGTGTCCGCGGTGAACTCGAAGTTCTGGGTCAACAGGATCGCGTCGACGGGACAGACCTCCTCACACAGCCGACAGTAGATGCACTGCCCGATGTGGAGGTTGTACTGCTCGCCGTTGCGCTGGTCGTCCTGAACGATCTGTATCGTATCGTTCGGACAGACGTTCTCGCACTGTCGACACCAGATACACCGCTCCTGACTGAACTTGTGGACGCCACGGAACCGCGGGCTCACGTCGGGCGCGTCCTCCGGATATTCCACCGTGAACGTCGACCCGTTGAGCGCGTGTTTCATGGTCGTCGCCATCGATTTCATGAGTCCGATCATATTATGCGATCACCCCCACGATGACGGCCGTGAGGACCAGGTTTGCGAACGACAACACCAGCATTCCCTTCCAGCCGATCTCTATCAGTTGGTCGATGCGGACGCGCGGGAGCGCCGAGCGGGCCCACTGCGTGAACAGGAAGAACCCCCAGATCTTCACCACGAACCAGAGGAAGCCGATGCTCTCCGGACCGGGGCCGGCCGCCCCGCCGAGGAACGTCACGGCGATGATCGCGCCGCCGAGGAACACGTGGACGAACTCCCCGAGATAAAACAGCACGAAGTACGCCGAGGAGTACTCCGTCTGGTACCCCGCGACGATCTCCGTCGGCGCCTCCGGGATGTCGAACGGGTTCCGGCCGATCTCCGCCATGTTCGCCGTGAGGAACAGCACGAACGCGAACGGGTTCACGAACGCGTACCACGACGGGATGTCGAAGCCGGCGACGCTGAACAGCACCGTCTCCTGGGCCGCGACGATCCCGCTCATCCGGAGCGTCCCCGCAAAGATCACGACCGACATCGCGGTCACAATCAGCGGGATTTCGTACGCGAGGTTCTGTGCGACCGCGCGAAGCCCGCCCAGCATCGAGTACTTATTGTTCGACGCGTACCCCGCCATCACCAGCGACACCGACGCGATGGAGGCGAACGCGAACACCAACGCCAACCCCACTTCGGGGTCGGCGAGGTGGAAGTTGATCGGACCGAGACGTCCCATCGGGATCACGGAGAACCCCAACAGCGCCGAGGCGGGCAACACGATCGGCGCGAGGTCCCACGTCGGACGGTCGACGCCCTCGGGGACGATCAGCTCCTTCGCGAGCAGCTGGACCGCGGACGCGGGGATGATCAACAGACCGAACGGGCCGACGCGGTTCACCGCTATCCGGTCGGTGAACGCCGCGGTGATCTTCCGTTTCGCCCACGGACCGGCGACGCCGGTGAACGCGAGGACGACGTTCCCGACGACGGCCGCCGCGATCAGCGCCGCGACGACCTCGCCGATGACGCCCGGGAGCCCGAGCGTCTCGGCGATGAACTCCGGAAACAGCTGGACGGAGGCGGTGCCCATCAGCGGTCCACCTCCCCGAGCACGATGTCGAGGCTCCCCAGCGCGGCGATCACGTCGGGAATGTACTCCCCGTTGGCCATCTCCGGAAGCGTCTGGAGGTTCGAGAAGCACGGCGATCGGATCTTGAACCGGGCCGGCTTGTCGGTCCCATCAGCACGCATGTAAATCCCGAGTTCGCCCTTGGCGGCCTCGACGGCGCGGTAGATCTCCGCGTCGTCGTCCGGACGGAGCGTCCGCGGGACGTTCGCCTGGATCGTCCGTTCGTCCTCCGGCCAGTCCTCCAATAAGTCGACACACTGTCCGATGATCTTCGCCGACTCCTCGACCTCGCGCATCCGGACGAGCAGCCGACTGTAGTTGTCACAGCCCGCCTCGGTCACGACGTCCCAATCCAGCTCGTCGTAGTAGCCATAGGGGTCGTCGCGCCGCAGGTCGTAATCGACGCCCGAGCCGCGAGCGACCGGGCCGGTCGCGCCGTAGTCCTTGGCGACGTCCGGCGGGAGGATGCCGGTGTCGATCGTCCGCATCTGGAAGATCTCGTTGGCCGTGACGAGGTTGTGATACTCCTCGATCGAGCCCGGAAGCTGGTCGAGGAAGTCCCGCGTCTTCGAGAAGAACTCCTCGCGCGGCTTGGGAAGGTCCCAGACGACGCCGCCGAGCCGGAAGTAGTTGAACATCAGCCGCTGGCCGGTCAGATCCTCCAGCAGGTTCTGGACGCGCTCGCGGTCGTTGATCGCGTACATGAACGTCGCGGTGAAGTCACCGTTCACGTCGAGCGCGAACGTCGCGAGCGCGAGCATGTGCGCGGCGATCCGGCACATCTCCGCACCCATCGTTCGGATCACCTGCGCGTATTCGGGCACCTCGATGTCGGCTAGGTCCTCGGCGGCGCGTGCGTACGCCCACTCGTTGAGCAGGCCCGCCGAGATGTAGTCCCAGCGGTCCGGGTACGGCATGATCTGGTGGCGGTACGTGCCGTTCTGGGCCATCTGCTCCTCACACCGGTGGAGGTAGCCGATGTCCGGTTCGACGTCGACGACCTGTTCGCCGTCGAGCGTCGTCTTCAGGTGGAGCACGCCGTGGGTCGCCGGGTGATGCGGCCCGATGTTGAGGAACATCGTGTCCGACTTGGCGTCCTTGTGGTGGTCTTCGAGCGGGTTGGCGTGCTCCGGGAGGGTGGCGATCTGCGGCCGGTCCTTGTCGTAATCCATCGACAGGGGGTGGCCCTGCCACGTCTCCGGCAGCAGGATCCGACGCAGATCGGGGTGGTCGTCGTACTCGATCCCCATCAGGTCGTACGCCTCCCGCTCGTGCCAGTCGGCGGTGCGGAAGACCGGCTCGGCCGACTCCGAGACCGGGTCGTCCGTGTCCGCGGGGACGACGACGCTGACCTCCTGGGTCGGGTCGTCGAACTTCTTCAGGTGGTAGATCGACTCGTAGCGATTCTCGTACTCCTGGGCGGTGACGACCGAGAGGTGGTCGTACCCGGCCTGCTCTTTGAGGACCGAGAGGGTCTCCTGAACCGTGTCCGGCCGGATCACGAAGCCGGGGGCGTTCAGATGGTCGTCGCGGTCGACGACGAGGTCGCCGAGCAGCGCCGCCAACTCGTCCGGAGTGTGCTCGTCGGCCGCGTCGGTGTCGGGGGTGTCCGGTGCTTCGAGGCTCATGGTGAATCGGCGAAGTTGTACCGCATGACGAGTTCGTCGTCCTCGATCTCGTCGGCGAGCGTTTCGACTAACTCGTCGCGTTCGAGGTCCGAGAACTCCTCGAGTTCGTACGGTTTCACGGTGACGGGCGCGGCCTCGCCGTTGGCGACGCGCTCCTGTAGCTTGACGACGCCGTACACGAGCGCCTCCGGGCGGGGCGGACAGCCGGGGACGTGGATGTCGATGGGGATGACCTCCTCGGCGCCCTTGATCACGTTGTACCCCTCCTGGAACGGGCCGCCGGAGATGGTACACGACCCCATGCCGACGACGAACTTCGGCTCGGGCATCTGGTCGTACACGCGCTTCATCCGCGGGGCGAACTTCGAGACGATCGTCCCGGGGACGATCATCACGTCGGCCTGTCGGGGGGAGGCGCGCGGGACCCCGCTCCCGAACCGGTCGAGATCGTGTTTTACCGCATAGGTGTGCATCATCTCGATGCTACAGCAGGCGATGCCGAACTGTAGCATGAACATCGAGGAGCCCCGACACCAGTTCAGGAACTTGTCGAACTTGGTGAGGATAAACGGGGAGGAGCCGAACGCCTCCCGGAGCCGGGAGTTGAACCGGGCTCCCTGTCCCTCCATGCGGCTGTCGCGGGTCTCCGTGACCACGCTCGATTCGTCGGTGATGAACGGTTGTTCGCTACTCATGTGTTGATATCACGCTCCGTTTTCCTGCTGGACGCGCGGGCGCTGCGGGCCCACTCGATCGCGCCCGTCCGCCACGCCCAGACGAGCCCGATCGAGAGGATCCCGACGAACGCCAGCATCGGCCACAGCAGGTCGAGCATCGGGACGTCGGCCGCTATCGCCGGCCGGTAGATGGCAACCCACGGGAACAGCATCACGGTCTCGATGTCGAACACGACGAACAACAGCGCGACCATGTAGTACTGGATGTTGAACCGGATCCGTGTCCCGCCCGTCGGGGTTTCGCCGGACTCGTAGGTAGTACTTTTGCCGGTTTCGGGCACGCTCGGCCGAAGCAACGCCGACACGGTCATCATCCCGATCGGGATGAGGAGGCCGACGGCCGCCAAGGCGCCGATCGCTATCCAATCACTCATATAGGGTCTCCGTAACGTGCTGGCGTTTGAACCGCCCCCTGATAAGCGTTGAGTCTCGGACTCGCGTCCCCCGATCGGACGGGACCGCGTCACTCATGCCGATGATCTCGGAACCCGTCGATCCCGAGGTCGTGGAGGTCGGTGGAGACGGCCGCGACGCCGCCCGTGAGGTCCTCTTGGTACGCGTTCAGTTCGTTCGCTATCGTGTCGTGCTCGCGCGCAAGCACCTGCGCGGCCGACAGCCCCGCGTTGAACGATTTGCCGGCGTCGACCGCGACGATCGGCGCGCCGGTCGGCATCCCGATCACGGAGTCGACGGACTTCTCCTGAACCGGGACGCCGATCACGGGGATCGGGTACGCGATCGACGCGGTCATGTTCGGCAGATCCGCGGACTTTCCGCCCGCGCCCGCGACGATCACGTCAAGCCCGCGGTCCGCCGCGGTCTCCCCGTAGGCGTACATGAGTTCGGGGGTCCGGTGAGCGGAGACGACGTAGCTCTCGAAGGTGAACCGGGCGTCCGGCGGGTCCGCGAAGTCGGTCTGTTCGGCGAATCCGAGTTCGGTGAGAGCGTCGTAGGCCCCCTCCATGGTCGGGAGGTCCGAGTCCGACCCCATGATTATCCCGACGTCCGGGGTGGTTTCGGGGTCGGCGTCGGCCGCCGCCTCCGATTCGAGCCTGTCGATGAGATCCCCAACGGTAGGCATACCGACGATGTCGGCCGCAGGCGTGTAAGAGGTTGCGACTTCGAGGGGCGGCCGGGAGCGCGAGCGTGTCCGGGGAGACCGCACTCCGAGGAGATCGCGTTTCGAGAGTTGCCGCCGCTCGTGACTCGCCGATCGTCCATCGGAGGGTGTCGCGTCCGGTCCGGACGGGACGGCAAGAAGGTCAGCGAAGATCGTCAGCGGTCACGCCAGACACGCCGCGACGACCCGCAGCGCGGCCTCGCCACGGACCTCGTTCGCCAGCAGGGGGACGCGTTTCACGTCGCGGTCCCGGAACAGGTCGGTCGCCCGCCGCAACGCCGCCTGTTGGACGTCCCACCGCCGGGCACAGAACTCGCAGTTCTCGGGGTCGGGTTCGACGATCCACTCCGGGTCGACGCCGGCAACGTCGCCGAGCGGCTCCATCACCCGGTTAACCACGAGCGTGTTCACCGGGATCGAGAACTCGTCGAGCCGCGCCACCAGCCACTCTGACTCGACGACGCTCATCTCCTCGGGGATCATCACGACGCGGAAGTCGGTCCGATCGGGATCCCGGAGGACGTCCCGCAGCCGCTCGATCCGCGACTGGAGTTCCTCGAGGTCCGGCGAGGAGTCGTCCCCGTCGTCGCCCCCGCCGAACATCCCCTTCAGTCCCTCCATCATCCCGGAGAACCGCCGTTTGAGCTTCATCATGCGGCCGATCATCGAGTCCATGATCTCCGGCAACTGGAGGAGCCGAAGCGTGTGGCCGGTCGGCGCGGTGTCGACGATCACCCGATCGAACCGGGGATCGTCGAGGTATTCGAGCAGTTGACGCATCGCTGCGGCCTCGTCGGCGCCGGGCATCGGCCCGCCGAGCAGGGACCCGGGCGCGTCGGCCATCCCCTCGGCCGCGTCCTCGGCCATTCCGCCGGCCCCGCCGGCTCCCCCGAGCCCACCCATCGCCTCGCCCATATCCCCCAACCCGCCGAGGGGGTCGCCATCGCCGCCGAGGATCCCCTCCCCCATCGCGGCATCGGGGTCGATCTCGGCGGCGTACAGCGGGACGTCCTCGCGGATCCGGGCCGGTTTCGGGGGGACGTCGACCCCGAACGTGTCCGACAGCGAGTGGGCCGGGTCGGTCGAAACGACCAGCGTCCGGACGCCGCCCGCCGCCGAGGAGAGCCCGGTGGCGGCCGCCATCGTCGTCTTTCCGACGCCGCCCTTCCCGCCGTACAACACGTATTCGGGCGCGTCGACCCCCTGCGGGAGGTCCGTCGTGTCGTCCCCGACCGCGGCGAGGTCATCCGCGTTCACGTCGGCATGCGCTTCGTCGTCGGCCGGGGCGTCGTGCCCGTCCGTATCGTCCTCGACGGGGTCGTCGACGCGGTCCACGGGTTCGACGTCGATCTCATCCATGCCGGTACTGGCGGCGGCGCGTTTGTGTACCCGTCGGTCCGTGACGGGAACGGCTACTCGTCACTTTTCGAATCCGACGCGGGTCATCTCCCCCCACGAGGTGTTCCCCCGGAGGAACTGGACGAGTTCCGTCCACGCGATGAACGCCTTCCACTGGCGGAACAACACGGTCTCGACGCCGCCGTGAAACAGGATTCCAACGATCCCCTCGATCACGGTGTTGACGGGCGTGATCCTGCCGTCATCGTCGAGAACGAACGCGTCATTCGGGGAACCCGAACGCATATGTCGTTCACGACGACTACTCTATTATCGACGATCGTAGAGCAGTCTCTCGGACGACCAGTCTGGTCCTCGCGTGGGCGTTGCTGACGATCGTCGGCGCCGGCGTCTACAGGCGAAGCAGGGCGAGTACCTCGGGGCTTGACCCCGAGGGTGAAGCCCGTTCACAACATTTAACAAACCACGTTGCCAACACGTCAGTACAGTCAGAGAACCCCCAAAGACGGATTAAAGACCTTACGCTCATCCCGATAGACCGTAACATCAATTTTGCTGGCGAGTTAAGGAGAGATCAACGATGGATCAGGAGTCAGCTCGTGTCTTTCTACCATCACGAGAACGGTGCTTCGAACGTCTCCGTCTCGCCCGTTTCGGCGAGACGGTGACGTGTGTCCATTGCGGGAGTGAAGACGTTGTCAAGCGAGGCACGAC
>JAQCNI010000035.1 GCA_028275105.1 Halorubrum sp.
GCGAACAGCGAGTTCGCTGCTGTCGACCTCGACGCCCCGGAAGAGAACTACTTCCAGATCGGCGGCGCCGTCGCCCCGATGCGGGAGGTCGACCGAGCCGCAGAGTCCCCGATCGGTACGCTCGGCGAGATCAGCGAGAAGGACATCACAACCTACTCGTTCAAGGAGAAGATCGCGCCCGAGAAAGAGACTGACGCGAAACTGAACAGCGAGCGGGAGATCCTCTCGCTCTATCGCTGGGGCGCGAACCAGCTCCGAGCGGCGCTGTTCCTCACCCGCGAGCAGGTCACCTGGCAGGGCACCCAGAGCGTCGAAGGGTTCGTCGGGCAGGACGGGCAGACGCCCCACTCGGACATCCCGACTGACAACGTCATCGACCCGACCAACGCCTACGACGACCGGGCAAACTCCACGCCGTACCAGGACTTCTCGTACGCGTCGTATCTGCTGAACGAGGCCGACCAGACGTTCATGAACGCGCAGGTCACCACCGATCCGGTGGCCTACGTCACCCCGAGCACCTGGCACGACATCAAGAACAACGACGACATGAAGGACCGGTTCTCGGGCGTCGAGGTCCGGGGCCTCACGGGCAGCCAGGTCCGCCGCCTCGTCGACGAGGAGATCCCCGAGATTCGGATGGTCAAGGTCAAGCTTCCGCGCACCGACGCCGACGGGAACTTCGTTGACGAGAACGGCAACGTCGTCACCGACGTCGACAACGCGGCGATGGACAACGTCCTCGAGCCGTACGACGCGGCGGCCGACACCCAGCGGCGGAACATCGTCATCGGGCGCCCTGGCCCGAGCTCGGCGTTCCTCCCGTGGTTCGGCGAGAACATGGGCGAGTTCGACGAGCCCGACGCACCGTCGACGGACGGCGGCTTCGCCATCGACGAGAACCGCGGCTTCGGAACCCAGACGTGGATCGGGAACGACCCGGCCGTCACCTGGCTGAAGGGCTTCCAGGATATCGGCTTCCACCTGATGCTCCCCGAGCAGTGGGTCGTCATCCGGGATATCTGAGGTGACCGATGACTGAACTCAGATGGACCCGCAACTCGACGTTCCACGACGGCGCGAGGAACTTCCGAGCTCGCGGCCCCGGCGTCTACGACGTCCCTGAGGAGGCGGTCGAGGAGTACCTCGACCACCGCTCCGGCGCATGGGAGCGCCCCGAGGAGACGTCCGACGAGGAACAGAGCGCCGACTTCCCGAATGACGGTGCCGACGTCGACGAGGACGAGCTGGCGGAGCTCCTCGACGGCACGATCGGCGAAGTCGAGAACGCGCTTGAGACTGGCGAGTACGACGACGTCCTCGATGAGCTCGAAACTCTTGAGGAGGACGGCGAAGGCCGGAAGGGCGTCTTCTCGGCGATCGACGAGCGGCGCGAGGAGTAACGCATGGCTGAACTCGCCGACGCCGACTCGCGGACGTCCTACGAGGACATCACCGGTGGCGGGTTCCAGACGGACCTCACCGAGTCCGAGGTTCGCGAGTACATGGACGACGCGAACATGGAGGTCGACGAAAGCCTGAA
>JAQCNI010000042.1 GCA_028275105.1 Halorubrum sp.
GACACCAGCGAGGTGTTCGGGTGTTAATTCCAGCTAACCCCACTCGGGGAAGGCCGAGGGGAATTAAATTCGCCTGCGTCCGTCCGCCCGTTTCTGGGCGACACGGGCAAAACGGTGAAGCCTCGGGGCTTGTCCCCGAGGTACTTCACTACGGTATCGGGTCACTCGAGCTCTCCGGCCCGGCGGGGTCGGCGCTTCTCGTCGGGGAGCGCATCCTGTAGCGCCACCGCTCCGAGGACCGTCGAGACGCCACCGTTGCCGTATCGTCCCCGACGTCAACGCCGCCCCGCCGGCGCATCGGGATGGTGCGGCGGCATGAGCCGATCCGACTCCGCGCCTTCCGGCTACTGGTCGTCGCCCTCGGGATCGACCCACTCGAACCTGCTGGCGGGGGGATCGGCGGGGACCGTGGCGGAACCGCCGCCGTCGGCGGTACCGGGCCCACTCCGCTCCAAGTCGCGCCACGAGTCCTCGGGATCGGTCCACTCGAACCTGCTGGCGGGGGGATCGGCGGGGACCGTGGCGGAACCGCCGCCGCCGTCGGTACCAAACCCGCTCCGTTCCATGACGCCCCACGAGTCCTCGCCGCGGAGGTACTCGAACAGGCCGCGCCAGGCGACGAACGTCTTCCACTGCCGATAGCCGAAATTCTCGAGGACGCCGTACCAGAGCAGTCGAGCGATCGATCGGGGATCCTCGTACCGGTTGAAACTCCACACTTCGCTCAGGATGCCGAACCACGAGAGGAAGATCCCGAACCCGGTCGTCAGCAGGAAGAAGGTGAAAAAGAACTGCGGATCGAGCACGTTCAGGTACCATGCGAGAAGCAGGATCCCGTAGCCCGCGCCCTCGATGAGCGGCCCGAGCGCCTCCGCCGCGGCGAACGTCGGGAGGATGGCGGTCCCGACGCGCCCGTACTTCGGGTTGAACAGCATGCCCCGGTTGGCGACGAGCGTCTCTATCATGCCGCGGTACCACCGGCGTCGCTGTCGGCCGAGCACGCTCAACGAGGCGGGAACCTCGGTCCACGCCACCGGTTCGGGGACGAAATCCACCCGGTACTCCTGATCGGTGTCGATCAGGTACCGGTGAAGCCGGACGACGATGTCGAAGTCCTCGGTGACCGTGTCGTGGCGGTATCCCCCGATCTCGCGGACGTGGTCGGCCCGAAACACGCCGAACGCGCCGGAGATCAGGATCAGCCCGCGGAGCCGATTCAGTCCGAGACGGCCCGAATAGAACGCCCGGAGGTACTCCATCACCTGTAACCCCGGGAGACCCGTCTTCGGCAACGATACGTCCTTGACCTGTCCCCCCTCGATGACGCAGTCGTTCGCCACCCGGATCGTTCCGCCGGACGCGACCGCCCGTTCCGGGTCGCGGAGGAACGGCTCGACTACCTGGAGCAACGCGTCGCGCTCGATGATCGTGTCGGAATCCACCGCACAGAACAGTTCCTTTTCCGATAGCCACAGCCCGGCGTTGAGCGCGTCCGACTTCCCGCCGTTCTCCTTGTCGATGACGAGCAGTTCCTCGTGCGCTTCGGACCGATACACGTCCCGGATCGGCTCGCTCGGGACGTCGTACGGAACCGTGGAGTCGACCTGCGTCAGGTCGAACTGCCGTTTCAGCGTCGCTAGCGTGTCGTCGGTCGACCCGTCGTTGACGACGACGATCTCGGTGTCCGGATAGTCCAGCGTCAACAGCGACCGGAGGCTCTCGACGATCGTCGCCTCCTCGTTGTACGCCGGAACGAGCACCGATATCCCGGGGTAAAACGGGCTATCGAAGGGTTGGAACGACGGCTCCCAGCCGGCCTCCCGGACGTTGTCGCGGAGCTCGAACAGCGCCAGAACGTGGATGATCAGGTAGTACGTGTTGATCATCCCGTAGTAGATGATCACGAAGACGCCGGAAGCCGCGAGCAGCCACGGCCCGTACTCGGCGACCGTCATGATTCGGCGGGAGTTGCCGTCGCCGTCACCCCGGTAACGGCGGGATGATCGCCGCCGTCGGTTCGGTTCTCAGTCGGCATGGGAACTCACGTCCGTGGCCATGTGATCGAACCGCTCGTGCTCGGCGGCCCACGCGTACGCGTCGGCCAACGGCTCCGGGACGGGCTCGTCGGAGCGTCCCTGACCCCGTATTAGCGCCTCCGCGGCGGTGACCCTCGTTCGTTCGTCCGGCTCGTCGACCGCCGCCGACCGCAGGACCGCAGTAGCCTCGTCGTCGCCCCACGCGGCGAGCATTCGGTAGGATCCCGCGCGCACGATCGGCGACGGGTCGGCGCAGATCGACTCGACGTCGACGCGTTCGCGAAGCGACCGGTTCCACCCGTAACTGCTGAGCGCCCGCGTGGCCTCGACCCGGGTCCGCTCGTCGGGGCCGGACAGCGACCGGACGACCCAGCCGAGATCCGCACCCCCGACGACCGTCTGAACGTGGCGGGCGACGAGCAGGACCTGCTGCTGGAGCGCGGGCGGCCACTCGTCGTAATCGGTCGCTGCACGGGCGAACAGGGACGACGGGTCCCGCTCGACGACTCGATACAGGGTGTCGATCCCGAACACCGAGAACGGGCGCGGTGAGTCCCCGAGCAGGAGGTCGATTCCGGCGTCGGCGAGGTCGGGGTGATCACAGTAGTACAGGACCCGGACGGCGGCGGCACGCTCGCGCGGCGAGTTTCGACAGTGCGTCCGGAGAAACTCGATTTCGGGCGCGTCGCGGAGCAAGGACAGCCACGTCAGCGCGTCCAGCCGCTCGTAGTACCCGCCGCTCTCGATCCGACGGCGGGACCGCTCCCCGATCCCGAGGGCCGTCCCGAGCCGGGCGAACCGCGCCGCGTCGCCCACGTCGAGTTGACGGAGGTAGTCGTCGAGGAGATCCGCCGCGACGCCGCGTTCGCGGTCGGAGAGTCCTCCGACCCACGCGTCCCACTCGGGGGCCTCCGGTCGGTACGCTCTATCGAGCAGTTGGGTCCGCAGGTCGGCCTTGACCGCCCGTTCGCGTCGCCGTCCCCACGATCGGTGGACTGAGCGTCCCACCGTCACGATCGTGACGGAAGCGAGCATGGAGACGAGCACGGTCGCGAGCAGCAAAAGGAGCGGGTCGGGCAGCCCAAGCGGGACGGACAGTTCGAACGGAACCGGCGGCCCGGCGCTCCATGGCGCGCCCACGACGTCGGAATCGGCGGGTACCGCGGGGATCCGGTCAACCCCCGTCATATCAAGCGATCAGGCGCTTGGTGCGGGCGACCACTTCGTTCGGGCTGAACGGTTTCGTGATGTACTCGTCGGCGCCGGAGTCGAGTCCGTCGAGCACGTCGGACTCCTGCCCGCGCGACGTGAGCATGACGACCGGGAGGTCGTCGTCGACCGGAAGTTCGTTCCGTCGGATCATCCGAAGCAACTGCGTCCCCTTCAGCTGCGGCATCATCACGTCCAAGACCGCCACGTCGGGGTCCGATTCGCCCTCCGTTAGCTTGCGTTCCGCCTCCCGCCCGTCCTCACAGACGGCCAACTCGAATCCCTCCGCGGAGAATTTGTGCCGAAGGATCGACCGGATGGTCTCGTCGTCGTCCGCAATGAGAACTTCCGACCGCATTGTTTTGAATCATCGACCGGTCCATAAGAGCATTGCGGGCGGATTGACCGGTCGATTCGACCCGGACCGGCGGGTCGGCGTCGGGGCCACGTACCGACCGTCGAAAACGGCGTAGCACGGCGGGTGGCGGCCCTGCGACCCACCACCCCGGCCGACCGTGTCGAATCGACCGAGAGCATACGTTGAAGTGGCGTCACGGCAACGGGGCGATATGACCGAACGTCCGACGACCGCGGTGGTTCTCGCGGCCGGCGCGGGAAAGCGCCTCCACCCGCTGACGCGGCGACGCCCGAAACCGATGGTCCCGGTCGCGAACCGGCCGCTGTTGGAGTACGTGATCGAATCGATCGCGGCGACGGACGTCGACGAGGTCCTCCTCGTGGTCGGATACGAACGGGATCGGGTCCAGACGCACTTCGGCGACGGCGACGACTGGGACGTGTCGATCCGATACGTCGTCCAGGAGAACCGACTCGGGACGGCCCACGCCGTCGCACAGGCGGAGCCACACGTCGACGGGCCGTTTCTCGTCCTGAACGGTGACCGGATCCTCGACACGACGGCCGTGTCGGACGTTCAAGCCGCCGTCGACGACGGGGACGCCGCGGCCGCGATGGCGGTGACGCGGGTCGAGCGGCCGCGGTCGTACGGCGTCGTAACCGTCTCGAACGGCCGGGTCGAAACGGTGGTCGAGAACCCCCGACGGGAGAGCCCCTCGGAGATCATCAACGCCGGCGTGTACGGGTTCACGCCGGCCGTGTTCGACGCGATCCGGAGCACGGATCCGTCGGAAGACGGCGAGATCGAACTCCCAGATACGGTGAATCGACTCGTCGACGACGGGGGCGTGCGGGCGGTCCCGTACGACGGCCCGTGGCACGACGTCTCGAACCTCTGGGACCTCCTTCCGGTCAGCGACGTCGTGCTCGACCGGGTCGACGAGCGGATACGGGGAACGGTGGCGTCCCGAGCGGCGGTCGGCGACCGGTGTGTCCTCGCGCCGACGGCGTCCGTGGGCGCGAACGCGGTCGTCGGGGGCGGCACGACGGTCGGCGAGAACGCACACGTGGCCGCGAACGCGACGGTCACCCATTCGGTGGTGTTCCCGGACGCGACCGTCGAGTCCGGCGCGGTAGTCCGGGACTGTATCGTCGGGGCCGGGGCCGTCGTCGGGGCGAACGCGACCGCCCGGGGCGGGACGGCGACGGTGACGGTCGGCGGCACCCTCCACGAGGGCGTCACACTCGGCGCGGTCGTCGGCGACGACGCGCGGGTCGGCGGCGCGGCGGTGTTAGCCCCCGGGACGGTCGTCGGCAACGACGCCGTCGTCGGCGGCGGGAGCGCCGTGAGCGGACGGCTCGGTGACGGCGAGACGGTACGGAGGGGGTAGCATGTGTGGGATCATCGGCTACGTCGGCGAGCGGGCGGCCCTGCCGATCCTCTCGACGGGGCTCGCGAACTTGGAGTACCGCGGCTACGACTCGGCGGGCGTCGCGCTGACCGGCGACGAACTCACCATCTACAAGAAGTCCGGGGAAGTGAGCGCGCTTCAGGGGATCCTGCCGGAGTCGACGGAGCATACGCGGGGGATCGGCCACACGCGGTGGTCGACGCACGGTCCGCCGACGGACGAGAACGCCCACCCGCACACCGACTGTACGGGCCGCGTCGCCGTCGTCCACAACGGGATCATCGAGAACTACGACGCGATCCGGGCCGAACTCCCCGAGCACACGTTCACCAGCGACACCGACACCGAGGTGATTCCCCACCTGATCGAGCGGGAACTCGACGACGGCGCCGAACCGCGCGCGGCCGTCGAGGCGGCGCTCGAACGGCTGGAGGGGACGTACGGGCTGGTTGTGACGGTCGCCGGGGTCGACGAGCTGTACGCCACGCGGCGGGACAGCCCGCTGGTCGTCGGCCACGGGGACGACGGGACGTTCATCGGCAGCGACGTGACCGCGTTCCTCGAACACACCCGCGACGTGACGTACCTTGAGGATGACGACTTCGCGGTGATAGACGACGACGGACTCGCCGTGTACCGCGACGGCGAGGCGGTCGATCCGGCGGTCAAGCGGCTGGAGTACGAGGCCGACGCCGCCGAGAAGAGCGGCTACGACCATTACATGCTCAAGGAGATCAACGAGCAGCCGCGCGCGCTCAGACAGACGATCTCCGGGCGGATCGACCTCGAGGGCGGCACCGCCGAGATCGACGTCGACCTCCCCACGCCGTACCTCGAATCGATCGAGGAGATACAGGTCGTCGCGTGCGGGACCTCCTACTACGCCGGGCGGTACGCCGCGGGGATCCTCGAGTCGGCCGTGGACGTCCGGACGACCGTCGAGGTCGCGAGCGAATACGAGTTCGACGGCGGCCGCGACCCGTGGCGGACCCTCGTGGTGGCGGTGACCCAGAGCGGCGAGACGGCCGACACCCTGTCGGCGGTCCGGCGCGCGAACCGCGCCGGGGCCCGGACGCTCGCCGTCACCAACACTCTCGGGAGCACGGTCGTCCGCGAGACCGACGACAGCGTATTCATCCGCGCGGGTCCGGAGATCGGCGTCGCGGCCACGAAGACGTTCGCCTCGCAGGTGGCGACGCTCGCGCTGCTGTCGGTGGACATCGGTCGCACGCGCGGAAGCCTCCCGTACGACGAGGCGGTCGACCTGCTCGGGTCGGTCCGGCAGCTTCCGAACGCCGTCCAGAGCGTGCTCGACGCCGAGGACCGGGTGAAGGCGGCCGCGCTCGAGTACGCCGACTCGGACGCCTTCTTTTTCATCGGCCGCCGGCTCGGCCGCCCGGTGGCGCTCGAGGGCGCGCTCAAACTCAAGGAGATCTCCTACGACCACGCCGAGGGGTTCGCCGCCGGCGAACTGAAACACGGCCCGCTCGCGCTCGTCACCGAGCGGACGCCCGTCCTCGCGCTGTTGACCGACGGCGCCCGGCCGGACGAGACTCGGAACAACGTGAAGGAGGTCCAGGCGCGGGGCGCGCCGGTGGTCGCCGTCACGACCGACGACGGCGACGCCGGGAGTGGAACGTCGGAGTTCGACACGGAGCTTACGGTGCCGCCGATCGGCGCGCTGGAGCCGCTCGTCGCGAACGTGTACTGGCAGCTGTTCGCCTATCACGTCGCGAACGAGAAGGGCCGGTCGATCGACAGACCGCGGAACCTCGCGAAGAGCGTCACCGTGGAGTGATCGGGGGTGCGGGTCCGGCACGGGAGCACGTCGGAACGAAGCCCCGAGGAACCGGGTGACCGGCATCGACGTTGAACTCACCCGTACCGGCCGAACATCCGCCGGACGTGGTCGGCCGACTCCTTCAACCGTTCCGTGTAGGCCGGGGCGTCCCACGTCGGCGGGACGTACTCGGTCGCCCGGAGCCGCCCCCCGTCGACGCCCGGAACGGCGTGGACGAGGTTCGTGTCACCGTCGACCGGTTCGGCGTGGTCCCCCGCGTCCCCGCCGGCGTCGGGGACATCGGCGGCGTCCGCCGGCACGTACGAGGCGGCCGCGACGTCGATCGCCTCGAAGGATTCGTACGCCTCCATCCCGTCCGACCAGAAGTCGCCGAGTCGACGGCGGCGGCTCGGGTCCGCGACGTTGAGGAGGAGCCACGGTAGCCGGAGTTCGATCGCATCCGCCGACGGCGAGACGTGGACGTCCGCGAGCGAATCGTATTCCGACGAGTCGGGGTTCCCGTTCCCGTATCGGAGTCGGCCGGTCTCGACGGATTCGAACGGGACCCGCTCGCCCGCTTCAGGAACGGTGTAGCCGCGGTTGATGACGGTCCGGATCGGCGTGAACCGCCCCGGTTTGGGATCCCGGTATCGTGACAGGTCGAGGCCTGCCTCGCCGCCGTACAGGTACGCAAGGGGTCGTAGCGCGCGTCCACGGTCACGCGGGAGGCGTCGGGCCCGCCGAGCCGGACGACGAAGTCGGTCGGGGGCGCGTCCGCGTCGACGCCGTACGGGAGCGTCGTGGCCCCCCGGCCGGTGGTGCCGAGCGTCACGAGGTAGTTCGTCCGGCTCCAGTCGACGCCGGACCCGAGGTCGGCGAACTCGAGCCGAACGGACAGGTAGGCCGCGTCGCTCGTGACCCGAACCGCGGTCAACTCGCGGGCGCCGGCAGCGCTCCCATCCGCGACCGGGGCGGGTCGGCCGGCCGGCGTCGCCGCCGTCGCGTCAGTCCACGCGTCCACCGACCCGTCGAGCGGGACGGCCCCGTCCGGGTCGAACGCGAGCAGGCCAAATCGCTGTTCGGGGGTCTGGACGTTCGACCACTCGGGACGACGATCGGGGTCGGAGAGCGGTTCGAAGTTCCACGTGCGCTTGAACCACTCGTTCTGCCAGCTGAACACGAGTCCGCCGGCAGTTCCGGCCTCCCGAACGTCCTCGTACATCGCGGCGACGACCTCCCCCTGCTCGGCCTCCGTGTGCCCGCCATGATCGCGGCCGTGGACGTCGCGTTGGGAGATCCCCCGCGAGGACGGGACGCCGAACTCGGCGACGACGAGCGGATGGTCGGTCGCGCTCACGAGGTCATTCAGGTAGCCGGCGTAGCTGTTCGGCTCGCCGCGGTGGTCGACGTAGTCGGCGTACGCCGGCGTCTCGTTGAGCAGCGGCGGGTAGTACGGGTACACGTGGTAGGCGGCGAACGTCCCGGCGTCGTACCGGTCGGTCGCGACGACCGCATCAGGATCGACGGAGACGGCATCCTCGAGGTCGAACGGCTCGTACGGGTGGTCGAGGGGGTCCGTGGTCACCCAGTTCGTGAACGCGACCGGCCGCTGGACGCCGTACTCGGCTGCCTCGTAGTCGACGGCCTCGTCCAGCCGTCCCGCGAGCCACCGCTCGAACGGGCGGTCGACGGTGGACGAGAGGTACCGGCCCTCGTACGGTCCCGGGTCGTTCGCCCGGTTCGTCTCGCGGACGACCGTCGGGGGCCACTCGATGCCGACGGGGTAGCCCGCGACGTACTCGCTCACGTCGGCGTCGAAGGTCCCGCTGGCGTGACCGGGCTCCGGGTCGACGGTCGTCTCCCCGTGGACGACGTCGACGACCCGACGGAGCGACCGGTCGAACGACGCGGAGACGGCGAAGACGTCGCCCGCCTCGCGGAGCACCTCCTCGCCGATCCAGTTGCCGTGGAGGAGGTAGATCGGGTCGGAACGCCCGCGGTTGTAGTCGGCGAGCGCGCGGTAGAACGCGGGCGGGTGGACGGTGTACACGCGGACGACGTTGGCGTTCAACTCGCCCATCGCCGCCAGCCAGCGGTCGTACTCCGCGCGGGTGATCGCCGCCTCCCCCGGAAACCGGCCCGGCTTGGCCATCCCGAGGTTGATCCCCCGGAGGGCGAAGGGATCGAACCCTCCGTCGGCGGCGACCTCGAACCGCCCGCCACGGAGCCGAAATCGCGTTTCGGGGTCGCCCGGGTCACCGGACTCGTCCTCCGGGTCGGCGTCGTCGTCCGGACGTTCGGGACCGCCGGATCCGGCTCGATCGCCGCAGCCCGCCGTGCCGAGGGTCCCGGCCGCTCCGACCGTCGTGAGGAACGCGCGTCTGTCCACGTCTCGCGTAGCGTCGCCGAGGCTAATGGGTCTTTTCGTGGCCGGAAACGGCGACTCGGGAGTCGGTGAGTGCGCCCGACGCCGTCGCCGACGGCTCCACCCGGGGGAACCGTTTTGCCCACCGCGACGCGTGTGACGGTATGTTCGGAACGAGCGGCGTTCGGGGACCGGTCGGCGAGGTCGTGACCGGGGAACTCGCGCTGTCGATCGGGCGGGCAGTCGGCGTGTCGGCGGACCGCGCCGTGATCGGCCGCGACGCGAGGGACTCGGGGCGGGCGCTGTGTGACGCGCTCGCCGCCGGCCTCGTGGAGTCCGGAACGGACGTGGTCGACGTCGGCGTCGCCGCCACCCCCACCGTCGCGCGGGCGGTCGGGACCCGCGACGCCGACGCCGGGGTCGTCGTCACCGCCTCGCACAACCCGCCGCCGGACAACGGGATCAAGCTCTGGTCGCCGTCCGGGCAGGCGTTCGATCGGGCGAAACGGGCTGAGATCGCCGATCGCGTCGAGAGCGAGGACGACGACCTCGCCGCGTGGGACGGGCACGGCGAACGCACCGCGTGGGACGACGCCGAGGCGGCACATCGTGACGCGCTCGTGGCCGTCGGCGAGCGGCGGTTCGCCGAACGCGACGCGGACCCGACCGCGCTCTCCGTCGTCGTCGACGTCGGAAACGGAACGGGCGGGGTCACGGCGGACACGCTGTACGAACTCGGCGCCACCGTCGAGACGCTGAACGCACGCCCGGACGGCCGGTTCCCCGCGCGGCCGAGCGAGCCGACCGCTGAGACGTGCGAGTCGCTCCGCCGCTGCGTCGACGCGCTGGACGCCGATCTCGGGATCGCCCACGACGGTGACGCCGACCGCATGATGGCGGTCGACGGGAACGGGACGTTTGTCTCCGGCGACCTGTTGCTCGCGACGTTCGCCCGCGAGCTGGCCGGCGCGGGCGACGAGGTCGCCGCCCCGGTCGATACGAGCATGGTCGTCGACGACGCGCTCGCGGCCGTGGGCGCGTCGCTCGTCCACACCCGCGTGGGCGACGTGTACGTGGCCGAACGGACGAAGGACGCGTCGGTCGTCTTCGGCGGCGAGCCGTCCGGTGCGTGGATCTTTCCCGAAGAGACCCTGTGTCCGGACGGCCCGCTCGCGGCCGTGACCCTGGCCGCGCTGGCCGCCGACCGACCGCTCGCGGATCGGACCGCCGCGTTCGACCCGTATCCGATCCGGCGAACGGCGGTCGAAACCCCGCACAAGGACGCCGTCCTCGACGCCGTGAGTGCGGCGTGTCGGGACGGCGAGGGAACGGTGTCGGCGCTGGACGGCGTCCGAGTCTCCCGGGACGGCGGGTGGTTCCTCGTGCGGGCGTCCGGCACCCAACCGCTCGTCCGGATCACCGCCGAGGCGCGCGCGGAGGGACCTGCCGACCGGCTGCTCGGCGAGGCACGGACGCTCGTCAACGACGCCCTCGACCGGGTCGCCGAGTGAGGAGAATCGAGTGAGTGGAGACGAGGAACGAGCAGTGAGCCGGAGCACTGCGGACCGGGGTCCAACCGACGAGCGGCGAGGAACAGCCATTTCCTCCCCGGGTGAGAGTGAGTACCCATGCAGACGGTGATCCTCGCCGCGGGCCGCGGGACGCGCATGGGGCCGCTGACGACCGACGTACCGAAGCCGATGCTGCCGGTCGCGGGGCGGCCACTCGTCGATCATACCGTCGAGGCCGCCGTCGACGCCGGCGCGAGCCGAGTGCTCGTCGTCGTCGGATACGAGTCGGCGGTCGTCGAGGAGCACTTCGCGGACCGCGACCTCGACGTGCCGCTCTCGTTCGTCACTCAGCCCGAACAGCGCGGGACCGGGGACGCCGTACGCCGGGCCCTCGGCGATCTCGACGACGGTCCGTTCGCGGTGTTAAACGGGGATGCGCTCTACGACCGGTCGTCACTGGGGAGCCTGTACGACACGGTGCCGGCGGTCGGGTCGTACCGCGTCCCGAACCCGGAGGCGTACGGGGTGTTGCGGACCGACGGCGACCGCGTGGCCGGCGTCGTCGAGAAGCCGGCCGATCCCCCGTCCGACCTGATCAACGCCGGCGCGTACGTCTTCCCGGACGAGGCGAGCGACTGGCTCGACGTCGCCGAGAGCGAGCGCGGCGAGAGGGAACTCACCGACGTGCTGTTGCGCACCTGCGAGGAACGGTCGGTGACGCCGGTGCCGTTCGAGCGATGGATCGACGTCGGTCGACCGTGGGAACTCCTCGAGGCCAACGAGTGGAAGCTCCCGGAGTGTACGGCCGCGGTCCGTGGCGACGTGAGCGAGGACGCCCACCTCAACGGGACGGTCGTCGTGGAGCCCGGCGCGGAGGTGCGGTCGGGCGCGGTCATCGACGGACCGGCGTACGTCGGCCGCGACGCAACCGTCGGGCCGAACGCGTACGTTCGCGGCACGACGCTACTCGGGCCGCGGTCGAAGGTCGGGCACGCTGTCGAAGTGAAAAACAGCGTCGTGATGGCGGACACGTCGGTGGGACACCTCTCGTACGTCGGCGACAGCGTGCTCGCCCGGGACGTGAACTTCGGGGCCGGGACGAACGTCGCCAACCTCCGTCACGACGACGCGAACGTCCGGGTGACGGTGAAGGGGGAGCGGACCGACACGGGCCGCCGGAAGTTCGGCGTCGTCTGCGGGCCGCGGGCCAAGACCGCGATCAACACGTCGCTCAACGCCGGCGTGACCCTCGCCGCCGGGACGAGGACGGCGCCGGGCGAGGCCGTCACGCGAGACCGGTAGGCCGGCGCCGCGACCGGCGAACCGGAGCGGGGCCGGGAGGCCGGCGCCGCGACCGGCGGGCAGGACCATGGTCGGCGGATCGGCGCCGCGTCGATCGGCGGCGTCGCGGGCGGGAGGCGGGCCCGCAACCCCGTCTCACACCCCGTCGTTGAGCCGGTCGACGATCGACTGGAGGTCGGCCTCGCTCTCGACCTCACGTTTCACCCGCTCGCGGCGGCGAACCGCCTCCGAGTCGGCGTCGTACGCACGGACGTACTCCGCGCGGGTGTGCTCGTCGAACGCGTGCCGGATCGCGAAGTAGCCGTCCGGGACGACCGTCCCACACACCTGACACTCGTGTCGCTCGTGCTCCCGCGTCTGATGGAGGATGACCGACTCGGCGTCGTCGAAGACGGCGTCACAGCCGACAATACCGCACGTCCAGGGAACCATACCCCACGGTTCCGCCGGAGGGGATTAACCGTTTTCCCCCGACGGCTCCCGCGTGGCCGGGGGAGCCGTGGGTCGCGAGGGGCTCCCGTCCCGAGCGATACGCCTTTGGGCGGGTACGCATACGTTCGACCGTGAGCCGAGTCCGAGCCCACACCCGCGTCGACGCCCACGTGAAGGTCCTCGACGACCGGGTCGTGGCCCGCGCGAAGCAGCGCGGAATCGACGCGCTCGTGTACGCCCCCCACTTCACCCGTCTGCCGACGGTCCGCGAGCGCGCGGCCCGGTACACCGACGACGAACTGACGGTCGTCCCCGCACGCGAGGTGTTCACCGGCGACTGGCAGAATCGCCGGCACCTACTCGCGCTCGGCCTGTCGGAGCCGGTCCCCGACTACGTCACCTTCGAGGGGGCGATGGCGGAGTTCGACCGGCAGGATGCCGCCGTGCTCGTCCCGCATCCGGGGTTCGCCACCGTCTCGTTGACACACCCCGAGATCCGGGCGCATGCGGCCCGGCTCGACGCCGTCGAAACGTACAACACGAAGCTGTTCGCCCACCAGAACGCGCGCGCTAAGCGGGTCGCCGACGCCGTCGACGCCCCCGGATTCGGCTCGTCGTACGCCCATCTCCAGTCGAGCGTCGGCGAGGCGTGGACCGTCTTCGAGGAACCGCTTCCGGACGCGGCGGCCGTCGTCGATGCGTTCCGGGAGCGACGGCCTCGAACCGTCGTCCATCGCGGCGGGCTCGGACACCGGGTTCGTGGCCTCGTCGAGTACGTCCACCTCGCGTACGAGAACACGTGGACGAAGGCCGACCGGATCTTCCTCTCTGGCGACGAGCCGACGCTCCCGATGAACGTCGCCTACGAGGGGCGGTTCGACGACGTGAGCGTGTACGACTGATCGACCCCGCGGACCTACTCGATGCCGCTCTCGGCGTCGTGATCGAGTTCGTCGTCCCGGCGACGTTCCGGTCGCACGCCCGGCTCGTCCCCCACGAACTCGGCGAGCCTCTCGGGTACTCGCCACCGCCGTTGTTGGAGCAGCCGATCGAATACACACGGGGGATACACCACCAACGGTGGACACCGTAAGCAACGCTCGCTACCGCTCCAGAACCGAGGATGGGGCTCAATTACAGATGACGTCCATACAGTGATTTCTCGTCCAGGCCGATGAATCAGGGAGCCGGCTCGCTGCTGTGCGTCACGGCAAAACAATCGAGGACGAGCTTCGCACCGCCGACGACGACTGGACCGATGAACAGACCGACGGCACCGAATACGACGAGCCCGCCGAAAATGCCGATGACGATGGTAGCGGAGTTGAACGCGCCCGTCCGTCCGATCAACGCAGGTCGGAAATAAAAGTCAGAAACGCTGATAAGCATGCCGTACACGGCCATTGCCGCGCCCGCAGCCGGTCGACCGTTTGCGAACAGATGGATCACGGCCGGAACCCAAACTCCGAACGCACCGATCAGCGGGAGAAGTGTCAGCGCGAACGTGGCGACCGTAAGAAAGATCACGGCGGGGACGCCCGCGATCGTTAACCCGGCACCGAGTAGCACCGCCTGAACGGCAGCAACAAGAGCATTACCTACGACTGAGGCCCGCATGAGGTAAACGGAGCTACTGAACGATCCTCCACGGCAACTCACGACATTGCGACCATGCTCCCACCGTCAACCCGGCAATGGACGCTCAACCTATACGTCTGCGAGCCTAATGCGTGATAGATGCGGTGGTTGACCCACGAACCGCTCTTCGACGACTCTCCAGGCTGGTGACCCCAATGACGCTCACAGAAACACAAATACGCGAGTACGATCGCAGCGCGATGGATAGCGACGACACTGAGACGGCGACGTTCGGAATCGGGTGTTTCTGGGGACCGGATGCCCAGTTCGGAGCGATGGACGGCGTTACTCGCACCCGCGTGGGCTACGCCGGGGGAACGAAACGCGACCCGACGTATCATTCGTTAGGTGACCACACGGAAGTGTTCCAAGTCGAATTTGATTCGGACACGATGGCGTATCGAGACCTTCTGGAAGCGGTGTTCAACTCGCACAACCCGCAGCACCAGACTAAAAATACACAGTATCAGAACGTCGTGTTGGCTACATCGGCAGCCCAGCAAGCGGCGATCGATGAGTATCTTACTACGCAGGGACTGACTGCTGATGGGATCGGAACACGCATTGAACGGCTCTCACGGTTTTACCCTGCTGAAGACTATCATCAAAAGTACACGCTCCGGTCCGTCTCCTCGTTCATGGAGGCATTTGACGCGGCTGGATACGGCGATGATGCGTTGCGTGAGTCACCGATCGCTGCCAAACTGAACGGGTACGCTGCCGGACACGATGTTCCCGTTGCCGAGGACCTTTCACCCGGCCGTGTTGAATCGGTGTAAGGCGAAAGGATTCACTGGTTGACGAGGCGCTTGGTGGTATGGACGACACACACCAGCGTGATTTCGCGGAACTCACGACACCATGACCGCGCTCACACGGCGACGCCGAGCGGGCGCTTCACAGCCAAACTCACAGTTTCGGTCACACAGCGCTGATTGTAGCGGGTATCGTCGATTCTGGCGTTGTGTGCGTGGTCGTACGGTGCGAACATTCGGTGCTTGGTCGGTGGCCTGATCCCGAGACCTCCTAATCCTTATCGGCGGCAAGAGACCGCAGATCGCCCGCATTCCGGCGGACGATCGGCTCGGCACGGTCCGCGTCGCTTCCTTTCCGACTCGTCGAGGAGTGGACGTCAAAGATGGTTTGAGACGCCGTATCACCGAGTTTTGTGACTTTCGGCTTCTGAACGCGGTGGCTGATTCGCTGGCAGTGGTGGCGGCTCGCTGCTGAACGTTCGTAGAACGTCGCGTCGATCGCGGCGTGTTCAGAGCGATCGTGTAGCTGCGCCGACTGCCACAGCAGCACTCGACACACGCTCACACTGATCCGGTCGAACGCCTTCCATAACGTGGACGGCGCGACGAAATTACCCGCTTTGAGGCGAATCTCTCCGATCATTTGTGATATTTCTTTGAGCAGGTCGATCGTCATCCGGTACGATGAATCGAGAAACATCCGGAGACAATGGAGCGAAACGAGTGTATAGTCGGCAAATCCGCCGCCTTCCGGGGCAGCGGAGTCGCCCCCATCGCCAGTAACTGTTTGCGCAACCGGCACAACCTCCCCGATGAAACGGGAGATTTGTGTCGTAGACAACCGTAGTCTCTCGCTTCAACTCATTTGATTTAGCGGCCTCCTTCGCTGCTGTGTGATGGTTCAGCACGGCCTCATGGACCCATCGATCAGTTAGTCGATCAACTGCCTCACATCGGAGTATTCCATTTAATCGTGGGGGAGCGTCGTGTTCTTCAGTGGTCCACGACATGCGGGACATTCAGCCGTGTTCGTGAGGTCCTTGAACCCCGTTCCACAGTCCTGGCAGACGTATAGCGTCGCTTCAGACGGGGCGGGATCAGTTTCAATCACAACTATTGCTTCGCCCGGCGTTCGCTTCGAAGTTCGCCATTGTTGACCAAGGAACTGAAATGGCACTGTATTCGCACTCGTATCTAACAGCAGATTCAGCCGGAAACGGCCGAATGGAACGCGCTCACAGTGCTACATCCAACCGCCGGATTCAGTACAGAACTACTGACAGCAACTTGGTAGCTCTCTCAGTTGTTGCTGAATATAACGCGCGTATTTCGTATGGAAACCGGTCTCGTTTGGCGGAACTCAATATGCTTCTCAGTCGGTGTCAGCCCCTCAAGTCTATCCAATAACGTCGATTATAAATATTAGAAGGAATCCGACAAAAAACAGCGTTGTCGACACTGACGTCTGTGGGACTTTATTGGCTTTCACCAACAGTTCCTCAGTGACGAGATACAATAGCGCTGCTGCACCGAAAGCAAGGATGAACGCTATCGTCGCTTGGGCTGCTCCCTCAAGCGTGAGCACGCCAACAGTGACGCCGACAGTCAACAACGCTCCGAACATCGCTGGTATCGCTATTTTTCGAAGGTTCCCCATCTTTTCTGGCAGTGCGACGACAGCGGCAACCCCAAGGAATAATACCTCGATTGTGAGCGCTAAGGCGATGATGACTCCAGTGGCTGTCTCCTCGATAAACGTGACGGCAATGAGCACGCCGTCAATAAGCATGTCAATTGCTATGGTAATAATGAGGCCAGCACCTCCCGCAAAGTTACCGCCGACGCCACGTTTCTCAATGAGTTTGCTGAGTCGGTGAATACCAAGCATTGCCACGACACCGGTGGCAAATCCGGCAACGACCACTGCGGGTGATTTGTCATGAATATCAGGCAACAGTTCAGCCGCGACTGCAGCGAAGACAACGCCGGCAGCCAAGTGTTGTACGTTGCTTTCCATCTGCGGTCCAGGAGCCCGGTAGACAGCGATTACGCCGCCGACCAATGCAGCCACCACGGCCAAGCTTGTGTATGAAAGGGCTTGGGTCAGTATTCCAGCCACTACGCTCTATACGCCCCAATAATAAGTAAAAATTTCCATACATCATCACCTCCCAATGCGATTTGTATTATTGTCCAGAGCGCAGGCTTGTCCCCATGGCTGTTTCATCACTTGCGATCTAAAACGAACCGTAGCCATGTGCTGTATAGACGCTCTATATTCAGCAGTCAGCATTGGCCAATATCACATACTGAACAGTTGTTTCGCCAAATTAGATAAGAGCCTCGTGAGATATCGCTCCTCGTTCTCCCACACCGAACGGAGATCGTGTTCGTGGATTCGCGAGACGTTCCGATCCATGGACACGATTTTCGGGGTGCTTTGATAAAACGTCGTGAGCCGTGTGCTCTTAGAGCGTAATCAACTGAGATTCGTTGCCGGACGCATCCCCCCGTCCCCGGGAAGATTGGTCCGGGGACGATGAATATGATCGCCGTTCCAGCTACAGAGACGGTTCTGGGATCGTATCTCGTTGTTATGGAACTGGAT
>JAQCNI010000060.1 GCA_028275105.1 Halorubrum sp.
GTCTCGTCAACGCCATCCGGAGCGGGACTCGGAGTTACTTTCTGTCGAATGTTCTCGGCACCGTTCACATCTGCGTTCGCCACCATCCCACACTCATCGCAGACGTACAGCCCACGTTCAACACGATTCGCGTCACGCTTGCGACCACAACACGAACACGACTTCGAGGTATCTCGCTCGGGCACCTCTTCAAGCGTGATGCCCTCCATCTCAGATTTGTATTCGAGCAGGTCGGTGAATCGGTCGAACGCCCACGAATGGAGGTCAAGGTTACCGTGTTTGTCCCAGTCTATTACCTCGCCAGTCTCCTCATCCTTGCGGATGCCGGAAAGGTCACCGATCACGATAGTTCCGACTCTCTGCTCGACACATCGCTGAACGATGTGTTTCGAGAGCGTGTGGAAGTAGTGAGTGCGGCGAGCCGACTTCTTGTGGTTCAGCCGCGTGGACTGTTCGGAGTTCGAGTCGTCACACTGAGCGATCCGCTTGCTGAAGTAGTAGTCGTCTTCCTTCAGACAGTTGAGTGGGTATAGCTCGGCGTGGCCGCCCTCGTAGGCGAGTGCTGCGAAGTTGTTGATGCCGAGGTCAACACCAACCGTCTTTTGACCCGGTGCTTTGCCCACGTCGATCTCAACGTTACACACGAAGTGTAGCTCCCACTCCTCACCCGTCCAGACTGCCCGAACCTGTTGGATGTTCTCCACGGTGGAGAGGTCAACGTCGGAGCGAGTCTGGTATTCGCAGAGGATGAAGTCCGACCAATACTCCTTGAGGTTTGACCCCTTTGAGAGTCGAACGCGGTTGTACTGAGCGTCGAGTTTGAAGCCAGCAGCTTTGAACGTCACCGTCGAACGCGGGTGTTCGTCGCCGTGTTTGCGGTAGCCGGGCGGATTCGCTCTCGTGTCCCCGTTACGTCGTTTGCCGTACCAGCCGTTGAACGCTTCAGCGAGTTCTTGAAGGACTCGCTGTGCTCAATGAGCGAAGCTCATTGGCATCACGAGACGGCACCGCCGTCTCGAACGAACTTGACTGCGAATGCAGGTCATCATAGCGTTCGTGGGTTTTGAGGTACGCGGTGAGTTCGTTGTGGTTCGGGATGTGATCGATTTCATCCCAGATCCGACTGCACGTCCACCGGCCGACGTTCCAGAGTTTCGAGGCGGCGAACCCGAGCGAATCAAGATCGTCCTGCACCCGAGACTGATTCCGTATGGAAGCAGTGTAGGTGCGAGTAACGACCTGTTTCGCCATACGTAACCTATGTAGACAAAATTACTTGAAGGTGTGGATTGGAGGTAGCGTAGAATATCCAGCTGTGCCATCGACCGGTGGAGTGTGAAAGGAAGTGTCGGATTCATCCCCGCGCTAAAGCGCGAGGCTTTCTCCTCGATTCTCCGTAACACGGTGCGTACCGACCGCGTCCACTACTCGGGTCTTGCGGATCATCGATAACGCAATCTTGTGGCCGACCGGATGTGGGGATACAACGGGATCCGTCATACATCTCGCTCTCGTTGGCGGCGGCTACCGACGACCACGTTCACGCTGCTCGTTGAAGATTCATATACTCGGGGTACTGCGTGTCAGTTAGGATGACTAACGAGCCGAACTCTCCTCGGCACCCCGACTCCATCTCCCCACCCCGCTTCCGTACTGACGGCGGGGGAACGGGTCCACGACTGCCAACGTTGCCACCTCCGGACGAGACACCGACTCGGATCCTTGCGCTTTCAGGTGCCGCCGTGCGCAACTCTCACCGCAAAACCGTCACCGCAATGGTCGATGGCGTGGGTCCTGACGTACTCGTTGCGACGGAGCCACGGGCGAGCATCGTCGGCCCGGCACTCGATCGGGCGTTCGATCTCGATATTCTTGAGGTTGGCACCGGAATGCGCCCGGATATCGCGGTGACGGACGACACCCGATGTCTCGTCATGGCGCTGCCGATGGGTGAGGACCCGCTTACCCCGGAGCAGATTGCGGCCCGGGCTGAGACGTCCTCCGTTGACGACGATCCGGCTGACCCAGCGACGGGCCCTCAACTCTGTCTGATCACTCGGTCCGTCTCGCTCTCCGTCGACCCGTACGCCCGATCGGCAACGCTTGACGGAGTCAGTGGCTATCGCGACCGCGTTCCGGAGCAGTGGTGGACGGCCCGTACGGTCCACCTCTCGACGGCGCTACGGGCTGGTTTCACGACGACACGAACTCATGGAACCGACGGTGACGCCCGATTCGTCGGCATCGGAACGTCGAACGCCGATCTCGGCGTCGGTACGACCGGCGGCCCGACACAGGCAACGCTCGTCGCACTCCACTCGAACGGCGCCATCGGCGTCTCCGAGATCGATCCGCGGACGTTCGGCCTGCGTGGCGTGCCCGAGATCGGGCCGACTCGTCTCGAGACGCTGCGTGACGCCGGCATCACCACCGTCGATGCGCTCGCTGACGCCCCGCTTCGACGACTCACCGAGCTGTCGGGGCTGGGTCGGACCTCCGCGAACACGGTTCAAACGGCCGCCGAGGCACGGTCGACGAACACGGTCCTCCCGACGGGTACTGACTCGCTCTCAACTCAGGACCCGGTGTTCATCGACATCGAGACGGACGGGCTGAATCCATCGACGGCGTGGCTGATCGGCGTCCTTGACGGGGGCCCTGCGGACGGTCACTACATGAGTTTCCGCGAACGGGCGATCGATGACGGATCACACCTGAAGGCGTTCATGACGTGGCTCACCGGTGCCGCAGCACGCCGGCCGGTCGTCGCCTGGAACGGGTACCGATTCGACTTTCCGGTCATCACCGAACAACTCCGGCAGCACCACCCCGATCTCGTGGCGGCCTGGACCGACCGCTACCAGCTCGACGCGCTGTGGTGGGCCACGAACAAGAACGGCGGCAACGCGGCACTTCCGGGCCGGACGAACAAGCTCGAACACGTCGCCGACGCACTCGGCTGGGAGCCGTCGACGAACGGGATCGACGGCGCCACCGTCGCCAAACTGTACACCGCGTATCGGAGTCAGGTCGCCGGCGAGGCGGACGCCGGAGCCGTCGCCGTCCCGGACTGGGACCGGCTGGAACGGTACTGCGAGGACGACGTGCGAGCGCTCGCCACGATCTACGAGCATCTCGAAGGAGCTGCGCGACGGGACGCACAAACGAAGACGCCGACCGGCGAACACAGCTCGCAAGGTTCGCTCACCGACTTTTCGTGACCATGACCGACAACCACTCACACCGACCCGAACACGCGGCCTCGACCGACACGGCGGTGCCGGTGCCCGACGGGGGAGCTTCCCGTCGCGAGATCCTCTCCGAGTCGCAACTCAACGAGTCGTTTCCGGACTGGCGTGAACGGATCCGTCACCGCGAGCGACTTGGCGCTCAGTCAGCCGACACCGTCGCTCCGGATCGCGTGCTCCACGATCCACTCGCGTCACGGCTCGGCCACGATCTGTACTCGCATCAGGCCGAGGCATTAGACCTGCTCGAAGCCGACGAGAACGTGGTGATCACGACGTCGACCTCGTCGGGAAAGACGCTGATCTACCAGCTCCAGATCGGACGGAACCACCTCGATACGGACACTGCGACCGCACTCTGTCTGTTCCCGACGAAAGCGCTCACAAACGACCAGGAACAAGCGCTAAACGACCGCCTTCGCGGCGAGTTAGGTCTCGACACCCACATCGGCACGTATGATGGCGACACCAACGACGAGCGTAAACGGACCGTTCGTGAGAATGCGAACGTCATCCTCACGAATCCGGCCGGGCTAAACGTCTACCTGCCGCGCCACGCCAAAGACCGCGGCTGGCATCGCTTCTACAGCAACCTCGACCTCGTCGTGATCGACGAAGGCCACGAATACGGCGGCGTCATGGGAACCCACGTCGCGTGGATCCTGCGCCGGCTCCGGCGCGTGCTCGCCCACTATGGCGCGGATCCCCAGTTCGTGATCACGACCGCGACGATCGGCAATCCGGCCGCTCACGCCGCCACATTGACCGGGGCCGAATTCAGCGTCGTCAACGACGACGGGTCGCCACGTGGGGCCCGCGATATCGTGTTGTGGGAGCCACCGCTCGACGAGGAGGCGCTCGACGGGAACGACGACGGCACCGGCGACCTCATGGAGGGGTTCGAACGAGCGCGCCGATCCAGCGCGCGTGAAGCGTCCTCCGTGACGGCACACTTGGCGGTCAACGGGATCCGGACGCTCCAGTTCACGACGGCCCGTCAGGGAACGGAGATCGGCGCAAAACAAACCAAGGGGGCCGCCCGCGATCACCCACGTGATCAGTACGTTGCCGTCGAGCCCTACCACGCTGGCCTCGGCAAGCGGAAGCGTCGGGCCGTCGAAAACCAGCTGAAAGCTGCCGACCTCGATGCGGTCATCTCGACGAACGCACTGGAGTTGGGGATCGACATCGGGTCAGTGGACGCAACGGTGACGGACTCGTATCCAGGCACGAAACAATCCTTCTGGCAACAGATCGGGCGTGCGGGGCGCGGGACGAGCGACGCGCTCTCGGTGCTCGTCGGGGGAACGGACGCGATGGACGCCTACATTCTCGATAATCCCGGATATCTCTTCGATGACGACACCGTGGAGGATGCGGTCGTCTCCATCGACAACGACCGCGTCTTTGCGGACCACCTGCTCGCGGCGGCCGCCGAGCGTCCGCTGACGGCTGCGGATGCGCCGTACCTCGGCGGTGACGATCGGTTCCGGGAGATGACCGCCATGTGGCAAGACGCCGGGCTGCTCGAACGGTCGGGGGATCTCGACGCCGGCGGCGTCACCTACGCCGGCGACCGACGCCCCCAGAGTCGGATCTCGTTGTACGGGACGACGGGCACCGATTACGAGGTGATCCGTGCCAACGGCGAAATCGAACACGACCCGGTCGCCACGGAACGAGCCTACCGCGACTACCACGAGGGGGCATTGTTCCTCCATGCGGGCCAGCAGTACGAAGTGACTGCGGTCGATCACGGCCAGCCTCACCCGCGAATTCACGTCGAGGCGGTGGCGACCACCCAGTACACGCAGACGCTGTCGACCAAGCGGGTCCAGAATCTCGAAGTCACGGACCACACCTCGCTGGCGGACGGGTATGACGTCTACTTCGGGACGGGGACGGTGCGGATTACCTATGGAAGTTACATGGCTCGCGACTACCGGACGGGCGAGCTCGTCAAGGGGCCGCTTCCAACCGAGACGCCGCCGCTTGATCTACGGACCGAGCTCCTGTGGGTCTCGCTGCCGGAGGATCATGCGGGGTCGACGATCACTGGCCTTGATGCGCCGCTGTTGGAGCCAACGGAGCGGGCGGGGGATGATCCGCGGGTACCGATGGAACAGGCGCGGTACACGTACGCCGGCGGGCTCCACGCCGCTGAACACGGGATCATCCAGCTCGCGCCCCTGGAGCTGATGATCGACAATCACGACATTGGCGGGCTCTCGACGCCGTCGCACCCACACGAGACGATCCCCGGGCCGACGTGGTTCGTCCATGATGGAATCGACGGCGGGATCGGCTTCTCAAAGGCGATATACGAGCACATCGAGACGCTGGCTGCGCGGACGCGTGAGCACATTGCGGAGTGTGAGTGTGGCCGTCGTCGGGGCTGTCCGCTCTGTGTGATGAGCGAGGACTGTGGGAACAACAATGACCCGCTCGATACCGCGACCGGGACGATGATCCTTGACGACCTGTTGGCGGCGTTCGACGCCCGCTCATAGCGGTGGCCGGCTGATTCCTCCGTGGAATCGGAACTTCACGCGAATGTGCCGACCAGCCCTTCGCCCGGCGGCATGCCCGTCAGCCGCGGCGAGGGTAACGAGCGGTCAGGCCGGGTTGACGTCGACGACGGTCGACACTCTGGCGTTCGCCTTGATCCGGATCCCGGCGGCGCCCACGGACAGGGGAACCCGCGGCAGTTCCGTGACGTGAAGCGTTGGGTGGAACGCGCCGCGCTCCAGCAACGCGTCCCGCGTTTGAACGGTGAACCGGAGCTCGCTTCCGGGGATCGATTCGTTGTACTCGACGAGGTACGTCCCGGGATCGAGCGACCACCAACCGTACTCGTCTTCCGGGTCGCGTTTCGTGCGTTCGTGCGGCTCGGTGACGGCGGGGTCGAGTTCGCCCCCGCCGAAGTCGACACGCCCCGGGTCGGTCGTCTCGTGGACCTCCGCCACGGTCAGATCTACGGCTCCATCGTGGGTCTGTGTCGGTTCGTGAACGAGTCCCTCGATGTGTGTAGCGTCCGCTCCCATCGGCGGTCCGTTGGCCCGCGACGCTTGTGAAGGTGGGTGACGGATCATCGATACGGGTCGTCGACATCCGTCGTCGAAACATCGATGAACCTCGGTCCCGGATCCTCGACGATGGCCGATCCCGTATCCGGCGACGTGCCCGAGGTCGACGACGGTCCCGAGTACGACCTCGACTTCCGGGAGCATCCCGAGCGGTACCGACACACCGACGACGAACGGGGCGTGTTCAAGATCGAACCGTACAAAAGCGAACTCCTCCCGCTGTGGGGAGTCGCCACGCCGTCGGACGCGGAAGACGGCGCCGACGACATCCACGAGCGCTACCGTGCGTACCGGGATGACGGGGACTTCGTCGGGATGGATATGGCCCGCAAGTACCTCCGAATGGGTTGGACCCGCGCGATGCGGTACGCGAAGTATCCCGGCGGACGGAAGTACGAGACCGACGACGACGGGAATCGAGTCGAGCGCAACCCACAGGAATGGTACGACGAGGAGAAGCGCGACGTCGCGCTGATCTACAGGGATCGCCTCGACCGGGTGCGCGAGGACGACGCCTATCGCCGAGCGAAACGTCGGCATCGGGCGCGTCACGATTTGGACCGGTGAACTCGCACGCATCGACCGGGAGACCGGATCGCCTGCCGATATCACCGGTCCACCCGGGGGAGACCACTCGAAAGACGCATTGCGGCCGCCGAGATCACCCAGTTGGTCGTCCCGCGGTTCCCCGCACGGGCCGACCGACCGCTCCTACCGTGGACGGTCCGAGACGATGTGAGCCCATACTTATTTGATAGCAATATATTCTGTATTTCTTAGTTGTATCCGAACGCTCGCGTCCACGGGCCAGCACCCGATATCCAGTTCGTCCGTAATCGCCACCCGATCCGGGCTGCGGCCATATCGAGCTAAATCGGAAACGCTCATCCCGATAGACCGTAACATCAATTTTGCTGGCGAGTCAAGGAGAGATCAACGATGGATCAGGAGTCAGCTCGTGTCTTTCTACCATCACGAGAACGGTGCTTCGAACGTCTCCGTCTCGCCCGTTTCGGCGAGACGGTGAC
>JAQCNI010000062.1 GCA_028275105.1 Halorubrum sp.
AGTGTATCGGATAGCGAGTCAGACAGCAGCAACGACGTTGCCTGTTTCCCACCGTGTCGGCTTCCTCCCCGGCCTACTCGCGTCGTGCTTCCGACCAGTCGGAAGCCCTCGCTCGTTGAGGCCGGGGGCTCCGCCTCGAAAGATGCTGAACTCCACTCCCGCCAGGGGGAACCCGAGCAGGAACACGAACCTGACCGGCGAGGCGGCATACATGGCTCCGAATACCGTCGCACCGAACACCGTCATGTTGTAGAACCACGCGCTCAAGAGCGTCACGAACAGGTCCTCCTCGGCCGGCCGCGCCGCGATCGACCACGCCGACAGCGCGACGACGAGGACGGCGAGCGCGATCGCCAGCGCGCGATAGTGCGGATCACCGAACCGCGGAAAGAGGACGATCACGGCCGCCGAGGGCGAGCAGTAGAGCAGGACCCGCTTCCCGACGTCGACGACCGCCGAGACGACGTCGAGGAGCTGTACGCCGGGCGAGAGTGAGCTCGGTGTTCGATCCGTGTCCATGTCCGTGCCGGTCAAGCGTGAGCGACCGGATTATACTTTCCCCTGCCCCTCATAGTGATTACTGCGAATAGTTTCATCGACGGTGTCGAAAGACGCCCGTTACCCGGCTCTCATCACCGACACGGATCGTCACGGCGGTAAAGACTCGAAGTGATCACTATAAGGCCGCGTCCGCCCCCGTTTCGGTCCTTCCTACGCTTTCCCGTCCACCGGCACTGCCTGTACGGTATCCTCCATGACCCGAATCGCGGTCGCCCCCTCGCGCCGGTCGACGACGAGGATCAGCGAGTCTCCGGCGACGCCGGCGGCAACGGGATCGACGTCCGCGGCCGCCAGCCGACGGAGGGCGGTCGCGAGCACGGCGGCGTCGACGTCGCCGGTCGCAAGGACCGCCGTGGCGCCCCCGCCCGACGTGAGGGCCGCATCGCCGACGCGGAGCAGGGGCGGACCATCCTCGTCGTCACCGGCCATCACGTCTGGTTTCGCTCCCGTCTCCGCCAGCCCGACTCCGCTCCGCATCGAGACGCTCGCCGTGCGCTCCGCGGTCGCGTACGGCGGGAGGTCGTCGCGGAACCGGCGGAGCGCGGTCGCGATCGCGTCCGTCTCCCCGTCGAGGCCGGCGTCGTCGACGAGCCACGCGGCGGCCGCGCTGTAGTTGGCCACCCCCGCACGGAGCGCGTCGAGCAGGAACGGCCGGTCGCGGACCGCCTCGCGGGTGTCGGCTGCAAGCGACATGGCTTGGGGTGTGTGGCCGCCGATAATGGTCGTTTTGATCGGCGCGTTCCTCGCCCGGAGCGTCGCGCCCGTGACCGGGGACCGCCGGGTTCGCACGCCGCGGGTCCCGTCGAAGTCCCTAAGAGCGATGGGACCCCAGCGAACGTATGCAGTCGCTCGTCATCGTCGCGCACGGCTCACACCTCAACCCGGACTCGAGCGCGCCGACGTACGCCCACGCCGACACGATCCGCGCGTCCGGCGCGTTCGACGAGGTGCGGACCGGCTTCTGGAAGGAGGAACCGCACTTCCGCGAGGTGCTTCGCACCGTCGAAGGCGACGAGATATACGTCGTCCCGCTGTTCGTCTCCGAGGGGTACTTCACGGAACGGGTGATCCCCCGCGAGCTCCGGCTCGCCGGTTGGGACGTCGACGAGTGGGACTCCGACGGACTCTCCGCCGACCAGGCGACCCTCGTCGCCGCGGACATCGACCGCGAGGTCCACTACTGCGGCCCCGTGGGGACCCACCGCGCGATGACGGACGTGATCGTCCGTCGTGCGGAGTCCGTCACCGACGACGCCGACGTCGGCGAGGGGTTCGGGCTGGCGGTCGTCGGCCACGGCACCGAGCGCAACGAGAACAGCGCGAAGGCGATCGCGTACCACGCCGACCGGATCCGGGAGCGCGACCGGTTCGACGAGGTGACGGCGCTCTACATGGACGAGGACCCCGAAGTTGACGACCTCCCCGAGTTCTTCGCGAGCGACGACGTCGTGCTCGTCCCGCTGTTCATCGCCGACGGCTATCACACGCAGGAGGACATCCCCGAGGACGTCGGCCTCTGTGCGGACTACACCGAGGGATACGACGTCCCCGAGCCGGTCGACGGGGCCCGGGTCTGGTACGCCGGGGCGGTCGGCACGGAGCCGCTGATGGCCGACGTAATCCTGGAGCGCGCGGGCGACGCCGGCGCGGACCTCCGCGGCGCGCTCGCGGACGTGCGCGAAACCACCCGCGTCGCCACGGGGGACTGACCGTGGCCGACTCCGCCCCCGCAGCAGCCGCGGACGACGACCCGGTCGCTCCCGCCATCGAACTCTCCGCCGCCGCGTTCGACGCCCTGCTCGCGGCCGCCGAATCGCTCGGGCCCGACGAGCGACTCCGATTGGAGGGGGTCACCGTCGGCCTCGACGCGGCCGGTACCGATGACGCCGAAAACGCTGACTCCGCAAACGCTGGTACCGCCAACACCGCCGACACCGCCAACACCGCCGACACCGCCAACACCGCCAACACCGCCGACGCCGATGGCCGGTTCATGGTCGAAATTGGCGACGAACGGCGGACCGGGCTCGACGACCGCGACCTCCACGAGGTTGCCGCCGACCACGCGGCCGCGGTCACCGACTGGTACGTCTTCGAGCACGTCGTCGGCGAGTTCGGTCCCCGCCGGGCGTTCCTCCGATGGCTGGAGGACGCCGACGGGGAGACGGTCGCCCGGCGGTACGCCGCCCTCGCCGACGGGGTCGCCCGCGAGTGGGGCCAGCTCCGGGTGACGGTCCGGCTCACCGACCGCGGCGAGCGCCGGTACGAGGTGCGCCACGTCGACGATGCCGACGTCCCCCGCACCGACCTGACCGCTTACGACGACCCGCTCGACGCCCGCGAGATCGTGCGGTCCGACGAGCGGGGGCGGTACCGCCCGCTCAAGACCGCCCCGACGCTGCGTCGGGGGTGGGTGTTCGCCGACCTCGGCCCGACGGACGCCTACGAGACGGTCGAGACGGTGTATCCCGCCACCGTCGCGAACTGGTACCGCGAGCGCGAGGGCGACCTCGACGTGAACCACTGGCGGGAGACGATGGAGCGCCAGTCGGGGATCTACGGCGTCGTGAAGACGTGGGACCGCGGCGAGAGTTACCATCACGTGAACTGGGTCGCGGAGGCCTGTTGTGACGACTCACAGTGTCTGAAACGCCGCGAGTGGGAGTACGATGACGAGACCGACCTCGACGTCGACGGAGGGGACGGTGCCTTTCCCTGCCGGGAGCCCTGTTCACTCGTCGTCTCGGCCGCCCGCAAGTGGACGCGCCTGGAGAGCGAGCAGTCCCGGACCTACGAGTTCGAGTTGACCCCGAGCGAGAAGGCGCAGGTCGAGGCGGTCATCGACGCGGTCGCCGACGGCCGAACCGACGAGATCCGTGAGGCTGACACGAAGGACGATGCGAACCGCTACCGAACGCGGTTCCTCCGCGCGAAGCGGTTCGACGATGACGGGACCCTCGGCGGCGTGCCGACCGACCCGGACGGCGGGGAGTAGCAAGCGGGTCCGTTTTCGTTGCTATCAAACGCAGACGACTTTACCGCCGGCGCGCTCCCGCGAGCGACCCGCAAGGGGCGCGAGCAGAGCGCGAGGGACGCCGCGAACGCTTGGAAAGCGTGAGCGGCGAGGCTGGGGAGGTGTGAGGTGCGGTCGCGGTGCGAAGCTGGGTGGGACTCAAAGGGGCAGCCGCGAGGGCGAAGACGCGCGACACAAGGACCACAGGAGCGAACGAAGTGAGCGACGAGGACCGCAGCGAGCGCATCGAGTCGTTCGAGGGCGACCGAAGGGAGCCCTCGACTGACGAACGGCGATAGCCGTGAGCCCTCGGGGCTGGGGCTTTAGCAGTGGTCACCGCGTCAGCAACGACCCCGGATCGAACGGCTAAGAATTCGGACGTGTTCGCCGCGACGTTCGCGGACTACTCCAGCACGTGTTGGGTGTCGTACGACCCTAGCACGCGTACCCACCCGTTGTCGGCGATCGTCTCGATCTCTTCGACCGCCTCGGCCAAGTGGTCCTCATAGAGGCCGGCCTCGACGTCAAAGTGGAACAGGTAGTCGCCGAGGCGCTCGCCGCTCGGCCGCGACTCGATCCGCGAGAGGTTCAGGTTCCGGTCGGCGAACGCCTCCAGCAGTTCCAGCAGGAGCCCCGGGTAGTTGGCGTTCGGATAGACGATGAGCGTCGTCTTCCCGCCCGCGTCCGACCGGGCGCCCACGGGCGCGACGACGAGAAATCGGGTCGCGTTCGAGGTGCGGTCCTGGATGTCGGCCGCGAGGATCTCGAGGTCGTCGCCGGCGTTGTCCGGGTGGCCGATCCCGGCGACGCGGGCGTCCTCGCGGGCGCGTTCGACCCCACGGGCGGTCGAGGCGACCGCCTCCAGCCCCGCCGCCGGGTAGTTCTCCTCCAGCCAGTTGCGACACTGTGCGAGCGCCTGCGAGTGGCTGGCGACGGCCTCGAACTCGGGCGACTGCGCGAGCAGCGCGTGGCGGATCGGGGTGACGACCTCCCGCGTGACGGCGATCTCGTGGTCCGCGAGCGCGTCGAGGCTCTCGGTGACCGACCCCTCGATGCTGTTCTCGATGGGGACGATCCCGCGCTCGAACTCGCCGCCGGCGACGGCGTCGACGATGGCGGTGACGGACTCGCGGAACGACACCTCGGCGGCGACGGCTCGCGCCGCACGATGTGAGTACGTGCCGGCGGGGCCGAGCGTGACTGCGTTCATCGTGTCGGGGTACACGGGTACGCGCGAAAAACGTGGCGGGACGGGATCACGAACGATGGGCCTGACCCATCCGTGGCCGACGAACTTACGCGACCGGCGTCCGCTCGACGACGGTTCCGTCCACCGTCGGGTACTGCTCGACGATCTCGCCCTCGTTGAGGTCGCCGTCCGCGATCATCTCCTCGAGGAGCCACCAGGCGACCTCGACGTGGGCCGATTTGACCGTGTAAAACTCCTCGGGGACGCCGAGCGCCTCGAACCGGTCCGGGTCGGCGAACGCCTTCCCGTAGACGAGCGTCCCGTCGTCGGTCACCTCGTCGAACTCGCGGCGGACGTTGCGGGCCATCCGCTTCAGGCGGTTCCGGTGTTGGGCGGCGTCCTTGAACACCGAGGTACAGAAGTACACCTTCTCGTGGGAGGCCATTTCCGCGACGATCGAATCGTCCTTCGACCCCTCGACGGCGGACATATGGTCCTCCTGTAGCTCGAACCCTTCCTCCTGCATCCGGCGATAGTTGCCGTCGCTCATCTCGAACTCGTTGACGTTACAGAACTCGGCCGCGCCCTCCTCGATGAGCTCGACGAACTCCGGCTCCGCGCGGATACCGGGGATCTCGAACGCGGGCGTGAGCCCCTCCTCGCGGGCGACGTACAGGATCTCTTCCCACTTCGTCCCGTGGAGGTCGCCCCACATCTCCAGTGGCGGGTGAAAACGGATCTCGTCGAGGCCGGCCTCGCTCAGCCGGCGCATGTTCTCGCGACCGCCCGTGATCCCCGTGTATAGGTGGGTGTGGTGGTCCTCGCCGAACTCCTCCTTGAGCAGTTCGAGGTACCGCGTCGTCTTCGCCATCGCCTCTTGGGGCTCGCCGCCGGTGATCGACGTTCCAAGCGCGCTCATCCGCTTGGCCTCCGCGATCACGTCCTCGTCCGACTCGACTACCCGCTCGTTGGCGTACACGTCGGTGACGTTCTTCCGGTTCTCTCCGAGGGGACAGTAGAAACAGTCCCGCTGGTCGCAGTAGCCGTAGACGAAAAGCACCATCTTGCCGCCCTTGGCGCACTGTTCACAGCCCTTGGAGATCATCTACCCACCCGTAATCGCTCGGGCGTGAAAAAGCGTCCGAAGCGTCGACTCGCGAGCGGAACGGTCAGATGGGAGCGAGCGGAAGGACGACTCGGCCATGGATCCCGCGACCCCGCGGATCCGCCGAGCACAAAGTATGTACCCCGTCAACCGAACGAAGGAGTATGAGTGGCCGTTCTGAAACTCCTGAAAGAGCCGCTGCGCGCGACCGTTCGACCGGCCACGGCCGCACGGGCGACCGTGACGGGGGCATCACCCGTCGACGGGCGGTCGCCGCCGCCGGCGCGATCGGAATATCCGGGCTGGCGGGCTGTACCGCGCTCGATCTCGTGACGGGGGGCGGTCCGGTGGAGTTTACGGCCACCGCCGCGACGGTCACCGAGGCCGCGCTCGAGGAAACCGGATACGAGAGCAACGGGGTCTCCGACGACGTCGTGTCGCGGGAGGTCGAGGCGGGCGGGCAGACCCGCGAGGTGGAGGTAACGAACCGGATCGCCGAGTACGATCGGGCCATCGAGATGCTCGGGCAGGAGTACCGGGCATCGGTGTTCACCGTGCTGTCGACGCCGCAGGTCCAGGTCCTCGGGCGGACGTTCAACCCGGTCGGCGACATGGGACCGGACGAGTTGGCGGAACTGATCCGGGACCGGTACGACGGCCTCGGCAACATCGAGCGGGCGGACGAGTACACGACCGGCCTATTCGGCGGGGAGACCCCGGTCGTCGAGTACGACGCGGAGGCTGACCTCGCCGACGGCGGCATCACCGTCGACCTCGCGCTCCACGTCACCGAGCCGGTCAAGGTCGGCGGCGACTTCGTGGTCTGTATCGGCGCGTATCCCGAGGCGGCCGGCGACCGCGACACGGTCATACGGCTGTTGGACGGGACCGAGCATCCGGGCGCCTGAGGTTCGGTTCGCGGGCGGAACGTTCCCCTGCTGCGTCTGCGAGCGCGATCCGACGCGTCTGCGGACCCGTGGACGGCGGCGCCGGCCGGAACGTCCACGGCCGAAAGCATATGTCGACATGTCCCGTAGCGTCGTTTGATGCTGCTCGTCCTCTGTGTCGACCTCGACGACGACCTCGGCCGCAAGACGGGGATTCCCACCCCCGTAATCGGGGCCGACGACGTCACCGAGGCCGCGGTCGCGCTCGCGACCGCCGACCCGGAGGACTCCGACGTGAACGTTCTATTTCAGGGGGTGACCGTCCACGACGAGCTGGCCGCCGAGGGCGAGACGGTCGAGGTCGCGGCCGTCACGGGCGTTGACGGGTCCGACGTCCGGGCGAACCGGACGGTCGGCGCCGAAGTGGACCGCGTCCTCGCGGAGCTGTCGACCGGCGAGGAAGTGTCGGCGGTCGTCATCACCGACGGCGCACAGGACGAGTCCGTCCTCCCGGTGATCCGCTCGCGGATGCCGATCGATGGCGTCCGGCGGGTCGTCGTCCGGCAGGCGCAGGACCTCGAATCCATGTACTACACGCTCAAGCAGGTGCTCGCCGACCCGGAGACGCGCGGGACGATTCTCGTCCCGCTCGGGATCCTCCTGTTGATCTACCCGCTCGTCGTCGTCGCGAACCTCTTCGACGTCGCCGGTGCGGCGGTGCTCGGCGTGATCTCGGGTGGCGTCGGGCTCTACTCGCTGTTCCGTGGGCTCGGATTGGAGGAGACCGTCGACGGGACCGCGGGCGCGGTCCGGAACGTGCTGTACGCCGGCCGAGTGACGCTCATCACTTACGTCGTCGCGCTCGCGTTAATCCTTGTCGGCGTGGTTCAGGGGATCGGAACGGTGGATTCGGTCGACGGCATTCGGGCCGGGGCGCTCCCGGCCGGGGCGACGGTCGCGGCGTTCGTTCACGGATTCGTCCAGTGGCTCGCGGTCGCCGGCGTGACCTCCAGTCTCGGCCAGATCACGGACGAGTACCTCGCCGGTCGGTTCCGGTGGCGGTACCTCAACGCGCCGTTCTACGTCGTGGCCATCGCCATCGTGTTGTACGCGGTGTCCGGGTTCTTCCTCCCGTCGGCCCCCGGCGTGATGGTGTTGGAGCTCGCGGAGCTGGCGATGGCGCTCGCGGTCGGAACGCTGATCGGGGTGTTGAGTACGCTCACGTTCGCGATCGCCGAATCACAGTTGCCATCCGCGGATCCGGCCTGATCCGGACACGAAACGTGAGGGGGTGGAACGAACGACCGGCGACAAGAGCGGATCACGACACGGGCCCGTCGCCGGGCCACCGCGACGTCCGCTGCTCACGTCACCGCGGCGTCCACTGCTCGCAGGCTTCCATGTCGTCCATCAGCTCGTCGTAATGGTCGCAGTACGGCCGCATTCCCTGATCGGTCCGAACGTAGTCGAACTCAGCGCAGCTACCACAGTAGGTGTCACCCGGGCTGGCGGCGGTTGCCGCCTCGTCGGCCGAGGGTGAGGACGGGTCGGCGGGCGTCGAGGCCGTCTCCGACGGGGTTCCGGACGACGTCGACGGCGTCCGTATGGTCCCTTGCTGCGTCGGTCCGCCTTCCGACCGTGTCCGATCGGCGCCCGACGGCGACGGACCGCCGGCATCGCCGTCCGTTCCGTCCAGCGGCGAGGCGATCTCCCTCGATGCGTCCCCGCCGTCACTGAACCCCGACGGCGCAGCGCCGGCCATCGGCGACGACGCCGACCCGGTCGAGTCGGCCGTTCCGCCGCGGTTCGTCTGCGTCTCGACGCCCCCGTCCGGGGTGGACCCGAGGAGGCCGACGCCGCCGCCGGCGCCGACCTGATCGCGGTCGACCTCGATGATCTTCGTCTCGCCCTCGTGGGTCACCTCCATCGTGACGGTGCCGCCGGGGTCGTTCCGGGTCTTGAAGTTGGCGACGCCGACGAACACGCACCACATCGTCGCCGCGGCCCCGAGGAAGTACACGCCCGCCGTCGGGAGGGTGAGGTCCACCAGTTCCGGGCGCGGCCCCCCAACCCAGTGGTCGGGATACGCCTGTGAGAACAGCGCGACACCGAGGCCCATGATCGCCGCGCCGGCGACGGCCGACGCGCGGGTGCGCCGGTCGGCCGGCAGGACCATCATCACGCCGAGCAGGACGAGGGGGACGCCGAGTCCGCCGATGATCCCGCCGAGTCGGCGCGCCGCGCCGGACGTGTACCCGCCCGGCGCGAGCACCTCGGCCGCGACGAGAATCCCCGAGACGAGCAGTAGCGCGCCACCGCCGAACAGCCCGACGCCGGCCGACAGTCGACGCGGGTCGACCTCGGAGCGCCCCCGGCCCCCATACGTCTCCGAGAGACTGGTCATACGACCCCTTCGTAATCCAGCCTCAAAACAGTATGTCAGACGTTCGCGCGCTAGCCGAGAAAAACTGACGCAAGTTCGACACGTTCGGCCGCGATCGTCGGTTCCGACCGCTCGGAGTGGATCCGCTTCAATACCGGGAGGCTCCCGGCCGCCTCAGAACAGCGCGTCCACGTCCGCATGGGCGTCGATGAGTTCCGCCATCCGGTCGACGGTCCGGACGTCACGGGTCCGACCGCCGCTGATCACGTCCTCCACGCGGTCGATCGCGGTGGCGGTCCCGGTGTTCACCGCCAGCATCGCCGTGCCGGCCTCGGCGGCCCGGCCAAGCACCGCGCCGGACGGACGGTGACCGCCGCTGAGGACGAGACATTTGACGCCCGATGCTTTGAGCGCGGCGGCTTGGACGTCCGCGCGATCGCCGCCGGTTATCACGGCCGCATCGCGGGCGCGCCGGAAGTGTCGCAGCGCCTCGTCGCCGCCCATCGCCCCGACGAGGAACCGCTCGACGAAGGCGTCGGTCGGGGCGTCCGTCAGCAGTTCGGCGCCGAGTTCGTCGGCGAGGTCACCGACCGTGACGCCGGCAAGCGACGTCTCGTGGGGGATCGCTCCGAGGACGGGGATATCGCGGGACTCGAGGAACGGGATCCCGTCCCGGTCCAGCGAGTCGAAGGCGGCGTCAGACACCTTGTTGAACACGACGCCCGCGAGGCGGTCGCCGAACGCGTCGGCGGCGGCGAGCACCGCGTCGAGGTCGCCGGGAGCCTCGTACTCCGCCACGAGGAACACCCGCGCGTCGAGCAGCTCCGCCATGTCGACGTCGGTCAGATCGACGACGCCGCCGGTGTGCCAGTGGCCGCCGCCCTCGACGAACATGTGGTCGCGGTCGGCCGCAAGCTCGTCGAACACCTCGCGGATCCGGTCGCGGAGCGCGCCGGGGTCCTCCGTCCCGCGGATCGCCCCCTCGACGAACGTTGGGGAATACACCACCGGCTCCATCTGGTGCATCTCGGCATCCAGGCCGAGAGTCTCCCGAGCGAGCATCGGGTCCTGGTCGAGCGTCTTGCCGACGCTCGACTGGAGGCTGGTCCCCTTCGGTTTCATGTAGCCGGCGCTCCGATCGCGGTCGGCGGCGAGTCGCGCGAGCGCAAGGGTGATCGCTGTCTTTCCGGCGCCTGCTCCGGTCGCGGTGACGAGTGTGGTAGGGGTGTCAGTCATTGGTCGGAGTCCTCGGAATCGAGTGTTTCGGGGTCGACGGTGAGCCGCACGTCGACGGCGGCGGCGTTCGCGCCCCCGTCGGCGTCGGGCAGCGCGACGAGGGGATTGATGTCCAGTTCGACGATCGCGGGGAAGTCGGTGACGAGCTGTGAGAGCCGGCCGATCGTCTCGACGACGGCGTCGAGGTTGACGGGATCGCGGCCCCGGGCGCCGCGGAGGAGCGGCGCGGATCGGATCTCCTCGGTCATTGCGCGGGCCTCGGGCTCGGAAACGGGCGCGACGCGGAACGTCGTGTCCTCCATCACCTCCACGAAGATCCCGCCGAGCCCGAACATGAGGAGGGGCCCGAACTGCGGGTCGCGGTTCATGCCCACGATCGTCTCGACGCCGTCATCGAGGTCGACCATCTCCTGGACCTGAACGCCGAGGACCGTCGCGTCCGGTTGGTAGTTCCGTGCGCGGGTTATCAGGTCCTCGTAGGTGTCGGCGACGTCCGCGTCGGCGACGCCGACGGCGACGCCGCCGATGTCGGACTTGTGGAGGATGTCCGGCGAGACGATCTTCATCACCACGTCGCCGTCGATCCCGGCCGCGATCTCGCGCGCCCGGACCGGCGAGTCGACGATCTCGCCGGCCGGCGTCTCGATCCCGTAGGCGTCGAGCAGTTCCATCGCCTCCACGCCGAGGCAATTGTCGTCGCGGTCATGGACCGACGTCAACGCCTCCCGAGCGCGGTCGCGGTCGACGTCGAACGACATCGGCTCGGCGTACTCCCGGTCGCGAATGTCGCGGTACTCCGCGAGCGTCGCGAGACTCTCGATCCCGCGGCCGGGGTCGAAGTAACAGGGGATCCCCGCAGTTTGGAGCTTCCGTTTCGGCTCCCGGGTCCGGTCGCCGCCCATCAGGCAGGCGGCGATGGGGGCATCGGTGTCGGCGGTGACGTCGAGGACCGCGTCGCCGAGGTCGTCGAAGTCGATCGTCGCGGTCGGCGCGGCCAACACCAGGGCGGCCCCGACGTTCCCGTCGGAAAGCACCGTCTCCAACGCCTCGCGGAACCGGTCGACGTCGGCGTCGCCGATGACGTCGACGGGGTTGTGGACGTTCGCTCCGTCGGGCATCGACGCCCGGAGCGCGTCGGTCGTCCCCGACGTGAACGAGGCGAGTTCGAGGCCGGCGTCGCCGACCGCGTCGGTCGCCATCACGCCCGGACCGCCGGCGTTGGTGACGATCGCCACCGCGTCGGTGTCGGGCAGGGGCTGGCTGCCGAGAATGCCGGCAGCGTCGAACAGTTCGTCGACCGACTCCGCACGGATGACGCCGGCCTGATCGAGGGCGGCCTCGTACGCCTTCTCCGAGCCCGCGAGCGTCCCCGTGTGGGAGGAGGCCGCTTGGGCGCCGGCGCTCGTCCGCCCGGATTTCACGGCAACGATCGGGGTGTCGGCCGCCGTCTCGCGGGCCGTCTCGATGAACTCGCGGCCGTCCTCGATCCCCTCGAGGTAGCCGATGATCACGTCGGTGTCCGCGTCGTCGCCCCAGTAGTCGACGAAGTCGGTCTCGTCGAGGACGGCCTTGTTGCCCAGCGAAACGACGTCCTTGAACCCGACCCCGTTGTCGTTGGCCCAGTCGAGGACCGCGGTGACGAACGCCCCGGACTGGCTCATGAACGAGAGGCCGCCCGGGAGCGCGTTCTCGGGGCCGAACGTGGCGTTCATGCCGGAGGGGGTCGACATGATCCCGAGGCTGTTGGGACCGACGAGGTTCAACCCGTACTCGTCGGCGAGGTCGGCGAGGCGCTGCTCCCGTTTCACACCGTCCTCGCCCGTCTCGCCGAACCCGGCGGTGATCACGACCACGTTCCGAACGCCGGCGACGCCGCACTCCTCGATCGCATCCAGCACGATCGACGGGGGGACGACGACGACCGCGACGTCGGCGGCGGCCTCGTCGATCCCGTCGACACAGGGAGTGTCGAGCACCGCGTCGTAGTTCGGATTGACGGGAATCGTGTCGCCGTCGAAGTCAGCCAACAGGTTCGACGTGACGGCGTGGCCGACCGCGTCCCCCCGGGGCGTCGCCCCGACGACGGCGACCCGATCCGGGTCGAACAGTTCGGTGAGCGTACCCATCGATTCCGATGTACTCGGACCACGGATTTAAGCGCCGTGAAACGGGAGGCAGGCGGTATCCCCGTCAAACGGGGGTTTCGAACTCCATGGACGGCCGACGTCACCCCGGCGACGATCTGCCGTCGGGCCGCTCAAAGATGCCGATTCCGCCGGTCGCCTCGCCCCCGTCGAACGCGCCGAACCCGCAGAATGGGTTGGATCCGTCAAGCGGGCCGGTGCCGTGGGGCGCGTCCGCGTACCGCTCGCGACCGTCCCGCGCGTCCGCCCCCGGCCTCACTGACGAGCCAGTTCACTCGGCCGGATGAAGGGCGAGTGCGATCAGTCCGCGGAGATCCCGGCGAGGTCGAAGCCGGCGCGGACGGAATCGGGGTCGTCCGCAGGCTTCACGGTCAGCCGGACCCCGGCGTCGGTGAGTTCGACGGTTGCGTCCGTGACCCCGCGGGTGTACTCGGCGGCGTGGTCGCCGTCGGGGTCGAACCGGATCCCCTCCGAGAGAAGCGGCGTATCGCTCAGCCGTTCGATCTTACGGTACGCGGTCGAGAGCGCGACGTCGCACGCCTCCGCCAGTTCTCCCGTCGTCATGGGCTCGTCGGCGGCGGCGAGGATCGCCCGGCAGTCGGCATTGGCGAGGGCGTCGAACGCCGACCCGAGCGCTCCGTCGGTCTTCGTCACGGTCGTCGTCGATCCCTCCACGCGGGACGGGTCTCGTTTCATACCTACATGTCGGGCTCGCGTATCCCCGAACCCCGTCCCTGTATATACGGGGTGTTTTATACCGCGGCCCGGCACGGCCGGCCGCGTTCCGCGGGTCGTCAACGTTTTGTCCGGCGGCGGGAACGTCCGAACGATGGGAGCCGGGATCAGGGCCGAGGTTTCGTTGCCGGCGTCGTCGCCGTCGCCGTTCGCCGGAATCGTCGACGGGTCGACGCCGGTGTACAGCGTCGCACGGAGCCGCCTCGGGACGGCCGACGGCGGTGGCGCCGGCGACGGTGGCGCCGGCGACGCGGTCGTGGTCGAATTCGTCGCCGACGCCGACCTCGACCTCCCCGAACGCGTCGAGACGGTGTTCGATTACGGTCCGAAGTCGGCGTACCGATTCCGAGCCCCGTGTGCCGACGGGTCCCCGTTCGCGGTGCTCGACCGACACGGCATCCCCGCCACGGACACCGTCGTTCGGGATGACCGGCTCCTCATGACCTTCCACGCGGCCGATCTCCCGGCGCTCCGGTCCGTACTCGAGGAACTCCAGGAGACGTGTGCGGACATGCAGGTGGAGCGGCTGCTCCAGTCGTCGTCGACGCCGGAGGAGAGCGACCTCGTCACGATCGATCGGAGCGACCTGACCGAGCGACAGCGGGAGGTGCTTGCCGTCGCCTACGACGCCGGCTACTTCGACCATCCGAAGGGTGCCAACGCCGGGGAGGTGGCGGCCGAACTCGACATCGACCGGTCGACGTTCAGCGAGCACATCGCGGCCGCACAGCGGAAACTCCTGTCGCGGATGCTGGAGTGAACGGATTCCGAACCCGTAGGAACTCGATGATCGATTCATGGGGATCGGTGTCGTAGCCCGGAGTATGGCGACCGGATCGACACACACGTTCGTCTGCCCGGAGTGTCGCCGCTCGTTCGAGGTGGACGACGAGATGCGGGAAACCCTCCTCGAGTCGGGCTGTGTCGTCTGTGGTGCGCCCGTCGTCGAGGGCGACCTCGAGACGTCCACAACCGCCGAATAACGGTCCGAGCCCCGCTGCCGACCGCCGAATCTCGTGTGGTTTATCTCCCAGCCCGGAGTGTCCACACGTATGACGACGAACGGTGAGGTCGAGATGTCCGCGTCGGACGTCGACGAGTTCCTCGCGGGACACGAAACCGGCGTGCTCTCGCTCGCCCGCGGAGACGTTCCGTACGCGATCCCCGTCTCGTACGGGTACGACGACACCGCCCGGGAGGTGTTCGTCCGGCTGGTGTCGACGGTTGACGGTGAGAAGCGAGCGTTCCTCTCGTCCGACCCGGACGCCCGGCTCGTCGTGTACGAGGACAACGGGGCGACCTACGCCAGCGTCGTCGGCGTCGGGGAGCTCGAGCGGATCGACGTCGACGAACTCACGCCCGAGACGATCGCCCAGTACGGCGAAACGCGCCGGCCGTTGTTCGAGATCTGGGCGGACGGGAAACCCGACCTCGACATCGAACTCTACCGGTTCGATCCCGACCGACTGACCGGCCGGCGGGTGACGGTCGACCGCGACCCGTGACGGATCGATAGCGTCCCAGCGGGTGGCGTTTCATTCCGTATCATTCCGGCCGCGGGACCGCCGTCGACGGCGCGGCTACGCCGACTCGAAGGCGTCCTCGTCGACGGCGGTCGTACAGACCGGACAGCCGACCTCGAGGATCGTCGCCCGCATCTCGTCGTTCACCTCGATGGTCTGCCGGCACCCCGGACACGTGAATTCGACGGTCGTCACGATGGCGCTGGAACCCCGTTGCTCGGGGAACGGCGGCGGTCGATATAAACCACCGGCTTTCGGCCGGAGCGTGCCGGACCGATCGGTCGGTCACTCGGTTCGGGGCACCGCGTACGCCCCGAGCGCGAGGAAGCCCAGCGCGAGCGCGAAGAGGACGGCCAAGTCCCCGATCCAGGGTCCCGCGATCGCGTCCGGGCCGCCCGAACCGTAGGTGATCGCCCGCGTCCCCCGGGCGAAGTACGTCAGCGGCGAGGCGGCGATCGCCGGACGGAACCACGCGGGCAACAGCGCCGGCGGGACGAACGTCTCCGAGAGGAACAACAGCGGGAGCGCGACCGTGTTGCTCGCGGCGATGACCCCGTCCTGTGAGCCGGCAAGCGCGCCGAGGACCGCACCGAGCCCGCAGAACAGGGCGACGCCGACCGCGACGAAGGCGGGGAGTGCCGCCAGCGCCGGCGAAACGACGAGCGTCGCGTCCGTCACCGCGAGCACGAGCGCGAGGATCAGAAGGCTCGCCGCGCCGATGATCGCGACGTTGACGACGGTGTGTGCGAGCAGCCACTCGACCCGCGAGAGCGGCGTGGTCGCCAGCTTCTCAAATCGCCCGCCATCACGATGACGGGCGATCTCCGAGCCGACCCGCGAGAGCGGCGTGAACAGCACGACGACGGCGAGATAGCCGGGGATGTAGTAACCCGCCGGCTCGGCGAACAGCCCGCCGCCGGTCGGCTGCGTTCGGACCAGCGCTCCGAAGATGACGACGAGGATCACGGGGAAGAAAAAGGTGAAGAACACGGCCGTGCGCCGCCGGAGAAACGACCGAGCCGCCGCGACGGACTCCGTGGCGATCCGGACGGCGCGGCTCATCGTGACCTCCCGGCGTCCGCGGATCCGGCGTCGACGTCGGGCCCGAGGTCGGTGGGGTCGGCCTCCGCAACCTCGCCGGCTCGGCGGCCGGTTCCGTTCCCGGTCCCACGTGGCGAGTACGCCTCGCCGGTGAGCCGGAGGTACACGTTTTCCAGCGACGGCTCCGTCCACGCCAGCGACTCGAATCCGACGTCGACGCCCCGAATCGCGTCGACGACCGAGCCGATCCGTTCGGGGCGCACGCCGAACACCCGGAGGCCGTCGCCGGTCGTCTCGACGGCGGGGTCGTCGGTCGTCCCGGTAGGGGGCCGTGCGAGCGCCGACGCGACGGCGTCGACCGCGGCGTCGGTCGCCGGTCCGTCGAGCGCGACGTCGAGCCGGGCGCGTCCGCCGTGATCTCCGATCAGATCGGCGGGTGGCCCGACGGCGACGACGCGCCCGTCACGGAGCAGCGCCACGCGGTCGGCGAGTCGCTCGACCTCGTCCATCGCGTGACTCGTGAGGAACACCGTCGTCCCGCCGGCCGCGAGCCGTTCGATCAGTCGGTGTATCGACCGCCGGCCGGCCGGGTCGATCCCGGTCGTCGGCTCGTCGAGGAAGAGGACGTCCGGGTCGTTGACGATGGCGGTCGCGACGCAGGTGCGTCGCCGTTGGCCGCCCGACAGCGTCTCGTACCACACGTCGGCGTCGTCCGCCATCCCCACGTCCCGGAGGACGGTCTCGGTGTCCCGGGCGTCGTCGTACAATCCCCCGTAGTAGTCGACCAGTTCCCGGGCGGTGAGCCGTTCCGGCGGGTCGAACGACTGCGGGAGGAGTCCGACTCGCCCCGAGTTGACGGCGGCCGGGGGAACACCGAAGACGCGAACGGTCCCCTCGACCGGCGTCGTTCCGGTGAGCGCGCGCACCAGCGTCGTCTTGCCCGCGCCGTTCGGCCCGATCAGCCCGAACACCTCCCCGGGTTCGACCCGCAGGTCGACCCCGTCGAGCGCGACGACGTCGCCGTACGACTTCCGCACCGCCTCACCGACGACGACCGGGGGAGTGTCGCCCGCCCCGACCGCGTCGACGTCCGCAGCCGACGCGGCCGTCGGATCGTTCATGTGCTCGATTCGGATGGCCGCGCGCCTAAGGGTTGCTTTTCGGCGCCGAACCGAACCGCGCCGGCGCCGAACCGTGCTGACGCCGATCGCGCCGTCCGATCACCACGGCGCGCTCCGGTGAGCGCCCCGCAGGGCGCGAACCCGAGCGCGAGGGAGGTCGAGGCGGCCCGCCGGCGGTTCCGGCGGGTCGTCGAGGCCGAGGCTGGGGAGGCGTGAGGTGCGGTCGCGGTGCTGTGCGGGGTGGGACTCAAAGGGGCAGCCGCGAGGGCGATGGCGGCCGCCGAAAGCACCGCAGAGAGCGAGTGAAACGAGCGACCGAGGAGCGCAGCGAGTCACGCGAGCCGTGCGAGGGCGACTGAAGGGAGCCCTCGATTGGCGAACGGCGAAGCCGTGCGAGGGCGACTGAAGGGAGCCCTCGATTGGCGAACGGCGAAGCCGTGAGCCGTCGCGGCTGGGGCTTTGTGGGTGTTCTCTGCGTCAGCAGGGACATCACATCGATCGACCGGGACTTTGGACACGATCACGGACAAGTCATCACGTTCCGCGCCGGCGCATTTCCGATCCGGTCCGGTACGTCTAAACGCGCCCGAGCCGACTCACGGCGTATGGACTACCACGAGGCGGCGAACTTCCTGTTCGACCTCCGTCGCTTCTCGGTTAAGCCCGGCACCGAGCGCGTCGCCACGCTGCTCGACCGGCTGGGCAACCCCGAATCGGCACTCCCGTGTGTCCAGATCACGGGATCAAACGGCAAGGGGAGCACGGCGCGAATGGTCGAGTCAATCCTCCGGGAGGCGGGGCTCTCGGTCGGGTTGTACACCTCGCCACACCTGTCGTCACTCTCGGAGCGGATCCGGGTCGACGGCCGGCCGATCCCCGACGCGGCGATCGCCGAGTTCGTCGACGAGGTGAAGCCGTGGCTCGTCGACCGGGCGGCCGACGAGGCGCCGCTCACGTTCTTCGAGGTCGTCACGGCCATGGCGGTCCACGACTTCGTGCGCCGCGACGTCGACGTGGCCGTCCTTGAGGTGGGGCTCGGCGGCGAGTACGACGCGACCAGCGCGGTCGACCCGGTCGCAACCGGGGTGACGAACGTCGCGTTGGAGCACACGTCGGTGCTCGGCGATTCGATCGCCGAGATCGCCCGCACCAAGGCCCGTATCGCCACGCCGGGATCGCCGATGGTCACGGCCTGCTCGGGGGAGGCGCTCCGGGTCGTCCGCAAGGTGGCGGGCGACGCGGACGCGCCGGTGACGACGGTCGCGGGACCCGAGGCGGACGACGCGGCCACCGGGTCCGGGGCGGACGATGCCGATGCCGGCGGGCCATCGCCGGCAATCGTCGCGACCTACGAGGGGCGAGCGAGCCCGACGGACGCCCGGATCCGATTCGAGGGCGAGTCCGCCGGCGAGTACCGGATCCCGCTGGTCGGCGCCCACCAGGCCACGAACGCGGCGGTCGCGGCCGCGCTCTCCCGGCGGACCATGCGGGTTCTCGGTGCCGATGAGGGCAGCGACGGCAGCAACACCGGCGCTGGCGACGCTAGCCTCGGCGACCGCGCGCTCGCCGGCGGGCTCGCGCGGGCGACGTGGCCCGGCCGGTTCGAGGTGGTCCGAACCGCACCGCTGACCGTCCTCGACGGCGCGCACAACCCGGCGGCCTGCGGGCGCCTCGCCGAAACGCTCGCCGAGTACGACTACGCCGACCTCCACCTCGTGTGTGCGGCGATGCACGACAAGGACCACGCGGCCAACGCCGCCGCGCTCCCGGACGCCGACCGGGCGATCACCTGCCGGCCGGCGCTCGACCGCGCCGAGGACCCGGCGGTGTTGGCCGCGGCGCTCCGGCGCTCGGGCATCGACGACGTGACCGCCGGCGGCGACGTCGCCGACGCGGTGTCCGCGGCGCTCGCGGTCGCGGACGACGACGACTGCGTCCTGCTCGCGGGGTCGCTGTTCGCGGTCGCGGAGGCCCGGTCCGCGCTGACCCGAACGGTGACGCCGAAGTCAGTCGACGGACCGGCCGAGGCGACGCGGGCGCTCCGGTCGGGCCGGGTCCCCCCGGCGAGCGTCGACCGCGCCCGTGACGGCGTCGACCACCGGGTGTGTAGCCTCGACCTCCGTGGGGACCGGGCCGAGCGAGTCGCGGCGACCCTGCGGACGGTCGGCGGCGAGGCCGCGATCGGCGGTGTCGACGCGGGACGCGGGAGCCGGGTCGACGGCGGGAGCGGGTTCGGCAGCGGGGGCGGAGAGCTCTCGACGGTCACGCTCGCCGGATCGGTCGCCGAGTTCCGCGAACTGTGTGCCCGCCTCGACGACGCGGACGACGGACTCGCCGGAGTTGCGACCGACCTTCGGGAGACCCTCGAGCTCGACGTGGCGGAGGATGTCAACCCCGACGCGGGCGCGGACGTCGGCTCCGACGCGAGCGTGGACGTCGGCTCCGACGCGAGCGTGGACGTCGGCTCCGACGCGGGCGCGGACGTCGACCCCGACGACCGCGGCTACCCCTGGACGGACGACACCGCGGTGATGGGCGTGCTCAACGTCACCCCTGACTCGTTCCACGACGGGGGGCGCCACGAGGCGCTCGACGCCGCGGTCGCCGGCGCGCGCCGGATGGTCGAGGCGGGCGTCAACGTGATCGACGTCGGCGGCGAATCGACCCGTCCCGGGGCCGATCCGGTACCGGTCGCCGAGGAGATGGAGCGGGTCGTTCCCGTGATCGAGGCGGTTCGGGAGGTTCAGGCCGTCGCTGACGGCGACGTGCTCGTCTCGGTCGACACCCGCAAGGCCCCGGTGGCAAGGGCCGCGCTCGACGCCGGCGCGGACGTCATTAACGACGTCACCGGACTGGAGGACCCGCGGATGCGCGAGGTCGTCGCCGACGCGGAATGCCCGGTCGTCGTCATGCACAGCGTCGACGCGCCGGTCGACCCGAACCGCGACCCGGAGTACGACGACGTCGTCGCCGACGTGATCGCCGACCTCCGCGAGCGATTGCTCCTCGCCGAGGTCGCGGGGATCGACCGCGAGCGCGTGATCGTCGACCCCGGGATCGGGTTCGGCAAGTCGGCCGCCGAGAGCTTCGAACTGCTCGGGCGGGTCGACGAGTTCGCGGCCCTCGGCTGCCCGGTCCTCGTCGGCCACTCGCACAAGTCGCTGTTCGCGACGGTCGACCGCGGGCCGAACGACCGGGAGCACGCGACGGTGGCCGCGACCGCGCTCGCGGTCGAGCGCGGGGCCGACCTCGTTCGGGTCCACGACGTCGCCGAGAACCGCGCCGCGGTCGACGTGGTCGCCGCCGCGACCGATCCGGAGTCCGTCGAGTGAGCGCGGGACTCGAGGGGGGGGGAGCATCCCCGCGGGGGGGGAAGTTCCGGGGGACGGACGGGGCTGCCGGGGAACGACCGATCGCGGAGCGCGGACGGTAGCGTTTTGGGTCGGCAACCGCTTTCGAGAGGTATGGCCCGGCGCCTACTGCTCGGCTGTAGCCCCGTCGGTAACGCGCTCGTTGAGCGGGCCCGCAAGGGGAACGCCGACCTCCTCGCGGTGACCGACGACGGCGGCTGGGCGTCGACGCTCCGCGACCGCAACGTCGCGACCGTGGAGGCCGACCCGACGAACCCCGCTGCGTATCCGGACGGCGCCACGACGGTGTTCGTCGCGAGCGATGACCCGGAGCGCAACGTCGCCGCCGCGCGCGCGGCCCGCGAGCGGTACCCCGGCGCGACCCTCGTCGCCCACGCGGGGACGGCCGCGACCGACGAGCGGGTGGCGACGCTGGAGTCGGTCGCCGACCGCGTGATCGACCCGGTGGACGCCGTTGCCGACCGGGTTCGGCACGCGATCGACGTCGACGACGCGGACCCCGATGAATCGGGCGGATCGGCGGCGGACGAAGTGGGCGGACCGGCGGCGGACGACGACGAACGACCGCCGCGACTGCTCGCCACCCTGCGCGACCTCTCGGGACCGCTCCTCGTCGTCACCCACGATAACCCGGACCCCGACGCCATCGCGAGCGCGATCGGGTTGGCGCGGATCGCCGAGCGGGTCGGCGTCCCCGCCGATCCCTGTTACGGCGGGGCGATCACCCACCAGGAAAATCGGGCAATGGTGAATCTCCTCGACCTCTCGCTGCGGACGTTCGAGGAGATCGACCTCGACGACTACGGCGGGGTGGCGCTCGTCGACCACTCGCGGGCCGGGATCAACGACTCCCTGCCGGAGGGGACGCCGGTGGACGTCGTCATCGACCATCACCCGCCGCGCGGTCCGGTGGAGGGGCGGTTCATCGATATCCGCCCGGAGGCCGGCGCGACGGGTACCCTGATCGAGGAGTACCTCTCGCGGCTGGAGATCGAGCCGAACCGTGCGCTCGCCACCACGCTCCTGTACGGGATCCGGATAGACACCCGGGACTTCACCCGGGAGGTGTCGGTCCGGGACTTCGAGGCGGCCGCATCGCTGATCCTCCGCGCCGACGTGGCGACGCTCGAACGCGTCGAGAGCCCCAGCATGGGCCCGGAGACGTTTCGCGTGCTCGCGACGGCGATCGAGTGCCGCGACGTGCGGGACTCGGCGATCGCCTCCTGTGTCGGCGAGATCGCGGACCGGGACGCCCTCGCGCAGGCGTCCGAGCGGCTGCTCGGCATGGAGGGGATCGCCGTAACGTTCGTGTACAGCTACATGGACGGGGTCATCTACGGGTCCGCCCGGGCCCGCGGGACGGACCGCGACGTCGGCGAACTGCTCCGGGACGCACTCGGGGGGGTGGGGTCGGCCGGCGGCCACGTCGACATGGCCGGCGCGCAGGTCCCGCTGGGGATCCTCGAGGACGTCCCGGCGGCGACTGACCCGTCCGCGGCCGTCGAGAAGTTCGTTTCGAGGCGGTTTTTCGAGGCGATCGAGGACCCGCCGAGCCAGCCGGCGGAGGGAGTTCCGACCGGGGACGGGGCCGAATTTCCCGACTGATCGGGGACGAGAGTGAGAGGAGTGCGCGGGCGCAACGTACATGGGCCGCGGCGTCGAACGTAACGGTATGACGGACGAACCACTCGCGCATCGACGGCTGCTCGTCGCCGGGACCGGAATCGCCGCCCTGAGCGCGGCGATCTACGCGGCCCGGTCGAACAACGAGCCGCTGCTGATCGAGGGCGACGAGCCGGGCGGGCAGCTGACGCTCACGACAGACGTGGAGAACTATCCGGGGTTCCCGGAGGGGATCTCCGGGCCGGACCTGATCAACGAAATGAAAGCGCAGGCCCGGAAGTTCGGAGCCGAACTCCGGAACGGGATCGTCGCGGACGTCTCGAAGGAGCCCGCCGGCCACTTCCGCGTCGAGCTCACCAACGGCGACGTGTACACCGCCGACGCCGTGATCGCCGCCTCCGGGGCGTCCGCCCGGACGCTCGGCGTCCCCGGCGAGGAGGCGCTGATGGGGTATGGCCTCTCGACGTGTGCGACGTGTGACGGCGCGTTCTTCCGCGATGAGGACATGCTCGTCGTCGGCGGCGGCGACGCCGCGATGGAGGAGGCAAACTTCCTCACCAAGTTTGCCGACACCGTCTACATCGCGCACCGCCGCGAGGAGTTCCGCGCGGAGGACGTCTGGATCGAGCGCGTGATGGACAAGGTCGACGACGGCGAGATCGAGGTACTCCGGAACACCGAGCTGACCGAGATCCACGGCACCCCCGAGGACGGGATCACGAACGTCACGCTCGTCGAACACCCCGACGGCCACCCGAAGGAGAAGCTCGACGACCCCGCGACCGCCGACGCGGTCGAGACGTACGAGTTCGCGGTCGGCGCGGTGTTTTACGCCATCGGCCACACGCCGAACACGGCGTACCTCGCGGACGCCGGCGTCGAACTCGACGACGAGGGGTACCTGCTGACCGAGGGGGGCCGCGGCGCGAACCAGACGGCGACCGCGGTCGAGGGGGTCTTCGGCGCCGGCGACGTGGTCGACCACCACTACCAGCAGGCGGTGACCGCCGGCGGGATGGGCGTAAAGGCGGCGCTCGACGTCGACGACTACCTCTCCGAACTGGAGCGGGCCGGCGATCTGTACGAGCCCGCGCCCGTCGCCGCCGAGAGCGACGACTGAGCCGGGACGGAACGGCGGCGGTCCCGGTATCGGGGGCCACGGCTCACGAGACGATCTCGACCTCGTAGCCGTCGGCCTCGAGCTCCTCGACGATGCTCGCGGCGTGTTCGGCGTCGTCGGTTTCGAGTTCGAGTTCCAGTTCGGCGGCGTTGACGGCGACGTCGCGGGAGGTCCGGTCGTGGTGGACCGCGTATACGTTCGCGCCGGCGCGGGCGACGATGCTCGACACGCGTTCGAGTTCGCCCGGGCGGTCCTTCAACGCGACCGTGATCTTGAGGTATCGACCCATCCGGACGAGCCCGCGCCGGACCACCGTCCCGAGGCGGTTGAGGTCGATGTTGCCGCCACACAGCGCGGCGACGACCGTCTCGCCGTCCTCGTACGCGAACGCCTCCGAGAGGACCGCCGCGAGCGCGACCGCCCCGGCACCCTCGACGAGCGTCTTCGACCGCTCCAACAGGAGCGTGAGCGCGAGGGCAATCTCCCGGTCGTCGACGGTGACGACCTCGTCGACGTACTCGCGCATGACCACGAGCGTCCGCTCGCCGACCGACCGGGTCGCGATCCCGTCGGCGATCGTGTCGACGCTGTCGATCTCCTGACGTTCGCCCGTGCGGAGCGATTCGGCCGCGGAGGCGGCCCCCTCCGCCTGAACGCCGACGACGCGGACGTCCCCATCGAGCCGCTCCGTGACCGCGACGGCGACGCCCGAGATCAGCCCGCCGCCGCCGATCGGGACGACGACGGTGTCGAGGTCCGGGCAGTCCTCGACGATCTCCAGCCCGAGAGTCCCTTGGCCGGCCATCACGGCCGGGTCGTCGAACGCGTGAACGTACGTGAGCCCCTCATCGCGTTCGATCTCGTGGGCGCGAGCCTGTGCCTCCTCGTAGTCGACGCCTTCCAGCCGGACGTTCGCGCCGTACCCGCGGGTGGCTTTCACCTTCGAGACGGGCGCGAATTTCGGCATCACGACGGTGGCGTCGACGCCGGCGCGCTCGGCCGCGAGCGCGACCCCCTGCGCGTGGTTGCCGGCGCTCGCGGTGACGACCCCGGCGGCCCGCTTCTCCGGCTGGAGCGTCCCGATCCGATTGGCCGCGCCGCGGATCTTGAACGCCCCGGTACGCTGGAAGTTCTCGAGTTTGAGGTGGACGTCGGCCCCGGTCATCTCCGAGAACGTCCGTGACCGCTCCAGAGGCGTATGACGGGCCACGTCGTACACCCGCTCGCGGGCGGCGTGGATGTCGGACAACGACAGCATACGCTCCGATGGCGGTGCCGGCGGCTAATCGGTTCCGGTCGTCGGTCCGCGGACCGGTCGGAAGGAGCGGTAACTGGTCGGTCGGAAGGGAAATGGGGGAACGCACGCGTGTGACGTGCGACTAAAACGAACGGCCGATGGAACAAAAAGGTGAGCCGGGCGGAGCGGAAGTGAAACCGCCCGACAGAACGGCCGTTCGCGTACCATCGATCCCGCGTCATCGGTCCGTCGTGCCCCCGTCAGACGGGTCGTCGGTCGTCGAGTTCGACGACGACGTCCCCCGCGGACACCCGGTCGACGACCCGATCACGGAACGATCCGTCGCCCGGCCACGCCGCGTCCGCGTCGAGCCGGTCGGGATCGCCGACGTACACCGCCGCCTCGTCCGGGTACCCCGCCGGTGCGTCGAGGGGGACGGTCACGCGAACGAAGAGTCCGTCGTCGACGCGCTCGTATTCGTCGAGCGCCGCGACCTGGTCGGTCCGGAGAAGCCGTCCCGCCGTCTCCCCGCCCGGCGCGAGCGTCGGGAACCGGCCCTCGACCGGCCGGAGCCCGGTCAGCGTCGCCGACCCGACGAAGACGAACGAGTCGAGGACCTCGGCGACACGCTCCGGTTCGGTGAGCGTCCCGTACACGAAGACGTCCATGGGAGGGATGGGTCGGGTTCGGCCTTGAACCTCGGGGTGACTGGGGGCGCCCGCGAGGGTCGTTCGGGGGGAGTCACCCGCGCGCGGCGTCGGGGAGCGTCGGCCGACGCCGTCGACTCCGATAACTAGAACCCGGTTCCGTCCGTGCGCGGGAACGCATGGACCGCCCGCGGCTGCGACGCGTCTGGAAACGCGTGTTCGTGCTTGCGTGGCCCATGATGGCCGAATAGACGTTCCGCACCGCGATGCGGACGACGGACGTCGTCGTCACCGCGCTGTTCTCGCCGTCGGCGGTCGTCGCGATCGGGCTCGCTGACCTCTACGCCCGGTTCCCGCTCCGGATCGGACTCGGGCTCGGGGGCGGAGCGATCGCGCTCTCGTCGCAGGGCGCGGGCGCGACCGAGACGCGTGACGAGGCGATCACGCAGGCGATCCTCCTCGGTGCGCTCGCCGGGGTCCCGTTCGTGCTGTTCGGGCTGTTCCTCGGGGAGGCCGCGATCGGCGTGTTCGGCCGGCTCGTCGGCCGACAGACGCCGCCGGAAGTAGTCGCGCTCGCGGACGGCTGGATGGCGGTCGTCGTCGCCGTCGGCTTCCGGTACTCAGGGTGGGCCCCGCGGGCGGCCGAGGTGATGGCGGCCCGGGGCGGCGCCGACGACGCGGGCAAAGTCACCGGCGATGGGCCCGCGGCTGGCAACGGAGACGAAACGGAGTGTATGGACGGAACGGGCGGATCGGGCGAGGTCGTCGCCGAGGACGACGACTGATATCGGGAACGTGGCCGAGTGGGGCCGTCGATGCCGGTGGCCGGGTGCCCGGAGATCACGTCGCCCGGCGCTCCTTCGCCTTCGGCCGGAGGTTCTTGTAGCCGCACTTGCGGCACCGGTCGGCGTCGGGGGAGTTGCGGGCGTTACAGCGCATACAGATCTGGCGGTCAAGGTTGCGGCGCTCCGCCGCGTCGAATCGGGCCATGTGTCACCCGAACGGACCGCCGAGCTAAAAGGTTGCGAGACGCGGTGACGAGCCACGGCGGACCGGTGGCTGCGCCGACCGACCGGGGGATCGATGGATCGCGTCGGCTATGCGCCGGCTTCGGAGATCGCGGTCGTGATATCTTCCTTCTGGGTGACGCCGACGAACCGGTCGACGACGCCGTCGTCGTTCTCGACGATCAGGGTCGGTAGCGATCGGACCTGGTACTGGTTGGCGACGTCCTGCTCCTGGTCGACGTCGACCTTCTGTAGCTCGAATGCGTCTCCGAGCTCCTCTTCGACCTCCTCAAGGATCGGGTCCTGCGTTTTACACGGGCCACACCAGTCGGCGTAGAAGTCCAGCACTCGAACGGTCATGGTTCGACGTGGCCTAGCGGGGGCTCTCCGATAAGGGTTACTCACCCGGCGGGAGAGGGGGGACACCGGTCGTCGCCGGCGAAGACGAAACGCTTAGGGTCGCCGACGGGAAACGCGTGAACATGAGTAGCGGTGACAACTCCGGCGGGCTGATGTCGAGCGCGGGGCTCGTTCGGTACTTCGATTCCCAAGGCCGGAACGCCATCTCGATCGACCCGAAGACGGTCATCGCGTTCTGCGTCCTGTTCGGCGTGTTCGTCCAGATCCTCTCGTTGACGGTCGCGTAGTCCGGACGGCCGATCCTGCCACGAAACCCGCCGGAAGCGCGCCACGACAGCGGACATTTTTTATTCGTTGCCACGGAACCAAACGTATGAAAGCTGGCGTCATCGCCGTACAGGGCGACGTGGCCGAACACGCTGCGGCGGTCCGAAACGCGGCCACCGCCCACGGCGAGTCCGCGGAGGTCGTCACGATCCGTGACTCGGGGACCGTCCCCGACTGCGACGTCCTCCTCATGCCGGGCGGGGAGTCGACGACCATCTCGCGGTTGATCCATCGAGAAGGGATCGCGTCGGAGATCCGCGACCACGTCGCCGACGGCAAGCCGATCCTCGCGACTTGCGCCGGACTCATCGTCTGCTCGCGGGACGCCAAGGACGACCGGGTCGATGCGCTCGGCGTCGTCGACGTCTCCGTCGACCGCAACGCGTTCGGCAGACAGAAGGACTCCTTCGAGGCCCCGGTCCCGGTCGAGGGACTCGCGGAGCCGTTCCACGCCGTCTTCATCCGTGCGCCGGTCATCGACGACGTCGGCGACGGCGTCGAGACGCTCTCGACGGTCGACGGTCGGTCGGTTGCGGTGCGTGACGGCCCCGTCGTCGCCACGTCGTTCCATCCCGAACTCACCGACGACCCGCGGGTCCACGACCTCGCGTTCTTCCCCGACGCCGAGGTGGTGGCGTGACCGATCGCGGACCGGCGGAGGGGGAGGCGGACGCCGCCGACGCCGGCCCCGACGATGCGGTCCTCGACGAGCTGTTCGCGACGATCGAGTCGCGCAAGCGGGAGCTCCCCGACGGGTCATACACCGCCTCGTTGTTCACCCACGAGAAGGGCGAGAACGCGGTACTGGAGAAGATCGGCGAGGAGTCAACCGAGACGATCCTGGCGGCGAAGGACGACGACCGCGACGATCTCACCGCCGAGAGTGCCGACCTCGTCTACCACCTGCTGGTGTTGCTGTCGATGAAGGACCGCGACCTCGATGACCTCCGCGGGGAGCTCCGCGACCGGTTCTGAAGCGTTATCGCTCGCGTTCGAGCTCCCGCTCGATGTCGTCGAGGTCCTCGGCTTCGAATTCTCGTTCGATCCGTCGTTCGAACTCCGCCTCGTCGATCTCGCCTTCGACGTACTGCCGTCGGAGGCGATCCCGACCGCCGGGCGAACTCCCGGTCGACCGCGACTCCGACGCCGTCGACGACCCGAAGTTCCCGATGCGGTCGGTCACCGAGTGCCCATCGTTCCCGTCGTCGTCGCCGGACAGCCACGAACGAACCCGGTAGGCGGCGTAGACGACCCCGATCAGGAGGGCGGCGACGAGGAGCAGTCGGAGCAGGCTCAGGATCGCCGAAACGACGGAGACCACGACGCCGACGGCGATCAGAACCCCGATGACGACCGCGCCGTAGTAGAGGGTCTTCGTCAGATCCATGGCCGGAACTGGCGGCGCCGCGCGCAAATAACTTCTCCCACCCACCCGCGGATGGAAAGCTATACGACGCCGACCGTATCACGGGTATATAAGCAGATGTCTCAGGAGGGTTACGACCACACCGCGATCGAGAACCGGTGGCAGGCGGCGTGGGAGGACGCCGCCGTGTACCGCACGCCGGACGACGTCGACGACCCGACGTACGTCCTCGGGATGTACCCGTACCCGTCCGGGAAGCTCCACATGGGCCACGTCCGTAACTACACTATCACGGACGCATACGCTCGATACCGCCGGATGTGTGGCGACGACGTGCTCCATCCGATGGGGTGGGACGCGTTCGGCCTCCCCGCGGAGAACGCCGCCAAGGAGCGGGACACGAACCCCCGCGACTGGACGGTCGACTGCATCGACACGATGAAGGGACAGATGAAGTCGATGGGGTTCGGCTACGACTGGGATCGGGAAGTTACGACCTGTACGCCGGAGTACTACGAGTGGAACCAGTGGCTGTTCCGGCGGTTCCACGAGACGGGGCTCGCCGAGCGCCGCGACGCCGAGGTCAACTGGTGTCCCTCCTGTGAGACCGTCCTCGCGGACGAGCAGGTCGAGGGCGACGACGAGCTATGCTGGCGGTGTGACACCCCCGTCGAGGGGCGAGAACTCGAACAGTGGTTCCTGAAGATCACCGAGTACGCCGACGAGCTCGTCGAGTATATCGACGATCTGGAGGGGTGGCCCGACTCGGTCCGGCAGATGCAGCGGAACTGGATCGGCCGTCAGTCCGGGACCCGACTCCCGTTCGCGATCGAAGGGCCGGACGCCGCGTCCGACGAGGTCGAGGCGTTCACGACGCGCGCGGACACCGTCTTCGGCGCGACGTTTTTCGCGCTCGCGCCGGACCATCCGATAACCGAGGAACTGATCGAGGACGACGACGCGGTCCGCGAGTTCGTCCATCACGAGGCCGACCCCGACGGCGACGAGCCGAACGGGGTCGAGACCGACCTGACCGCACGCAACCCCGTCACGGGCGAGGCGCTCCCCGTGTTCGTCGCGGACTTCGTCCTCTCGGACGTCGGGACCGGCGCGCTGATGGGCGTCCCCGGACACGACGACCGCGACCACGCGTTCGCCGCGAAGATGGGCGTCCCGATCGACCCCGTGATCGCGCCGGAGCCGGAAGGATACGAGGCGGATGTTACCGGCGCCCCGGACGCGCCGGACGTGAGCGAGGGCGCGTTCACCGACGACGGCGTGCTCGTAAACTCCGGATCGTACACCGGGCTCCGGAGCGACGTCGCCCGCGAGCGGATCACCGCCGACGCCGATGACGCCGAGGCGGCGACGCAGTACCGCCTGCGCGACTGGGGGATCTCCCGCCAGCGCTACTGGGGCACCCCGATCCCGGTCGTTCACTGTGACGACTGCGGGCCGGTGTTGGTTCCCGAGGCGGACCTCCCGGTCGAGTTGCCCGAGTTCGTCAACACGACCGGCAACCCGCTGGACGCCGCCGAGGAGTGGAAGGCGACGACGTGTCCGGAGTGTGGCGAGCCGGCGACCCGGGAGACGGACACGATGGACACCTTCGTCGACTCCTCGTGGTACTTCCTGCGGTACGTCTCACCCGGCCTTGACGACGCCCCCTTCGACGTCGACCGCACGAACGACTGGATGCCGGTCGACCAGTACGTCGGCGGGATCGAACACGCCGTGATGCACCTGTTGTACAGCCGGTTCGTCACGAAGACGCTCGCCGACCACGAGGGGCTAACCCACCGCGAGCCGTTCACCAACCTGCTGGCACAGGGGATGGTTCAACTGGCGGGCGAGAAGATGTCGAAGTCGAAGGGGAACGTCGTCTCGCCCCAGCGGATCGTCGACGAGCACGGCGCGGACACCGC
>JAQCNI010000078.1 GCA_028275105.1 Halorubrum sp.
TGTGGTCGCAAGCGTGACGCGAATCGTGTTGAACGTGGGCTGTACGTCTGCGATGAGTGTGGGATGGTGGCGAACGCAGATGTGAACGGTGCCGAGAACATTCGACAGAAAGTAACTCCGAGTCCCGCTCCGGATGGCGTTGACGAGACCCATCGCGTCTCGTCCGCACACCAGAACGCGAAGCGTTCTGGGGACGGCGATAGGAGTAACGGCTGGTTGGCACAGCCATCGACGTTCCTGTTTGACAAGGAAACTGGTGCGTTCGCACCTCAAGAACAGGTAACGTCGTAAACCACAATATCCCAACCCAGCGGTGCGGTGCCGTGGGAATCCTCGCGCTTCAGCGCGGGGAGGATGTCAAGCCTGCTCCGCCGCCGTTCGGTACAGAAAGTCGTACCTGTGTCCGACGTACGAGAGCCGTCCGTCCGCTAACTGGTCGCGCCTCGTCGACAGCCAATTTTCGACCTCCGGAACCGCCTCCGCGGAGACCGACTCTTCGACGAACTCGAGCAAGCAGTTCAGGAAGTAGCGCTCGTCGCCGGGGTACTCGCCGTTCCGGGGACGGACGATAGCGTCGGAGGCGTCGACGGCGATCAGCGATCCGGCTCGATCGCGGAACTCCTCAAGCAGGTGTCGGCCCGCACGCGTCTCCCGGTCTCCGTCGTTGTCGATCGCGTCGTGGTACGCCTGCTCTATTTCGCCGTCGGCAGGGTGATCCGGCTGGAAGAGGGTCACGCCGTCGAACGTCAGCGGACAGTACACGAGGCCGCCGTCTCCGGCCGCCGCCGTCAGCGCGTCGACGGCCGGCTCCAGCGCGACGAGGTCCATGAACTGTTGTGCGACGACGAGGTCGTGGGTGCGTTCTCCGAGGAGCTGGAGCGCATCGCCCACCTCGAATCCGAAACGGAAGTCGCCGACGGTGCCACCGGTCTCGGTGTCGGCGGCGTCGTACCCGCGATACCGGAGTGCGGCCGGCTGAGTTCGCTGCGCGTGGGCGATGACTGTCGGTGACAGGTCGATCCCTCGGTACGACCCGGACGTTACCCCCCGTTCGAGCAGCCACGGTACCGCCGTTCCGGTCCCCGATCCGGCCTCGCCGACCGTCAGCGCCTCCGGCAGGGCCTCGAACAGTCGGTCCGCCACTCTGCGCGACCGCGATCGCTCGTCGACGCTGTGCTTGGCCTCCAAGTACCGGATCTTCGCGTGTTTCATATCGTCGTCCGGTAGCTCGCCCACGCGAGGTCGTCCTCCCAGATCCGGACGGTCACTCCGTCGGGATTGTCATCGGAGAGGTCCTCGCGGAATCGGTCACAAACGATGCGGGCGAAGTGCTCGACGCTCGGGTTCCGTCCCTCGAACTCCGGCAAGTCATTGAGCAGCGTATCGCGGTACCGCCACTCGATGTCGTCGAGCAGTGCCTCCACCTCGTTGATGTTCACGAGATAGCCGTACTCGTCCAACGAGTCGGCGGCAAACTCGACCTCCACGGTGAACTGGTGGCTATGGACGTCCCCTTCCGATGGCTCCGGATCAGGGACCGTCAGATAGTGCTGTGCGATGAACTCCCGTTTGACCATCAGTCCGTACGTCCCGTCGCGTGTGTGAGATGTCGTGTTGGCTGGCATGTATCAGTCGTACGAGAGAAGCACCTGGATCGTTCCCGCAGTCGTCTCGTCGAGTCGTTCGTAGGCGTCGCCGGCCCGTTCGAAGGAGACCACGTCGGTGATCAACGCGTCGTGGTCGACCGTGCGGAGGGTGTCGAGCGCGGTATGCGTGCGGCGGTCCTTCGACCATCGACCGCGCAGCGTCGGGTCGATGGTGCTCACCTGGCTCGAGATAATGTCGATGCGGTCACGGTGGAACGACTCCCCGAGGCGGAGCGGTGACTGCTTGGAGCCGTACCACGACCCGACCACGATCCGGCCGTCGTACCCGACGACATCGATTGCGTCGTTGAGCGTGTCCGGCTGACCCGAGAGTTCGTAAACGAGGTCGGCGGACGCGTGATCGTCGCCGACGGACTCGAACGGCGTATCGACATCCTCCGGTGGAATCACCTCGTCGGCGCCAAACTCCCGCGCTAACTCGCGCCGCGAGGGACGTGGCTCAACGACAACCAGCGAGTCGAGCGGGAACTCGGCGAGCAGGCTGGTCGTACAGAGGCCGATGACGCCGGCGCCGAACACGACTACCCGTTCGCCGACCTTCGGGGCCCCGTCGAGCAGAAAGTTCGTCGCCGTCTCGGCCGACGGAAACAGGACGCCGGCTCGCCGTTCGAGATCCGGTGGCAGGGGCGTAAGACAGTCCGTCGTGGAATTAAACCGCGTCTGGTGCGGGTGGAAGGCGATGACCTCCCGGTCCACCCACGCGTCGTCGACGTCGCGTCCGGCATCGACGACGGTCCCAACCAACGCGTAGCCGTACTGGAGCGGGTATGAAAGGTCGCCGTCCAGCGTCTCCAACGATGAATCGGCCGTGATGCCGGACGGCACTTGGCCACGGTAGATCAGCAGCTCCGTTCCCGAACTGATGGCCGACAGATGGGCGTCGACGGCCACCTCGTCCTCGCCGAGGTCCGACGCTTCGGTCTGCTGGATCGAGACCTCTCGTTCATCGGTAAACACGAGCGCCCGTTCAGTCATCCGTCGCCCGTTGCTGTATCGTCGTCGCTTCGTGGACTCTCGTCCCAGTCTCCCGGCAGTGTTCGAGTGCCTCCTTCGCCTGCCCGCCTGCGCCGTGGGCCGTCGGCCCCGAGCCGATACCGACCTGGTACTCGACGCCGGTTTGGTCGTCCACGTGTTCGACGACGTCACCGAACGCGTCCTCGCTCATCTGCGGACAGACGGCGATCATGTTGTCTCCACCGACGAACTGGGCGATGCTGTCGTATTCGGACAGGAGCCGTTGTTTGAGAACGAGCATCGACTGCTGGATCGTGAGTCCGGCCATCGCGGCGTGCTCCGTGTCGGTGAACGATTCCGTCACGCCGACGATATCGAAGTGCCCAACCGTGACGGAGCCGGGCGAATCGTCCGTGTTCCCGGCGCTGAGTACCTCTCGTCTGTCGGGATCCTGCGCACTTCCCGCGGCCTGAAGCTGTTGGCTCGCCACCTCCACCGCGCGAATCGGCGTTTTCCCCTCCCCAACGCCGACGCTAACGGTGATCGGGTATCGGTTACGGATGCGTTCTTGGAACCGTTCGTACTCCTTGACATCAATACCGTTGGCGATGCCGAGCATGTTGTCGAATCGATTGAAGAACGCGTATCCGTCGCTGCGGCCGACAAAATCGGCGAAGTCGGCGTACAGGCGTGCTTGGAGCGCTTGTAGATCCGTTTCCCGTCGTGGCGACGGCTCAGTTGTCCAAGGCCCGTACTCATCAAGTTGAACGATCGAAACACGGACCGTGTCTGTGGTACTTATCACTGCTAGTTGTTACAATGGACCGAATCACATAAAGTATATCCCTATATACGGTAACAGTGGTATCCATAGTCGCCACGGCCGTTCCACGAGCCATCCGAAACGACCGAACGGGCCGACGTGGCATATATATCCGCTCCATCCTAAGGAGCTATCGTGACGAACATCGCGGTCGTGGTCTTGGATACGGTCCGAGCGGATGTATTCGCGGAGGCGTTCGAGTGGCTTCCGGGGACCTGGTTCGACGCTGCGTACTCGACGAGTCACTGGACGGGCGGGGCACACGCCTCCCTGTTCACCGGTATGTATCCCAGTGAGGCGGACGTGACGGTCGCCGACTGGACGCTCTCGACGCCGGCGCAGACCCTCGCCGAACGGCTCTCGGCGGCGGGCTACCGGACCCGGGCGTTCTCGGCAAACATCAACGTCTCGCCCGCGTACGAGTATGACCGCGGGTTCGACGTGTTCGACGGGACCCGGAACACCGAGTACCCGACGACGTCGGTGTTCAACTGGTACCGACACTTAGAGGAGCACGAACACCCGCGACTAGCGTACCTGACGGGAGCGGCCGCGGCGCTGAGCGGCGCGTACGACACGAGACGGTCGCTTCAGTTCGGTCTCGCGGAGGCAGTTGCGGGAACCCGGCTGGGTGACGGCGACGATGGCGCCGGTCGGTTCCGCGACCTGACACGGTCATTGTCGCCGTCGGAGCCGACGTTCCTGTTCGCGAATCTCATGGAGGCACACCAGCCGTACCACGCGCCGCCGTCGTACCGGTCGGGTGATCCGTACGACATCGGCCCGGCGTTTGAAACGACGCTTCGCAACAGGTTCGACGACCCCGACGAGGCGTTAGCGGAGGGTGTCGACCGGGAGCACACGGGGCTGGACCCGGAGCGGGCACGAACCGCGTACGAGGACTGTGTGCGGTATCTGAGCGACGTCTACCGCGAGACGTTCGAGGCGCTGTCGACGCAGTTCGACTACGTCATCACGCTCGGGGACCACGGCGAACTGTTCGGTGAACACGACGTCTGGGAACACGGCTACGGGCTCTATCCCGAGGTGACGAACGTTCCGCTGGTTGTTACCGGTCCGGACTTTTCGAACGAGCGCGTTGACGCACCGGTATCGCTGCTCGACGTCTATCACACCGTGTTGGCGCTTGCCGACGGTACTGACCCCGACCGGCGCGGGCGGGACCTCCGGGCGGCCGACGACGAGCGCGGGGCGAGGTATCTCACCGAGTACAACGGCATCGCGTCGATGCGGCGCGAGGCGCTTCATGAGCGGGGCTACGCGCCCGCCGCGATCGACGCCGTCGACGTCGAGTACCGGGGGCTGGTCGCGGACGGGTACTACGGGTTCCAGAGCGACGAGGGCTGGACCGAGACCGGCGGGCCCCCAATCGAGAATCCACAGGAGGAGGTAGCCGCGCTCCGTGAGTCCGTTCCCGACAACCGCGACGACGACGGGACGGACGCCGTCGATCCGGAGATCCGACGGCAGCTAGAGAAGCTCGGCTACGCGTAGTTAGTGTAGTACCGTGTCGGTTTCCTCTCCGACCTACTCGCTCGCTACGCTCGCTCCTTGAGGTCGGAGGCTCCATCTTGAATTACGCCCGAGCGACTCACGACGAGGGGATCACTCCGACGGGAACTCGCGGTCCGAACTCGCGACCCAACCTTGATGCCGGACGATCACCCGAACGGGAACGGTATCAACGTCGAGTAACTTGGCAATCGAGAGACGGTGTTTGCCGTCGTTGAAGAGGAGGTGCCCGTCGCGGCCGATGTTGACCGCAACCTCGTCGTACTGGAGTTTGCCGTCCCGCAACTCACTCGCCGACCGGTACCCCTCGCGGTCGATACGCTTGTACAGCCGATCCAGCTCCTCACAGCGCCCGCGGAACTCCGCCTCGGTCTCACAACCCCACAGCGGCGCTCCACCGGCGATACACTCAACGATGTTCTGATAGTACCGGGTGTCCTTCCAGTCGACGTCGTCGATAAAATGTCGTCTGAGACCCACGTACGGGAGATACTCGTCGAAGGGGAGCAGCCGGCGGTCCCACTCGCCGCGGACCACCGTTCCTGCGTTGGCGGTCCGGAAGAACCCCGCAAACCGAGCGCTCGACGGCGTGAACACCGGGTGTCGCTCGCCGTCCTGCGCCTTGTCGACCGTATCGGTGTAGACGGTCACGTGTCTGATCCGGTCAGGGTCGACGCGTCGCACGGTGAACGGGTCGGCCGGTCGCTGGAGCCGCTTTGTTTGCTTCCACTCCGCAAAAGCAAGGCCCGCATGAGGGTCTTCTTGCCATTCCATGCCGGATACAGGACGGTTCGGGATTTATATTCACGTCCGTCGGCGATCCGTGCGTGGAACGCTCGGCCGGCCTCATTCCGAGAGGCGTCGTTTGAACCGATTTAGCTGCGACCGATAGCGGTCGCCATGCCCCGGATCGGCGTATGGCTCTCCGCGAACCGCACCGGGATCTGCCTCCGGATACGCTCCGTCCTCCACGGCAGCGACAAACTCCGTTGGGCCGTAGTACATCCAGCGCCGATCGGCCGTATACTCCGTGACGTCGGTGTCGTCAACGACGACGAACTGTATCGTCCGGTCGTAGCTCTCCGCATAAAGCTGGTCAAGCAGGCGGAGACGGTCGATCCGGCCGGAGTTCATCCGGTCGTAACTCGCTACCGGTTCGCGGCCGGCGGCGACGAGCAACTCCCGGGCCTCGCGAGGTGAGGGGATTCCCGCTTCGTGGCACAGTCGCGGGTTACCCGTCGCCCAGACGTCGTGCTCCGTGCGGTGAGCGTAGTACTGGACCCACGCCAGCGGTACTGCCCGCCCGCGCTTCGGCGGACGTACGTCGACCGTTTTGTCTCTATCGAAACAAAATACGGGTTGTTGCACGGGTCGCCGTTTGACCGCTCGGTAGTTAATCTTCGCCGGCGTCGACGGTGGAAGCGACGAACCGCATGACTGCGAGGAAAAGAGATGCTCCGGCGGGGATTTGAACCCCGGTCATTGCCTCGAGAAGGCAATATGATTGGCCGGACTACACTACCAGAGCGCGGTCCGCTTCCGATTACGACTCTAAATTTAACAGTACACAGTAAAACAGTTCCGTTTTGACCTCGCCGTGGGTCGGTTTCCCGCGATCGAAGGGACGCTCGCTGCCGCCGGGAACCGCCGTATTTCGGGCGTGGGCTCCCGCCCGCCGCCCGGTCAAGCGGAGGCCGAACGGGGGCAAAACGAGAGTCCGACGGGAGCCCGACGGGGGCCTGACGGGAGCCCGACGGGGGCCTGACGGGAGCCCGACGGCACGGTTAAGCCGCCGGCGCGAGAACGCCTCGGCATGACGGAGAAGTCACTCACGCTGCTCGAGATCCACCTCGGCGACGGCGACGTTCGGATCGCGCCGAACGGCCTCCTCGGCGAAGCGGGCGACGACGCGGACGATCCCGGCGCAGCCGACGGGGCGGACGGGTCATCGTCGAGAGTCCCCTGTGGCTGCTCGGCGGGTGGCGCCGCGAAGGCGTTGGCGGTCGTCGGCCTCCTCGCGGTCGTCGCGGTCGCCGTCGCGCGCCTGCTCGACGACGGATCGCTCGGGGACGCCGCGGCGCTCGACGCGCTCGGGGAGTAACGGGGGCGCGGCGGACGGAATCGAGCCCGGGTCCAGCCCGCGACGGACGGGAACTGGCCCCGGCCGACACAAGCGACTTGAGTCCGGCACGCCTCCGATCCGTATGGATATCGTTCGAAGCCTCCGTGCGGTCGCCGAGGCGTCCGGCACCGGCGTCGTCGACTGGGCGAGAGCCGGGGAGGCCGCGAAGACGAGCACGGATCCGGGGTCGCTCGCGCTCACCCCGGCGGACCGGCGGGGATACGCGGCCGACGTGCGCGACGCGCGGGAGCGCCTCCGGACGGTCGCCGGGGTCGAGTTCGACGTCCCCGACACCGTCGAGGTCCAGAACCGACACCACTGGATCGACGCGAACCTCGACACGTTCCGGAACGTGATGGACCCGATGGAGGCCGCGACCGCCCGGTCGACGCCGGGCATATCCCGGATCGCCAACACCGGGTCGATGGCGTTTGCGCTGGGGTTTCTCGCGCGGAACGTGCTCGGCCAGTACGACCCCCTGTTGCTGGCCGACGCCACCGATGGCCACGGGCTCTACTTCGTCCACCCGAACATCGTCGCGGTCGCCACCGAGCTCGACGTCGACTACCCACGATTCCGGCGCTGGATAGCGTTCCACGAGGTGACCCACGCCGCGGAGTTCGGCGCGGCCCCCTGGCTGTCGGGCTACCTCGAGTCCCGCGTCGAACGCGGGATCGAGGGGCTGACCGCGGGCGGCATCGACCGGGAGGCGTTCGCGGAGCTCCGGGCGGCGATGACCGCGGTCGAGGGATACGCGGAGCTACTCATGGACCGCGCGTTCGACGACGAGTACGCCGACCTCCGCCGGAAGGTCGACGAGCGGCGTGGGGGTGGCGACCCGATCCGGCAGTTGGCCCGTCGGCTGCTCGGACTCGACCTCAAACGGCGGCAGTACGAGCGCGGCGCGGCGTTCTTCGAACACGTCGCCGACGACCGTGGGCTCACCGCCGCCGGCGCGGTGTGGGACACTCCCGAAAACCTGCCGACCGCACGCGAGGTCGACGATCCACGGAGTTGGCTCGTCCGGGTCGATCCCTAATCCGCCGTGTCGTCGTCGGTCCGCCGACCCGGCGGTGGGTTTAGGCTAACGCCGCCCCAACGCGACACATGGAACTTACTGGTCCGTGGAACCGCGACCGCGTCGACCGGTTCCTCAACGATACCCGGGTCCCGATTCGGGTCGGCTGTCGGACGCCCGCCGACGATCCGTGGATGGTGTCGTTGTGGTTCCAGTGGGACGGCACGGTCCACTGCGCGACGAGCGCCGACGCGGACCTCGTGCGGTTCCTCGCGGCCGACGATCACGTTTCCTTCGAGATATCGACGAACGACCCGCCCTACAGGGGAATCCGTGGGCGCGGGCAAGCGAGCGTGACTCCCGACGGGGGTCGACGGCTCCTCCGGGAACTGCTCGAACGGTACCTCGGCGGAACGGACACCGAACTCGGCGAGTGGCTCCTGCGACCGGAGCGCGAGGAGGTCCACGTTCGGATCGAACCGGACCGGCTCCACTCGTGGGATTACAGCAGCCGGATTTCCGCGGGGTCCGGTCGGGGGGACGAAGGCCCGGACGGTGAAGATCCGGTCGAGTGAGGGCCGAGACGAATCGAGGCACGGACGGGGGAGTCAGAGACGGGTGCCGATCCGCCTCACCGGCCCAGCTCCCGAAGATTTTCCGTTTCCACCCGATCCGGCAGGCGGTCGAGCACCCGGTCCGGCCAGCCGTCGTGACCGAGCGTGATCGCGGCATCGGGATTGGCGTCGGCGAGGCGGCGAACTCCCTCGGCGGCCGCTCGCCGGGCGGCGGCATCGACCCGGTCCGGGACTTCGGCGGTGAGCGGGTACGTCTCCGAAAGCGATCGCGGGAACGGACCGAACGGCGGTTTGACCCGCCAGACGGCGTCGTAATCGTGTGTCGAGGGCGTCTTCGACTCGGTGAGGAGGATCGAGTCCGGCACCGAGAGGCGGTCGAGGCGACCGTGGTGGCGGCGGACCTCCGGCCGGCGAGCGGACTCGTGTGAGGTGTAAAAGAACGTGTCCTTCGAGACCGGGTCAGTCGCCTCCAGCCGGTCGGCAGCGTCGAGGAGCGCCCGATACCCGTCGAGCATCGCCGGGTGGCCCCGAGCGCGCCGATCGACGAGTTCGAGCAGGTTCCCCGCGCGGATCGCCGCCTTGATCCGGCGGACCTCCTCGAACGTGACGTGGAGGTTGTGCTCGGCGAGGAGCCGTTCGGCCGTGTCGTCGTCGCCAGCACGGAGGTCCTCGGGGGTGTGCTCGGCACAGACCGGACACGAACAGGGGAAGTACGCCATCTCCGCGAGGTGTTCGGTGCCGGAGACGGTGAGGTACCGGCCGTCGCGCGCCATCAGCGCGTACGCGGCCGAGTCGAACAGGTCACAGCCCAGCGCCACCGCCAGCGCGAGGCTCATCGGGTGGCCCGCGCCGAACAGGTGGACCGGACAGTCGGGGTCGAGCCCGCGTTTCGCGGCGGTGACGGTCTCAACGACGTCGTCGTAGCGGTAGGCGTTCAGCAGCGGCACCATCGCGCCGACCGGGAACACGTCGAGATCGGTTCCGGCCGCGTGCCGCCCGGCCGCCTCCCGAAGGTCGGGGTACGCCGACCCCTGAACTGGCGCGTTGACCAGCATTTCGCCCGTTTCGGTCGCCTCCGCGTCGGTGAGGGCTTGCTCCGTGGTCGCGAGTTCCCGCTCGGCGCGGTCGCGGTTGGCATCCGGCGGGGTCGGGACGTCCACGGGCGTCGCGACGTCGCTCCCGATCCGGCGCTGGAACTCGAGGATCTCGGCGGTGGTGACGTCGATCTCGCCGTATTCGGCGAGCTGGAACGAGCCCGAGTCCGTCATGATCGCGCCGTCGAACCCGAGAAATCCGTGGATCCCCTCGTCGAGGACCCGGTCGCGGATCCGATCCGTACTCCGGATGATGTAGGAGTTCGTGATCAGCATCTCCGCGCCGAACTCCCCGCGGAGCCGCGACGGATCCACCGTGAGGACGTTCGGGTTGACCACGGGCAGCAACGCCGGCGTCTCGACGGTGACGCCCGCACTGGGGACCTCGAGCCGTCCGATCCGCCCGGCGGCGTCGTGGTCCCGGACCTCGAAGTGGTCGCGCATACCCGGACTGCGGGCACGTCGGCGGTAAGGGTTGCGTTCGGGATCGGTGCGGTTGCGTTCGGGTTTGACGGCCCCCTTTGCGGGTCGGGGGCGGTCGGTCAGGCCGCTTCCGCGTCGAATACGACGCTCACGGTGACGGTGACGTCGACGTCTCCCGTTTCGACCCCGGTGCTGGCCCCGCCCCCGGCGTCGCCCGATTCGGTTCGGAGGGCGGTCGCCGTGAACGGACTCGTTCGGGCGTTCGTCGTCGAGACGGCGTACACCCCGGTCACCGTGAGGTTGGCGTTCTCCGCGAGGACGTCGGCCTCGTCGTGGGCGTTCCCCATCGCGTCCGCCAGCGCCTCGTCGCGGAGTTCGTCCGCCCGGTCCTCGCTGAGGCCGAACTCGATCCGCTCGACGCCGTCCGCGCCGGCGTCGACCGCGACGTCGATGACGTCGCCGACGGCGTCCACGTCGCCGATCTCGACGGCGTAGACGTGCTCGCCGCGGTACGCCTCGTGGTCGGGGGTCTCGCGGGATTCCCGCGTTCGTCGGATGTCGTACCGTTCGGTCCGGACGTCCCCCTCGTCGAGCCCCCAGTCGTAGAGGGCGGTGCGGAGTTCGTCGTCGGCGGTCGCCAGTTCGGAGCGGACGGCACCCGGATCGTCCCCGGTCGCCTCGACCGCGACCCGGACGGTGGCGCGGTCGGGCTCCGCGGTCGCCTCGCCCTCGGCGGATACCTCGATCGACCGGTCGAGGTCGTCCGCCGCGCCACCGGTCTCGGCTGCCGTGCCCGTCAGACCGGCACAGCCGGCCAGCAGGATGAGCAGTGCGACGCCGAGTGCCGTGGTGAGTCTTCGGTCCATGGGCGGCGGCACGTCGCGGAGATGATATACGTGGCGTAAACGAAAAGAGTCGTTTGTGCGACGGTCGGGTCGACGATGGCCGACGGTTCCCTTCCGCTTCCGTCCGGCCCGGTCCGTGTCACAGCCCCGTCGGATGGCTCAGGTACGTCGTCTCCATTCCCCGCTCCTCGGCGAGGCTCCGAAGCGATCTGACCCCGAACGTTTCGGTCGCGTAGTGTCCGGCGAGGAACACCGTTACCCCGGCCTCCCGCGCGTCGTGGTACACCTGCTGTTTCCCCTCGCCGGTGATCAGCGCGTCCGCGCCGGCGGTGGCCGCTTCATCGAGCCAGTCGGTCCCGGAGCCGGTGACGACCGCGACCCGCTCGATCCGGTCCGGGCCAAAATCGAGGACGCGGGTTCCCGTCTCGTTCCCGTCGAACCGGTCGAGCCGTTCCCGGATCGCGTCCGCGGGGAGCGGTTCGTGAGTCCGGCCGATGGTCCCGATCGTGACCGGCCCGATCGTGCCGAACGGTTCCCGATCCGACAGGCCGACCGCGTCGGCGACGCCGGCGGCGTTCCCGTGTTCCGGGTGACCGTCCAGCGGAAGGTGCGAGACGTACAGCGCGAGGTCCCCGTCGACGAGGGACGCGATCCGGTCGTAGGTCCGGCCGGTGACGTGGTCGATCCCGCCCCACGAGATCCCGTGATGGACGACGAGGACGTCGGCTCCGGCGTCCGTCGCCGCGGCGATCGTCGCCGTCGCCGCGTCGACTGCGAACGCGGCGTGTTCGACGTCGAACGGTCCGTTGGTCGTTCCGGGCTCCGGGGCGTCCGGCGTCCCGGATTCCGGGGACACGGCAGCCCCGACGGTACCGACGGCCGCTGACCCGGTATCTGCCGACGGGCCGACCTGAAGCCCGTTGGCGCTGGCGTCGACGTCGGCGTACGCGTCGGTGTCGAGGCGGTCATCCAGTCGGTTGGCAAACTCGCGTAACTCCATGAGGGCAGATACGGGGCGCATGGCAAAAACGTCCGGTCAGTCGTCGAACCGGTCCGCGATCGAATCGGGGACCGCGTCGGCGGGCATGCCCGGCGGGAGGTCGGACGGATTCCCGTCGGCCGGTGCGTCGATCGACCCGTCGTCTCCGGGCGTGTCCGGCGGCGCGTCGAACTCGGGGTTGAACAGCCGCAGCGCCGTTCGGATCGTCTCCCAGTCGTTCTCGCCCGCGGCGTCCCGCAGCGACCGGGTCGGGGCCGCGAGTAGTTGACCGACCAGCGAGTCGGCCATCGCCTCGACCGTCTCGCGCTGGTCCTCGTTCAGCCCGCCCTGCGCGTCGAGTTTGGTGACCGCGCGTTCCACCTCGCGGGCCTTGACCCGCTCCGCGCCGGCGTACATCGCGGAAATGGCGTCGTCGGCGCGCTTGCGCTTGTATGACCGGAGGATCCGGTCGAGCTCCGCTTCGATGATCGCTTCGACCTTGCGAGCCTCCGCCTCGCGGGCTTCCCGCGTCTCGCGAGTGACGTCCTCCAGAGCGTCGATGTCGTGGAGTGAGACGGCGGACAGCTCCCCGGTTTGGGGGTCGACGTCGCGGGGCCGAGCGATATCGACGACGACGGTCCGATTCGCGTCCGCGAACTCCCGCGGGCCGAGGATCGCGTCCGGGCTCCCCGTCGCCGCGATCACGACGTCCGCCTCGGGCACGACCGCGGGGAGATCGCTTAGGGGAGCCACCGACACGTCGGTGTCCATCTCCTCGGCGACGAACGCGGCGTTCCGAATCGTCCGGTTCGCGACGACGACCTCGCCGACCGCCGTGTCGTCGAGCGTCCGGGCCACGAGGGTGCCCATCTCGCCGGCTCCGATGACGACCGCGATCCCGTCGGTGAGGTCAACCTCGCGGGCTGCCAGCCGAACCGCGGCGGAGCCGAGCGAGACGACGCCCTCGTTTATCGACGTCTCCGTCCGGGCGCGTTCGCCGACGTGGAGCGCCTTCGTGACGGCGTCCTCAAGGACGGGTCCGATCCCGCCGGCCGCCCGTGACTCCTCGTAGGCGTCTCGCACCTGTCCGATTATCTGGTCCTCGCCGAGCACCAGCGATTCGAGTCCCGACGCGACCCGCATCAGGTGTTCGAGGCTCTCCTCGTGGTCGAGTCGACGGACGGCCGCGCCGCGGATCGACGGCGCGAACGTGTCGAGCGCGGCGGTGCCGTCGCCGGTGTGGTCGGTGACGACGTACGCCTCCGACCGGTTACACGTCCGGATCGCGAACGCCTCCTCGACGCCGTCGCGCGCGAGCAGGTCGGAGACGGTCGCGCGGACGCCGCCGCCGGCCGCCTCGATTTCGTCGACCGTGGCGTCGGTGTGGGCGACGCTAACGCCGGCGATGGCACCGGTCCCGTTCATTCGTCGACGACCTCCGTTATCACGTCGTGCGCCTCCTGACGGCCGTTCGATCTCCCCTTTTGTAAACCCTTCCAAACCCCCTCAGATCGCACGACGCGACGGATCGCGGCCCGTCGCGTCTCCGGGTCGATTCCCCGCTCCGCGAGCTCCCGCCGGAGTTCGCCCGAGAGGGCCGCCATCGCACCGGCGCCCTCAATCTCGGCCTCGATCCGCTGTCGGAGCGCCCTCGAGAGCGCCGGGCTCGTCCCGCCGGTCGATATCGCGACGCTCACCGACCCGTCGTCGACCGTCGCGGGGACGACGACGCTTCCCGCGTCCCGGCCGCCGGAGACGTCAGTCCGGTTCACGAGGAGTCCCGCGTTGAGTGCCGCCGATTCGGCGGCCGCGTTCACCGTCCGGTCGTCCGTCGCCGCGACCACCAGCGCCGGCGACACGCGGTCAACCCAGCCACGCACCGCTTCCGGGTCGGGTGCCGCCCTAACCAGTCGTATCGGAGGCGACGCTTCGTCAGCAGTCATGTCCGGCGGCGATGCCGCTTCGTCGGCCGAATTGTCGCCGAGAAGCGCGTCGTCGAACGTCGGGCTGATGACGACGACGTCCGCCTCACGGGCGAAACGGGCCGCCTTCCGTGCGCCGACGGACCCGCCGCCGAGGACGAGGACGGTTTGATCGGTCAGGTCGTGATAGAGGGGGATCATTGGACGGGTAAGCTGGTTGAGTCAGTCGTCTCGTATCGGACGATTAAGCGGTGTTGCCCTCGGCGCGCTCGTCGATTCGGATCCCCGTCTTCTTCAGGATCCGTGTCGAGAACAGCGTGTCCCAGTCGTCGGCGCCGACGTCCCAGTACCCCTTCATCGTCGACCGTACTTCGGCGACCCGGCGCTCGCTTTCGGCCTCGGTCCGCCCGTGGGTCATCGCGAAGAAGTTGTACTCCCAGACCCCCTCATGTCGGGGGCGTTCATAACAGTGGGTGACGAAATCGAGGTCGGCGACCGCGGGCCCGACCGCGTCGAGCACGTCCGCGGGGACGTCCCAGACGGTCATCCCGTTCTCCGTGTAGCCGAGCGCGTAGTGGTTTGGAACCACCCCAATGCGCCGCACCTTCCCCTCCCGACGGAACCGCTCGATCGTTTCGATCACCCAGTCGACGTCGGCGTCGAGCGACGCCGCGACGTCCGCGTACGGCGTCTCGGTGATCGGGAGTCCACCCTGTATCTCGACGACGAGGTCGCGTTCGGCTGGCGTGAGCGTCGACCGGTCCGACGGCTCGACGTCGGGCGCCAAGTTGGAGAGATCGACGTCGCCGTCCGACACGGGGCCGTCGACGAAGAACCGCGCGCCGACGTGGAACTCCCGGGTCTTCGGCAGATTGTACGTCTCCTGGCCCGTCGCCGACTCGATCGCATCGAGCACCTCCCGTACGCGGTCGTGTGCGTCCTTGCCGGGGTCCGGGTGATCGGCAACGCTCACCACGAACCAGACGTTGAGGTGGGGGTGTTCCCGCTCGTAGTTGTGGGCGACCTCGGTGAACCCGTTCACCGTCTCGACCACCGCCTCGAACCGGTCCTCCGGCGCATGCATCGCCACGAGCGAGGCCGCACCGCCGATCTCCTCGGCGTTGACGAGTGCGCCGAAACGGGAAAGCACCCCCGAGTCGTCGAGTTCGTGGACCCGCTCGCACAGTTCCGGTCCCGTGACCGCCAGATCGTGCTCGCGAAGCGCGGCGGCCGCCGGCTCGAACGGCCGCTCCGTCGCCGGGAAACCCCCCTGAAACGCGTTGAGGATCCCCCGGTCGAGCGCCGTCAGTTCCGCGTCGACCTCCTTCATGTATCCGGGTCGGTCCCGAGGGAGAATAAGCGATCCGACCCGCGGTTCGGACGAGACGGTCGACCGGCGACGATTCCATCGGTCCACCGTTCCGCCTACCCGTCGACGTCCCGAGCGATGTCGGCCAGCGACGACCGTGGTCCACGGTGCGCGTCGTACACCGTTCGCTCGCCGGGGACCCTGAGCCCGTACTGCTCGCCCGGAACGACGACGTCGAGCACGACGACGTCGCCCGGCCCGCGGTCCCGGTCGTCGAGCCAGTCAGTCAACCGGTTTCGCCCTTCGCCGGCCGTCCGAGCCAGCCGGCGGTCGTCGAACGCGCCGCGGAACAGCCGACCGCGGGCGTCGGCCACGACGCGTGCGTGGGACTCCTCGCGGTCGATCACGAGGCGGACGAGGTCGCCCTCCGCGACCGAGAGCGTTTCACACGTCCCCGACTCGATGCGGTCGTTGAGGACGTCATCGTCCGGGATCCGAACGCAGGGGCGCCGCGTACCGCCGCTCCGGGCGAGGGAGACCCGGACCGAGGGGACGCTCCCGTCGTCCGAGGGGACGCGGGGCATGGAAGCGATGCGGCTATTCGTCGTCCGCGTCGTCCGCGTCGTTGGCGCCGTCGCCAAGGACGTCCGCAACGTCGCCGTCGCCGTCGACGGCGGAGACGTTGATCTGGGCCACGTCGTCGTCGACCTCGCGGCCGCGGACGGTGATCCGCTTGCGCTCGCCGTCACGGGACGGGTTGAACCCGACGCCGCCCTCGAGGAGGAGTTCCTTCAGACGCGTGCCGGAGACGTCCTCGCGCATCGGACGGCCGGTCTCGTCGGATCCGCCGGTTATCTCGATCGTAAATCCGGAGAGCCCGACGGCGTCACCGCCGATCTCGTCGCCGATCTCGCGTCCGAGGAACCGATTCGCGTCCTGTCCGTCGACCTCCCGCTGAAACGTCTCGCCGGTCCCGGGATCGCCGACGACGACTTCGAATTCGACCATGGCCGAACCGAGACGCCCGCGAATAAAAAGCACGTCGAAAGCGCGGGACGCGGCGAAACGCCGGTTACCGGGCGGGAGAGCGGGGTGATCCCGGTCGCCGCGGCAATGAGCCGATGCTCATCGTGGCGGGGGGCATCGGATCGTCGTCGTGGCGGCAAACACCGACTCACCACGACTCGGTCCCGACGCGTTCGATCCGTTCGTCGACCGAGGGCTCCGCCGTGGCGTCCGCGACGACGGCCGCAGTCTCGTCAGCCGAATCGGTCAGGTCGGCCGATCCGACCGTGCCATCGACGTCGGCGAAAAACGCTCGCTCGATCGCTCGCGCGACCCGCCGGGCGTCGCCCGGACCGCCGGCCGCCGCGACGCTCCCCACCGATCCGGGGTCGAACTCGACGTCGAGCGCGTCGTACACCGGATCGAGCGCCGAGGCGATCTCGGCCGCATCGGACCGACCGACGATCAGACAGCCGGCGACGAGCGCGGCGTCGGATCGGACCCGCTGGGCGATCCCCGCGAGCTTCCCGCCGTCGGCGACCCGGAGCGAGTGAGCGCCCGGGCAGAACGAGCGGGGCGGTTCGCCCTCGACGACGCTCGCATCGAGTTCTCGGAGGGCCGAACGTGCCGTTTGCGCGGCGGACGTGTACCGCTCGTCGATCCCCGTACGTTCGCCGTCGGTCGGGACCGCCGCGGCGAACGCGAGCGTGTCGCCGGTGTACGCGACCGCCCGACCGCCGACATCGCGCTCAACCGGACGGAATCCCGCCCGCTCGGCGGCCCGCTTCGCCCGATCATATCCGGACGCGCGGGCGTCACGTCGCCCGAACGCGACCTGTCGTGGGGGCGTCCAGACGCGGACGCCGGGAACGCCGTCGGCCGCGCCATCGACCAAGCTATCCGTCAGCTCGCGGTCGGTTTCGGGTCGATCCGTCCAGCCCCGGAGCACGCGCATACGTGGACGGAAGGGACGGACGGGCAAACGGGTTGCGCCGGGGACGGACGAGCAAACGGGTTGCGCTGGGGACTGACGGCCGAGGGATCCGTGCCCCCGAGTTGGTGACGGAGGTAGATCGTCCCGCGGACTCCGAAGCCGGGCGTGGGGCTCCGATTCCGACGGCCATTTGCCGGTCCGGGACCCAGCTCGGATATGTCCGTCCGCCTCCCCGCCGACGTCGTCTCCCGGTACCGTCGGTTCTCACGATTCAATTCGCCGTACCGGGCGCACGATGAAGGGCGGGCGGTCGACCTGTACCCGGCCGGGAACGACGGGATCGCTCCCGTCGCGGGCGTCGTTACGGAAACGCGGACCGTAAACTGTCCGGACCGTCCGTATGCCGCGTCGACCGACCACCTGATCGTCGTCGAACTCGCCGACGGGTGGTGTCGCCGTGCCGGGATTGAGCCGGGGGCCGTCGCGCGAGTTCTCCACGTAATCCCGACGGTCGAACCGGGAGACTGCGTCGCCGTCGGCGACGTGTTGGGGCCGATGACCCGGTCCGGGTTTTTCGGCCATTGGGTCAGCAACCACGTTCATCTCGGCTTCCGGTCGCCGGGCGCGAACCCGGTTCGAGCGAGCGGGTCGCTCCCGGTCGACGTCGACGTCCCCGTCGTGGGGATCCCGTGGGACGGAACCGGGACGGTCGTCGAGCGAGGATCGACACACGTGGTGCTGGACGCGCCGACCCACCCGGATCCGGGCGGGACGTTCGCGGCAATCGAGAGCGACGAGGGGATCCCGCTCGACGGGGGATTGACCCACTACGCCGGCGGAGGGTTCGGCGACCTCGACGAGGGGACGGCGGTCTCGCTGTGCGGAACGCGGGTCGGCGTCGCGTCCGGCCGGGGTATCGACTGGGACCAGACTGACGTGCTCGCGAACGGCGATCCCGTGATGGGGGTATCGCTGTTCGCGGCGCGCGACGCCGACTACGGGGCGAAGGTCGTCCGTCCGGAGCACGACTTCTCGGTCGGTGATACCGTGTCGATCCGGATCGAGACGGCCGGCGATCGGGACGCCCCCGAGGGATCGCACGGATCGTAGCGGACGGCGGGGGGACGAACGACGGAGAGGGCCGATCGATCCGCAGGAGTGGCGAGCAGCCGGCGCGATCACTGGACCACGGTGGGGCGCCGGACTCCCGCCTCGACCACCGCGGACGACCGTCAGGTCACGGGACGGATGCTGCGGTATCGCTGATAAACGGTCGGATCTCGTGGACCGGAAAGCCCCGGCTTCCGGCGGCCCCGAGCCGGATCCGGCTTATTCCGAGTACCCGGTGAGTCCGTCGAGGAGTTCGCTCATCGCGTCGAGTTCGGCCGAAAGCGACGCGACTGGGTCGCGATCGACCCGGTCGGGCGCCGCGCGGACGGCGACGGACTGCTCGCCGACCGGAACGAACCCGCAGCCGAGTCGGTCGGCGGTCTCGCGCAGTCCGAGCCCGACGTCGGCCCCCCCGTCAACCACCTTTCGGACCGGGCTCTCGAAGGCGCGGAGCGTCAGCTCGTACCCGTCGATTCGACTCGTCAGTTCGGTTCGCGGAACCGAGCGCTCCGCGGCGAGGTCCTCGACGGTCGCGTCCAGGCTCCGGCGGAGCCCGGAGTCGGACGGGCGGTTGACGAACCGGAGGTCGTGATCGACGAGGTCGGCGACCCCCGAAACGCCATCGGGGTTTCCGTCGGCCACGACGAGCCCCCACTCGCGCCGCCACTCCCCGAGAGCGACGTCGTCGACGTCGCGTTCGATCGGGCCGGCGGTGACGGCGACGTCCGGAACGCCATCACGGAGGCGTCGGAGTCCCTCCCGGGAGCCGACGGGGAGGTACCGCGGGTTCGCCAGCCGGTCGAGCAGGCGGTTGAGCCCGGGGTCGTCCTCGCCCGTGCCGAGCAGCGTCGGCGGTCTGACATCGGGCGAGAACAGGCGTACTGACACCCGCTCGCCGGCGTCGAGATACTCCGTGTCCGGGTCGACGGCGACCACGCCGTCGGCCTCGACGAGGCTCGTCGTCGCACCCGACCCCTTGTCGACCGGATAGACGAGGGGGCGGTCGGACCCGTTCGGCGGTTCGGCCGCGATCACGTCGTTCGCGGCCGGGTCGTCCCCGGATGCTCCGTTCACACCCGGGTCGGCATCGACGTCGAGCAGGCCGACGGGCATCAACCGGAGCCGGCCCTCGGCGTAGCGCTCGCGGACCGCCATACGCCCCTCGACGGTCGCGGTCCGTGGCTCCGGCAGCCCCGCGGCCTCGCGGATCGCCGGGGCGACGAACGTCCGGAAGATCGTCAGCGCGGAAACGGGATACCCCGGGAGCCCGACGTACGCCGACTCCCCGCCGTCCCCGCGGTCGATCCGGCCGACGAGCATCGGCTTGCCCGGCTTGACCGCGACGCCGTGGAGGAGAAGTTCGCCGCGCTCCTCGATCACGCGGTAGATGACGTCGACCGCGCTCGCGGAGGTCGACCCCGACGACAGCACCAGATCGCACTCGTCGGCCGCCTCCCGGAGCAGCCGTTCCATCTCCTCGTAGTCGTCGCCGGCGTGCGGGTAGAGAACGGGGTCACCGCCCGCCTCCTCGACGCCGGCGGCGATCGTCGTCGAGTTGACGTCGTAGATCTCGCCGCGGGAGGGGTCGAGTTCGTCGCCCGGGCGCACGAGCTCGTCGCCGGTCGAGACGATTCCGACCGTCGGCCGCCCGCGGACCGGGACCTCGTCAACGCCGAGCGCCGACAGCAGCCCGATTTCCCGAGGCGTCAATCGAGTACCGGGACCGAGCGCGCGGCCACCGGCCGCGATGTCGGCGCCGGCGGCCATCACGTGGTCCCCCGGGGCGACGGCGGTGCGGACCGCGATCCGGCCCGTTTCGCTCCCCTCCCCGGGTCGTTCGTCGGTACGCTCGACCATCACCACCGCGTCGGCGCCGTCCGGCAGCACCGCGCCGGTCGACGCCTCCACGCACGTTCCGGGCTCGACCGTCACGTCCGGGGCGGCGCCGGCATGGACCACGCCGACGAGGTCGAGCTCGACCGGATCCGCCTCGTCGGCACCGAACGTGTCACGCGCCCGGACGGCGTACCCGTCCATCGACGCGCGGTCGAACCCGGGCACGTCGATCCCGGCGTCGACGCGTTCGGCGAGAACCCGTCCACGGGCCTCGCCAATCGGGACGGCCTCCGGGTCAGGCGTCAGGTCCAGCGACCCGATCGCGTCGCGGGCGGCGGCGGGCTCGGCGAGGTCGCGGAACTCCTTGCGGTCGCTCATTCGGTCACCTCCCAGAGTTCGACGTCGACGACGTCGCCCGCGTCGAGCCCTTCCCGTGGTTCGGGGACGACGACCCAGCCGTCCGCGAGCGCGACGCTCGAGAGGACGCCCGATCCACCCGCACGTGTCGGCGTCGCGACGGGGCCGACGCCCTCGGTTCCGTCGCGCGGGACGCCGGGTGGGGCGTCGTCGGTTCCGTCGGCCTCGACACGGGACAGCTCCACGCGGGCGAACGTCCGGGTGCCGGGCTCGCTCGCCACCTTCCGGCCGAGCCGCGCGCGACACGTCGGGAACGGCTCGGCGGTCGTCCCCGCGACCCGCTTTTGACTCGGGCGGAGAAACTGGGCCGCGTTGACGATACACGCCACCGGATACCCGGGCAACGAGAGGACCGGGGTCCCCGAAACGCGGCCGAGACACACCGGATGGCCGGGTTTGAGTGCGACGCCGTGAACCAACACCTCGCCGAGGTCGTCGACGACTTCGGGGAGGAGGTCGCGCTCGCCGACGGAGGACCCGCCGGTGGTGACGACGACGTCGGCGTCGAGATCGGCCTCGATGGCGGCCGCGAGCGCGTCCTCGTCGTCGTCGACGACGTCCCGGTACCGCGGGTCCCCGCCCCAGCGCTCGACGAGTCGGGAGACCGTGAGCCCGTTCGTCTCGATCACCTCGCCGGGGTCGGGGTCCGCCTCAACGAGCTCCTCGCCCGTCGGGATCACGGCGACTGCGGGGCGGTCGTACACGACGACCTCGTCGAGGCCGACGGACCTGAGTAACCCGACGTCGGACGGGCGGAGCGTGTCCCCGGGCCCGTAGAGCCGTTGTCCCTCGGCGACGTCCTCGCCCGCCTCGCCGACGTTCTCGCCGACGGCGACGGCGTCGAACGCCTCCACCTCGTCGCCGACCGTTTCGACTTGCTCGACCATCACCACCGCATCCGCACCGTCGGGGAGGGCGCTCCCGGTATGGACCCGAGTCGCCTCGCCCGGACCGACCGCCCCGCCGTCCGGGTCCGTCGTCCGGAGGACGGCGGGCGACCGATCGGACGCTCCGAACGTTGCCTCGGCGCGGACGGCGTAGCCGTCCATCGCCGCGCGGTCGTACCCCGGAACCGGCGCGGGCGCGTCGATCGGCTCCGCGACGACCCGTCCGTCCGCGTCGCCGAGGGGAACCGACTCCGTGCGCCCGTGTGGCTCGACGGCGTCGAGGAGCGTCGCCAGCGCGTCGGCGACGCGGGTCCGGCGCTTGAACCCGGCGTCGTGTCTGTCGTGGCTCATACCCGTCGGTTCCGCCTCCGCGTGGAAAAACCCCGCTCCCGCCGCGACGGCGGCGGTTAGAACAGCCCCCGGATCCGATCGACGAGGGATTCGTCGTCGGACTCCGCCTCGGCCTCCGCGCGCTGCCGTTCCTTGAGTTCGCGCAACGCCGCCGCCTGATCGTCCGTGTCCTCGCCGCTGGCGGTCTTCGTCTGTCCGCCCTGAAGCCCCTGGAGTTCCGAGACGGCGTCGGTGACGGTACCGGACGTCGTCCGGGTCTCGGTCGCCGATCCGGCGAGCTTCTCCATGTCGATGTCGACGTCGTCGACCGCAGTCGTATTTAGCTCCAGCCGGCGCGTCTCGCTCCGCTCGACGCCGCCCCACGTGAGTTCGGCGTCCGAAAGTTCCCGCTCGATATCGGCTCGGACCTCCTCCTCGGAGACCGCGTCTCCGTCCCCGGACCCCTCGCCGTCGGTTCCGTCGCCGCCGGCGGCGCCGGCCGCCGCACCGGCGGCCGCTCGCTCGACGCGGTGGGCGACGAGCGCGGCCCCCGTCGCGCCGATGACGGCGACGACCCCGATGCTGTAGATGGCCACGCCCTGCGCGCTGTAGTCCGGCGGAGTGACCACGTTCCAGTCCTGCGGATACGCCCGGACGAACAGCCCGACGGCGACGAGACAGACTGCGGTTCCGAGGCTCCCGAGATACAACATTTGGGTGTCCACCGGGAGGAGAATGACGACGCCCAACAACAGTCCCGGGAGGCCGACCGCGGCGGCGACCGCGGCGACCTGTCTGACCGCGTACGTCGACGCGGTGTTCGGCTGGAGCGTCGCGCTGTAGAGGAACACGGCGACGCCGACGAGTCCCAGCCCGAGCCCGGCAAAGAAGAGCCCGAAGCCGAGATAAACGTCGACGGTTCGGTCGGGGTCGCCGATGTACCGTCGGTAGTACCCCAAAAGCGGATTCGCCTCGCTCGACTCGCTCATACGCGATGATTTCCGCCGAGTCTATTGACTGTTGCCCCGGTCTCGACCGACCCCTGTGTTTTTCACGGCCGGCGTCCTCGGTCGGATCGATACACCGTGTCCATCGAGTGCCCGCGCTGTGGAGCGGAGATGACGACGTTCGCGCTCGGCGGGGCAGAGACGTCGTCCTGTCCCGAATGTGGCTACGCCGGCGTCGAGGCGGACCACTCCGGCGAGCCGCAACACGTCGAAAGCTGGGAGAAGGCGCTCGAGCGGTTCGAGGAGGCGAACCAGAAATGACATTGCCCGAGATACCCGACGACCATCGGGAACGGATCGAGGAGTTGCGCGCGGAACTGGCCGCGGCACACGCCGGCACGTACGCGACGGTCGAGACCGACGACGTGCTGGCGTACCTGCTTGACCTCGCCGACGCCGTCGACGACCCCGGGCGGTCCGCCGACCCGGAACCGCCGGCGGATCCGGGACCGCCGTTCGACCGCGAGGCCGTCAGGGGTCGTCTGGCGGAGCGCAACCGGCAGCACGGCGACCCGGAGGAGGCCGACCGAATGGACCTGTACACGGTCGCCGCCGAGTTCGACGTGGCCGGCCGGAGCGAGATGAGGAAGGACGAACTCCTGACCGCCGTCCTCGACGCGGCCGAGCGGCTGGCGGCGAACCCGTTCGCCGCCGTCGACGTCGAGATTCCCGGGGCGACGGACGAACGGGCTCCGGAAACGGATGACGACGATGACGCGGACGACGGCGGCGACGGCGCGAGCGACGACGACGACGGCGAAGGGGACGACTCGGCCGACGACGGCGAGGGGTCCAGCCAGTTGGACGCGATGATGAGCCTCCTCGACACCCACGACGACAAGTGGGGGGAGGCCGACGGCGACGCGCGATACGAGGTGGAACTGCCGGACGGAACCGTCGAAACGGCCCGCACGAAGGACGACGTGCGGGCACTGTTGTTCAAGAACTACTGACCAATGGGAACGTTCGATCGACTTCGAGAGTGGCTCGCCGGACTCCTCGGCGGATCGGCTCCGGCCGATGGCAACGAAGCGGAACCGGACGAGTCGGACGCGAGGGCGTCCGAAGAACGGAACGACGGGCTTGACCCGACGGCCGTCACGGAGACGCGGACGGAGGCGACGAGCGACGCGGTGAACGCCCTCCGGGAGGTCCGCGAGTCGAATCCGGCGGGAACCGAAGACACTGACGGGTCCGAGGCGCCGGATCCGACCGAATCGGACGGGTCGGACACGGCCACCGATGAGCGGCCGGAGGCGAACGGATCCGACGCCGTCAACCGGGAAGCCGGCGACGGGTCGGGATCGCCGGAACGGGGCGCGTAGCGGACCCGACGCCGTGGCCGAACCGACACGAAAGATTAGGTGCGAGGGGCCGAAGGCCACGGCATGGCCGCCGAACGCGAACACATCAGACGAACGATCGAACTCGCCGAGGAGTCGATCGTGGCCGGAAACACCCCGTTCGGGGCGCTCCTCGTCGTCGACGGCGAGGTCGTTCGGGAGTCGCAAAACACGACGGTAACTGACGAGGACGTCTCCGCGCACCCGGAACTGAAACTCGCGCGGTGGGCCGACCGGGAACTCGACGCGGCCGAGCGGGCCGACTGTACGATGTACGCCAGCACCGAGCCGTGCGCGATGTGTACGACCGCGATCCACTACGCGGGAATCGGCCGCGTGGTGTTCGGAGTCGCCGGCGAGACTCTCAGCGAACTCGCCGACGGCGTCGTCCCGATTCCCGCATCCGAGGTGATCCGGCGAGCGGGCGGGGCGACGACCGTCGAGGGGCCGGTCGCGACCGAGGCGGCGATGGCCGTCCACGAGTCGTTCTACGGCGGAGACGACGAGGACCACGGAGACGATTGGGGTGACGGGAACGACGGAGACGACGTGGACGGCGGGAGCGATCCGTGAGCGACGGTGGCGGCGAGCCGACGACCGACCGTGGCCCGACGGTCGACCGTGACTCCGCCGCCAACCGTGACTCCGCGGCCGACGCCCCCCGCATCGCCGTCGTCGGTGCGGCGATGGTGGACGAGTGGTACGCAGTCTCGAACCTCCCGGAGGCCGACGGGGGCGCGTACGCGAGCGAGGTGACGACGGCCGTCGGCGGCGTCGGCGCGAACGTCGCGGTCGGGCTTGACCGACTCGGGCGCGACGTCGGGCTCGTCAGCCGGGTCGGCGACGACGAGTACGGCCGCCGTGCGCTGTCGTCGCTGGCCGACACGGGCGTCGACACGTCCCGGATCGCCGTCGGCGACGACTCCACAACCCGGTCCGTGATCCTACGCGCACCCGACGGCGAGCGGGCCATCATCACGACGGGCGAAAGTTTCCGCCGCCTCCGGCTTGACGGGCCGGCGATCGGCGCGATTCGCGCGGCCGACGTCGTGTTCCTCACGGCGTACACGCCGGATCGGGTCGCGGGCCGGATACTCGACGTGATCGGCAAGATGGACCGAACGGAGGAACGTGGGGGATCCGCAGGAAACGACGCAGCAAGCGATACCGTGAACGGCGCCGGCACCACACCCCCTGCCGTCGTGTTCGACCTCTCGGGCGCGGTCGAGGAGCTCGTCGACCGGGGGATCGAACCGAGGACGATCCATCGGCACGTCCATCGGGCGGACCTGTTCGTCGCCGGCGATGTCGCCGCGCCGGCCTACTTTGGCGATCCGGAGGCGGCGGTCAGGCGGCTCGCCGCGGCCCGCGACGGCGTCGGTCCCGCGGTCCTCACACACGGCGCGGACGGAATGACGGTAGTCGCGGGCGGCGAGTCGACCCGCGTCGATTCGTTCGACGTCGACGTCCTCGACACGACCGGGGCCGGCGACGCGTTTCTCGCCGGCCTGATCGACCGGCTGCTGCTCGGCGATTCCGGGCCGGTTGACGTCGGGCCTGGAAGGCCGGGAGATTTCGGGACCGTCGGCTCGGGAGGACTCGCGGACGCCGACCCGACCGACCTCGTTGACGGGATCCGGTTCGCGGCGGGGGTCGCGGCGATCAACTGTACCGAGCGGTTCACCCAGCCCGGGCTCCCGACCCGCGAGGAGGTGGCGACGTTCCTCGCGGAGCGCGGCCGAGACGGGTGCTGACGCGCGGAGCGTTCCGCTGGCACGCGGGGATGGGGCGAAGAACGGTCACCGGACGTCGTCGGCGCGCGCGACGAGGTCGGCGACGCGGTCGGCGTCGACCGGGGCGGTCGTCTCGCCGCCGCGTTTCAGCGCCGTCCCGACGATGACCCCGTCGGCGACGCCGAGGAGGTCCGCCACCGTATCCTGGCGGACGCCGCTCCCGACGAGCACCGGCGTGTCGAGGCCGTGACGTACCCGTTCGTCGACGACGGACCGAAGTGCGTCGGCCTCGACCGCCTCGCCGGTGCCGGACCCCGAGGCGATCACGGCGTCCGCGAGCCCCCGCTCGGCGGTGTCCGCGAACGACTCGGCCGTGTACCCCGTCGGCGTGAGCGGCGCGGAGTGTTTCACGTCGGTGTCCGCGAACACGCCGACGTCGACCCCGAGCCGGTCCCGGAGTCGAAGAGTTCGGTGGGCCCGTCCCTCCACTATCCCCTGGTCGGTGACCCGGGCTCCGGTGTGGACGTTCACGCGGACGAACGCGGCGTCGACCGCGGCGGCGACGGCGACGGCCGCCTCGGCGTCGTTCCGGAGGACGTTGATCCCGAGCGGGAGGTCGGTCGCGTCGGCGACGGCGGCCGCGGCGCGGGTCATCGCGGCGACGACGTGTTTTGGGACGTCGTCGGGGTGGAACGGTGCGTCGCCGAAGTTCTCGACGATCAGTCCGTCGGCGCCGCCGCGGTCAAGTGCTGCCGCGTCCCGGACGGCGCGTTCGATGGCGGCGTCGATGGCGGCCGAGCCGTCGTCGGGGGCCCGCGGCGCGCCCGGCAGCGGCGGGAGATGGACCATCCCGATCACCGGCGTCCCCGTGCCGAACGTGGCCTCGAAATCCATACCGGGGCGGACGGCTGGCGTGCGTATAATTTCATCCCCGCACGGCCGGGGACCGTCGTGCCTCCGGGTGTCTCCACGCGTCCGGGGACCGTCACACGTCCGGGGACCCCCGTAGGTTTAGGTCGCCGGAGGTCGTGGGACACCCACGCATGGTCCTTGACGCCGACTCCGGCGACCGGAGCGGGGAGTTGACCCTCGCCGTCTCGCTCGACGCGGCGCGGTCGATGGCCGACCCGGCGGCCGTCGTCGACGACGCGGAGCGATGGAGCCGGTACGTGGGCCTCGTCGACGACGACACCGAGGCGGTCGCGGCGTTCGCTCGCGAGTACGGGATCGACGATGACTTTGCGCTCGACGACCGCGACGTATGGCGGTCGATGGCCGACGTCCATGATGCCGCCGACACGCCAAGACACGTGTTCATCGGAGCCGGACCCGAGCACCGTCGGATCGCGGACCAGGTCGGATGGGAGTACCTGACCGTCCGCGAGGCGGCCGAGAAGGCCGGCTGGGAGCTCGCGACCGACGCGGGGGGAGCCGGTGGCGGTCGGCCGGGAAGCGATGACGGCGGCGGCTCCGGCGTGGTGCCACGGCTCCGGCGGGCGGTCGCCGAGCGGTGGCCGTTCTGATCCCTAGGTTCCCAAGCATGAACCTTCGTGACCCTCGCGACCCCCCACGACACCCGCAATCCCCCGGCGACTCCCACGGCCACCGTTCCCCGTCCGCACCGAAGGTACAAACCGATCCGCGCCGAACGAGAGACCATGACACCCCCACTGGCCGACGAGCCGGTCGAACCGTCCGGGGACGACGACGACCCGCTGGGTCCCGACGAATATGCTGACTACTTCGACGAACTCGGCGACGTCTGGACGGTCGTCGAAGAGCACCACCTGGAGGCGAGCTACCCCTTCGAGGACTTCGCGACCGCGCTGGCGTTCACGAACGACGTCGGCGAACTCGCCGAGGCGGAGTGGCACCATCCCGACATCCACCTCTCGTGGGGCGAGGTCGGAATCGGGATGTGGAGCCACGACATCGACGGGCTCCACCGGTCGGACTTCGTGATGGCGGCGAGGATGGACCGACTCTACGCGGAGTACGACGACGGCGACGACTGAGACGGGACCGTTTCGGCGGCGGTTTCCCGGCGACCCGCCGACGACCCGCCGGAGCAACGAACGCTTTTAAATCCCTCCCCGCGGAACAGGAGACAATGAGCGCGAACGTCTTCCTGGTCCCGATCGACCCGGAGAACTTCGACCGAACGGTACGGTCCACGGTGGACCTCGCCGAGTACCCCGACCGTCCGGAGCCGCTTGCGACCGCCGACGAGGCACGACTGTGGGCGGTCGACGACGACAGCGGGAACGGGTCGACGTTCGAGCGGATGGAGTCGGGCGACCTGGTGCTGTTCTACCACGAGGGCGAGTACGTCTCCACCGGCCGAATCGGGACGACGTTCATTGACGAGGATCGCTGGGTGAGCGGCACGTTCTGGACGGCGTTCCCGACCACCCGGGTGTACACCATTGAATCGTTCGCCTCCGTTACGGTTCCCAAACGCGGCGTCAACCGGATCTTCGACTACTCCGAGTCGTACACTCCGGGCTTCATGCGGGTCGCCGACGACCGGGTGACGACCGACCTATCGTCGATCGAGACGGCGCTGGACGCGTACACGAAACGGAACGCGGACGCCGCCGACGCCTGAGGGTGAGGCGCGTTCCGACCGCCGTCCGACCGTCACTCGACCGTGGAGGCTCACGCCGCGTCCAGCAGCGCCCCGTAAGCCGACGCGTACCGTCCGGCGACGGACGCCGGATCGCCGCGTTCCGCGCCGGACAGCGCCGGCAACGCGGTCGTTACAAGCGGTTCAAGCGCGTCCACCACCGCGTTCGTGTGGGTTTCGAGCCGCCCCTCGCGGGGGCTCCGCGACGCGACCGCGCAGGCCTTCGTGTACCGGTCGCCGTCGTATATCCGGGCCCGGCCGGGGTCAACGACGGCGACCGCGTCGAACGCGACAGGGAGCGGTTCCGCGACGTCGCCGTACGACTCGACGACGACCGGTATCCCGGCGTCAGCCACGCGGTCAGCCAGCCGCTCGAACGCCGGCAGGTACCGGTCGGCGGTCACCGAATCGAGGCCGTCGACGTCGCGGACACGGACCGCGTCATCGACGGGGAGCCGTTCGCGGAGGTCCGCCGGAACGGTCCCGGCGTTCGCCGCGGCCCCGTTGAGAACGAACCGGGGATTCGGGCCATCGGCCGCGCTCCCCTCGTCCGCCGGGGCGATCCGGTCGCAGAGGAACGTCCGGTCGGCCTCACCAAGCAGTCCCGTTCGGCCGGGAGTCGGACGCCAGAGCCGGTGGAGGGGGTTGATCGACTCCGGGGGGACCGCGCCATCGCCGTCAAGCGGGCGGGTGCTCGCGGCCGCGAGCCGACGGGCGTCCTTCCCGTACAGTCGGCCGTCGCTCGCGGCGGTCAGGTAGTCGTCGTGGTCGAACCAGTAGTCGTTGCCCGCGCGGGGCTTCACGCCGACCGCGTCGCCGGCGCGGTCCGCGAGCGCCGCGAGCAGCCCGGTGGAGAACGTGGTCTTTCCGGCGTCGACACGCGTCCCGCCCGCGACGAGCAGCGTCGGCGCATCGCCGCCGGCGGGGGATCGGGTCGCGGTCACTCGCCGTCAGCCGTCGCCGCGACCGCGTGCGGCGCGACGCCGTAGTACCCCGGACCGTCCTCGGTCAGCGGCTCGCCGATCACGAGGTCAGCGGCGTGGACCAGCACCCACGGCACCGCCCAGTCGATCAGGACGGCCTCGGTGTCCTCGTCGAGGTCGACGTCGGGGGCGAGGTCCTGAAGCAGCCGGCCGATCTCGGGGACCGTGTACATCCGGTCCGGCTCGAACAGCTCCGCCGGCGTGTAGAAGTCACACGGGTACGTCTCGTCGAACTGCGACTTCGGCTCTGGCATGGCCGACGGTACGTCCGGGCGGCCGTAAACGCTACCGATGCGGCGTCGACGAGTGGCCAGTCCGCGAGAGAGACGACACCCATTCACCGACCGGTGGCGCGCTCCGGTGAGCGTCCGGCGGGCGCGAACCGAGCGCGAGGGAGGCGGCGGGCCGGAGCGGGTCGCCCGCGACGGTCCGCCCGCCGAGGCTGGGGAGGCGTGAGGCGCGGTCGCGGCGCTGTACGGGTGGGACTCATAGTGATTACTGCGAGTCTGTACCGCCGTGGCGATCCGTGTCGGCGATGAGAGCCGGGTAACGGGCGTCTTTCGACACCGTCCATGAAACTATTCGCAGTAATCACTATCAAAGGGGCAGCCGCGAGGACGAAGGCGCGCGGCGCAAGGACCACAGGAACGAGCGAAACGAGTGACGAGGATCGCAGCGAGCGCACCGAGTCCTCGCGGCTGGGGCTTTGGCGGTGGTCACCCCGCCAGCAACTGCGTCACCCGACGAGACGGTCACCGCTACGGCGTCGACTCACACGGAGACGCCGACAGGCCGCCACGGAGATACCGATCACTCCTCGATGGAGCGGTGCGAAAAAATATCGGGGTTCCGACGCGCGGGAGACGCGTGTCGCGGGGCGCGTTACTCGAACAGCTCTGCGGCCTGCTCGTAGCGGGCGGACGGCTCCTCCCAGTCGACGACTTGGAAGAAGTTGTCGACGAACTCGCCGCGAGCCGGGCCGTAGTCGTGGTAGTACGAGTGCTCCCAGACGTCCAGTGCGAGAACCGGGTGGCCGCCCCAGACCGCGCCCTCGTCATGGTTGTCGACCACGACGTTACGAAGCTGGTTCGAGAACGTGTCGTATACGAGGAGCGCCCAGCCGCTTGCGGCGCCGGCCGCGGCCTCGAATTCGCCCCTCCAGGCCTCGTACGAGCCGAAGTCCTCCGCGATTCGGTCCGCGAGCGCGCCCTCGGGTTCGTCGCCGCCCTCCGGCGACATGTTCTGCCAGAACAGGTCGTGGAGGATGTGGCCCGAGGAGTTGTGCGTCACGTTTCTGATCGCGCCGGCGGACGAGGAGAAGTCGTGCTCCCCGCGATTGGCTTCGAGCGTCTCCTCGGCGGCGTTCCAGCCGTTGACGTACCCCTGATGATGGGTGTCGTGGTGCCATTCGAGCACCTGTTCGGAGATGTGCGGTTCCAGCGCGTCGTAATCGTACGGAAGCGGATCGAGTTCGTAGCTCATTGGTGTATCACCTACCGATAATATGTATCGGAACCCTGTTAAAGATAATGCGTGTCGTGGTACCACACGTCAATAGAACCGGGTGACGCCGCCGCCGGATCCGCACCGGTTGCGTTGCGGTTCGGGCCGGAACCGGCCGTAAAACTGGGATTCGGCATCCACGACGATGTATCTATTAATAGTTACTCGCTAATCTTTTGTCGCGCGAAACTGCGCGACACTCGAACGGTGGGACTGGGATTCGAACCCAGGAAGCCGTGAGGCTACCTGCTTTCAAGGCAGGCGCAATGGGCCGCTCTGCCATCCCACCTCGACGTTTCCGACCGTCCCCGTTACGTCACACGATTTTGACGGCTTCACAGGTGAACTGAATGAATCCAACACGTTCCACCGCGCCTCAGTTGAACTGTTCCGAAACCGTCGAAATCGCTGTCATACAGGGACTATGAGTACGAAGAAACCCGACAAAGTTGAAGGTATCGTTCTTATTCCCGAGCCGTCACGGGATTTCCTTACAGAGCGGAAACTGGTCGCATACGGTAGCCACCGCCGGGAGTTTCTAAAGTGGCTCGCACGGCAGGGGAAGAACCCGGATGCGCTCGAAGGATACGCGCACGACACCGCAAAGAACTACGCGAGCATTATCGACAAGTTTCATAGATACGTCTGGGAGGAGTACGGATACACCCTCGACATCAACCACGACGCCGCTGAAGACTACCTTCGGTCGTTAGTTATGGCCGACGAAGAGTACTCTCAGTCGCACCTTCACAACGTCAAACTGGCGTTGATGACATACTTCCGTTTCGCGGGCGACAAGTGGGAGCCGGACATTACTATCCCTTCGTCCTCCGGAGTCTCCCAACCCCGTAATTTCCTTTCGGACGAGGAGCGAACAGCACTCCGTGAAGGGGCGTTAGAGTACGGAGCCGTACCTTCCTACTCGGCGTTAGATCCCGACGAACGAACGGAGTGGAAACACCTGTTGGCGCGACGATACGGAAAGCCCGTTTCCGAGGTCTCAAAAAAAGACTGGGATCGGGCAAACGGTTTCAAGTACCCGAGTCTCCTTCACGCCGCTCTCGATGCGGGTCTGCGACCTATAGAAGTGTCCCGTGCTCGTACTTACTGGGTCGACGTTGATAACGCGACACTCCGGATCCCCGAGGATGACTCCTCAAAAAACGAAGACAACTGGACGGTCAGCCTTCGACGGGAAACGGCGGAGTATCTTGCCCGGTGGCTTGAAGAACGCGAACTATACGAGAAGTACGACGACACCGACAGACTGTG
>JAQCNI010000106.1 GCA_028275105.1 Halorubrum sp.
TAGGTGGGCGGACAGGCCGCCTCGGTTACCTGTTAGTATGACGATCACTCACTTAACGTATCCGTCGAAACGTCAAACGTAGTTCGTGTGGAGTTTGTCGGATTCATCCCCGCGCTGAAGCGCGAGGCTTTCTCCTCGAACTTCCGTAACACGAGTCTGAAAGCTGAACGAGGTCGAACAAAGGGAGAGCCGGTAGCTCAATCGGGGTCGAGACTCAGCTTTGCCGCCTCGTCGACGTCGCCCATCGTCGCTCCGTCGAGACGTCCGACGACGAAGTGGATGCCGTCGGGGATCGATATCGTCCGGATCTAACAGAGCCGTACCGGTGACTCCCTTCCGAGTTGGGAGCCGTCCGCTTCGACGGACACCTCGAATGGATACCCTCGATGGATCTCCGTGACTGGAGTGACGATGCCGCACTGGAGTTCCGGTTCCCGGTAGTCGGGGCCGCGGGGCCGGGGATTTTAATCCCGGTCGCCGTGACACTTGTATGGCATCTCCCGACATCGTCGTCTTGCGACAGAAGATCCACGGGATCGACGGGGACGACTACGCCGAAGTGCTCCGCGAGCGGCTCCCCGACCACGAGATCGTGGTCGCCCGCACGCCCGCCGAGGAGCGCGAATACCTCTCGGAGGCCCGGGTCGCGACCGGCTTCTCGATCGACGAGGAGACGCTTGCGACCGCCGACGACCTGGAACTGTTCGCCTGCGTGTTCGCGGGCACGGGGCACCTCCCGCGGGAGGCGCTTGAGGAGCGGAACGTGACGGTGACGAACGCGTCCGGCGTTCACGGTCCGAACATCTCGGAGTACGTCGTCGGCGCGATGATCGGCCACGCACACGGGTTCCCGCGCGCGAAGCGGCAGCAGGCGCGCCGCGAGTGGCGCTCGTATCCGACGACCGAAGTGTACGGTTCGCGCGTCGCCGTCGTCGGACTCGGCGCGATCGGCCACGCCATCGTCGACCGCCTCTCCGCGTTCGACGTCGAGACGGTCGGCGTCCGCTACACGCCCGAGAAAGGGGGCCCCACCGACGAGGTGTACGGATTCGACCGGATCCACGAGGCCGTCGCCGACGCGGAGTACGTCGCGCTCGCGTGTCCGCTCTCGGACGCCACCGAGGGCCTGATCGACGACGACGTCTTCCGGACGATGCGCACGGACGCCGTCCTCGTGAACATCGCCCGCGGCCGGGTCGTTGACACGGACGCGCTCGTGTCCGCGATCCGGTCGAACGCGATCCGCGGGGCCGCCCTCGACGTAACGGACCCCGAACCCCTCCCGGAGGATCACCCGCTCTGGGGGCTCACGGACGTCACGATCACGCCGCACAACGCGGGCCATACCCCCGAGTACTTCGAACGCCTCACCGACATCCTCGCCGAGAACCTCGAACGGCTCGACGCGGGCGACGACGACCTCCGGAACCGGGTGTTCTGACGCGGCGTTCCGGAACGAGGGCCGATCGATGGGCCGTCCGACCGTCCGGTCGACCTCGACGACCCGCCCGATCACCCGATCGACGTCGACGCCGGACCCTGCCTACTCCGGGTCCTCACCCGTGAGCTGGCGCACGGTCAACACCGGGACCGGACAGGTCCTGACGACGCGCTCGGCGACGGACCCGATGAGGAAGCGGTTCTCGCCGTGTCGCCCGCGCGTTCCCATCACGACGAGGTCGGCGTCGACGTCGCGGGCGTGTTCCGAGATCTCCTTGGCCGGCCGTCCCTCCCGCACGTCGGTCGTCACGTCGAGGCCGTCGTTCCGTCGGCTCGCGGCCTCGACGACGTCGTCGAGGGCGTTCCGCCCGCGGTCGCCGAGCGCGGAGCGGAGGTCATCGCGGACCTCGTCCGGCGACGACTCGATCTCGCTCGCGTCGACGACGTACAGCGCGTGAGCCGCCGCGTCGAAGCGGGCGGCCACGTCGATCGCGACGTCGATCGCCCGACCGACGCTGTCGGAGCCGTCCGTCGCGACCACGATCGTGTCGAACATGCCCGGTCGTTCGCCGACGCGGAAATTAAAAGGGTGCGGTCGGGGTGGGCGGCCGATTCGGGGACGCCCCGGCGACTACGCCAGGAACACGTGCCGCGGTCGGTCCGCAAGAACCTCGCGGCCGAACTCCACCGTCTCGCGGAACGCGTCCGACCCGAAGAACTCCATGGCGTCCGCCTTCGCGCGCCACTGGCTGGCGATGAACATGTCGGTGTCGTCCTCGACGTTCACCATGAGGTCGGTTTCGACGTGTCCCTCCATGTCCGCGAGCAGACCGCCGACGTCGTCGAAGGCGTCGACGAACTCCCCGCGACGGTCGGGTTTCGCGGTGTAGAACATCCCCATCGTGCCGAACCCGGACTCCTCGCCGGCGCGGGCGACGACCTCAGGGAGGTCGGAGAGGAAGCCGGCCGCGGTCTCCGCCGCCGACGCCGTCTCCCAGACCGAAACCACCGCGGCGCGGTCGGCGTCACGGCCCTCGTACACCGCCGTCGTGGTATGCGTGCCGTAGTGGTCGAAGTTGGCGCGTAACCCCTCGACCTCCTCGAACAGTTCGTCGACGTCGGCCTCGCTGTACAGCACCGTCGCGAACACGTCCTCGCCGTGGGGTTTGCCGGCGTACACGTTGAGGTCGGCGAGTTCGCCGCGGATCTCCGCGTCCGAAACGCCCTCCGACTCGCGCGCCGCGTCCCCCCGCCCCTCGCCTCCGCCGGCGGCCTCGCCGTGCGGGTGGTCCCCCTTGCCTCCGGCGTTCTCCTCGCCGTGTGGGTGGTCGCCGTGGGCCGAACTGCCGTGACTCGCGCCGCCGCCGTGCCCGCCAGTCCCGCGGGACGATCCGTCGTCGCCGTGCCCCCCGTGTGCGCCCCCGGCGTCGCCGCGTCCCTCGGGACCCCCTTCGCCGCCGGTCGGGACGGTCCCGCCGGCGAGGTACGCGCCGAGATCGCTCGGGGGGAACCGTCGCCCGACGTAGAATCGACCGAACTCGCCGTACCGCGAGGACGACTCGTCGAAGCGCATCTCGTAGACGATGTCCTTGATGTCCGTCGGGTCCGCCCCGAACAGCGTCACGCCCCACTCGTGGTCGTCGAAGCCGACCGAGGAGGCGATCACCTGTTTGATCCGCCCGGCGTACTCGCGTCCAACGTCGCCGTGTCCCGACATCAGCTCCGCGCGCTCCTCGAACGACAGGTCATACCAGTTGTACTCCTCGCCGCGCCGCTTGCTCATCGGATAAAAGGAGACGTACTCGTCGTCGGGCATTTCCGGCTTCAGCTTCCCCTCGATGTAGCGGCGGAGCCCCTCGTTGATCCCGTCGTCGTTGCTCTCGCCATCGTCGTTGCCTGCGCCGTCGTCACCGGCGTCGCCGTCATCGCCCCCACCGCCCGCATCACCCTCGTCGCTCGCGTCATCGTCCGCGAAGTAGGCGTCCGAGACGTACCCCGACACTTCCGTGACCGAAACGTACGACGACTCCAGCGAGGTGAACTCGGCGAGCGCGGTGTGTTCGAACCCCCGCTCGATCGTCGAGAGGTCGTCGAGCGTCGGCCGGAAGTGGATCGTCAGCAGGCCGGCCTTGTGTCCGAGCACGGAGAAGACCGCGGAGTCGCCGGCGTCGGCGTCGACGAGCTGCTCGCGCCCACGCAGGTACGACTCGCCCTCCGCGACGGCCCGCTCCCGCGCCCGGTCGGGCGCGGACCGCCACGCGTCCCAGTCGATCGATCGGAACTCGTGTAGCGTGAACCACCCCTCGTCTGTCGCTGGTGCCTCGACCATACCCGGGGTTGGGCCGCCGGGACCTAGGGGTTTCCGGGTCGCGTCCGACCCGGCTCCGGGGCCGCCGTGGCTCACCGCGGGTCGCGGCGGTCCCGCTACCGATCGATCAGTCGCCCGAGGACCCCGCCGGGCAGTCCGGCCCGGACGAACCGGTCGTACAGCCGGTCCGGGAGCACGGCGGCCAGCCACGGGAGCCATCGCGCGCGCGGACTCACCCGGTAGCGGGTTCGGGGATCCTCGGCCGTCGTCGCCGTGACGACGGTCTCGACCACGGTATCGACGTCGGTCGCGGCCGGGGTGTACGCGTCGAACTGCCGATAGATGTCGGCGTACGCGCTCCCCGACTGCGAGTCGAGCCCCTCGATGGCGCGCTCGTTGAACCCGGTTCTGACCGGCCCCGGCTCGACCAGCGTGACCGTGGCCCCCCGCGATTCGAGCTCCCGACGGAGCGCGCCGACGTACCCGTCGAGTCCGGCCTTCGCGGCGCTGTATGCGCCGTGATACGGGAGGGGCACGCTGCCGACCATCGATCCGACGACGACGACCCGGCCGCCGCGGGCGCGGAGCGTCGGGGCGGTGGCGTGGACGACCGTGTGGACGGCGGTGAGGTTCGTCTCGAGCTGCCGGCGGAACGAGTTCGGGGTGGTGTCCTCGAGCGCGGCAATCTCGTAGCCGCCGACGCAGGACACGACGGCGTCGACGTCGATCCCGGACAGCGCGTTCTGGACGGCGTCGGCCTCCCGGAGGTCGACCGTGCGGGTCTCGACCTCTTCGGGGAGCGCGGCGAGGCCGTCGGCGTCGTGGTCGACCGCCACGACCGTGTGACCGGCCGCCGCCAGCGTTTCGACGACGCCGCTCCCGATCCCGCCGGCCGCTCCGGTTACGACGACGCGCATACGTCCACTCGGAGCCCCGTCGGCATAGGTACTGGCGTTCCCGAAGGCCTATACCCGCCACCCGTGAGCGTTACAACGATGTCTACCGAGGAACCGACCGTCCCGATCGTGTGTCCCGACTGCGGAACGGAGACTACGGTCCCGCTTTCGAACGTGGCGGACACGCTCGCCCGACACAACGAGGGAAAACACGACGGTGAGGAGGTAGCGGAGGTCGACCCGGCGCTGAAAGACCGGCTGGCGGACCTCGTCGCCGAGGACCTCGGCCTCCTCGACGAGGAGTGATCGGCCGGGGGGCGACCGGTCGTGGGCGCGGCCCACCACGGGGAAACGGTCGGTTGAGCCGAGTGAAAACGATCGGTCGGGCCGAAGGAAAGCGGGCTGTACGGGGCCAACTGGGTCCGGAAAGCCGGGATCTAGTCCTGTTCCGCGAGCGCGCCCTGTGGATGCCCCTTGTGCTGGAGGTTCCGGTTGTCCCGTTCACGGACCGACGTCGCGGGGATCGCGTGGTCCACCTTCGAGCGCGGTCGCCCGGTGTACCCGTGGGCCGGATGTTGCTCGCAGTGGGCCATCGCGTCGTGGGCCCCTTCCCACGGTCCCGACTCGCACCCGGCCGCCGTACAGACGAACGCTATCTCCTCTGACATGCTATTGGGGTCTCCCGACCGAGTGTATAAAAATACCACACTCAAATTACCCGTTTCGATAACTCCGGACGTCTTCCTCCGGCGTTCGGATCGGGTCGCCGCGCGCGCTCGTTAACTTTATACCTCTCAATGCGGTATGTTCGCGTGACGCTTCGTCTGGAGGGCCGAAGCGTCAGCGGGGACCGATCTCGGACGACGCTGCGCGCGGCTTTTTTCCGCGCACGGCGCCGTCCGTTCTCGATGATGACGCCACGAGCCATCGGTCCGTCCACGACGATGCCGCGAGCCACCGGTCCGTTCGGGCTACATCCCGTTTCCCTGACGGACCATCCCGTCCGTCGATACCGTGTCCCCTCATCGAGATGTGTACGGTCACATACATTGCCTCCGGCCCGACAGTTCGCCGTCTCGGGCGGCGGATGGTTTTGCGTCTGACAGTAATAGATTACGCCGATCGGCGTGGTAAGCGTCCGAAGACACCGGATGTGGGATATATATAACGATATACTTATTAATTTCCGATATGTATATTCATTCAGTAGCATGTATGACCTCACAGGTTTTCAACGGGACTTGCTTTACGTGATCGCCGGCCTCGACGAGCCCCACGGACTGGCGATCAAGGACGAGCTCGAGGAGTACTACGAAAAGGAGGTCCACCACGGTCGGCTGTACCCGAACCTCGACACCCTCGTCGAAAAGGGGCTCGTCGAGAAGGGCCAACGCGACCGACGCACGAACTACTACACCCTCACGCGACGGGGTCAGCGCGAGATCGACGCCCGGTCCGACTGGGAAACCCAGTACGTCGAGCACTGAGACGGTCTCCGCCGGCGCACGTCCGATCGCAGGACCGGTGATCGCGTGGAGCACGCCGTTCTTTCGTCATCCGGCTTGGCGATTCCGTATGGATCGAGACGCGGTGACCCCCGACGTAACCGACTTTCCCGGCGAGCGAGCGAGGGAGTGGGTCGATCACCATCACCGCTCGGCCGCGCCAAGCACGTACGTCTACGAGTTCGTGTGGGACCACACCGCGCCCGCGACCGGGCCGTTCTGTACCGACGTTGACGGCAACACGCTGTTGGACTTCACCAGCCACGTCGCCTCCGCTCCGCTCGGGTACAACAACCCGCTCATCATGGAACCCCTCGAGGAGTTCGACCTCGTTGACCCGCTGAAGATCGCCGGACAGGACTTCTACGTCTCCGACGGCGAGCCGCCGGGCGAGGACGCGCCCGGGCCCGCGGACCTCATGGAACGGCTCACCGAGATCACCGCCCACTACGACATGGACACCGTGTTCCTCTCAAACTCCGGCGCGGTGGCGGTCGAGAACGCGATCAAGGCCGCGTACGACGACGCCGACGGCGCGAAGTACGCGATCACGTTCGACGGGGCGTTCCACGGCCGGACTCTCGGCGCGCTCTCGTTGAACCGGTCGAGGTCGGTGTATCGGCGCGACTTCCCCGAGATCAGCACCGTCCACGACGTCCCGTTCTGTGCGGACCGGACGTGTACGCTCGGGACCTGCTCGTGCGGCCTCTTCGCCGACGGCGTCTCGCGACTGCGGGAGAAACTCGACCCGGAGACGGGCCACGTCGACCCCGACGAGGTCGCATACCTGATCCTGGAGCCGATCCAGGGCGAGGGTGGCTACCGGTTCCCCTCGGATGCGTTCACCGACGAGGTCGCCGCACTCGCCGCCGAGCACGACATCACGCTCATCGCCGACGAGATCCAGTCCGGGCTCGGCCGGACCGGCAAAATGTGGGGATCGGACCATTACGCGCTCGAGCCCGACGTGATCACGAGCGCCAAGGGACTCCGGGTCGGTGCGACCGTCTCTCGGTCGGACGTGTTCCCGGCGGAGACCGGTCGGATCTCCTCGACGTGGGGGGCCGGCGACATCATCGCCTCGCTTCAGGGCTCGCTGACGATCGACGCGATCCGCGAGGACGGGCTCATGGAGAACGCCACCGTCCGCGGTCGACAGTTTCGTGAGACGATCGCCGACGCCGACCCCGACGGCGTCGTCGACGTGCGCCGAAAGGGCCTGATGCTCGCCGTCGAGTTCGACACGACGGACCGCCGCGACGAGGTCGTCGAGCGCACCGTGCGCCACGGGCTGCTCACGCTGGCGTGCGGCCACACGGTCCTTCGAGTCCTGCCGCCGCTCGACGTCACCGAACGCGAGATCGACCTCGGCTGTGACCTGCTGACGACCGCGATCGCGGAGGCGAATTGACGGGTCGGTTGCGGGGGAATCCGGCGATTTTGTCGGTACCGCCGACTCCGACGGCACCGCCGACTTGGCCGTTCCCTGACCACCACGGATAAACCGTCGGCTCGCCGATCGAACGTATGGCCGATCCCGACGAGGAGTCCGCCGAGCCACCTGTCGCAGACGGATCCGGATCGTCGCTCGCCGACGGCGATGCCTCGGGCCTCCCGGCGGACCGCGAGGCGGTCCGCGACGCGCTGATCGAGTGGTACGAGGCCGGACACCGAACGTTTCCATGGCGGGACACCGAGGACCCACACGCGGTCCTCGTCAGCGAGGTGATGAGCCAGCAGACCCAACTTGACCGGGTCGTCCCCGCATGGGAGGCGTTCCTCGACCGCTGGCCGACGGCCGCCGACCTCGCCGCCGCCGACCGCGCCGACGTCGTCGCCTTCTGGTCGGATCACTCCCTGGGGTACAACAACCGAGCGAAGTACCTCCACGAGGCGGCGACGCAGGTCGAGACCGAGTACGACGGACGGTTTCCGGAGACCCCGGAGGAGCTCCGGCAGCTGATGGGTGTCGGGCCGTACACCGCCAACGCCGTCGCCTCCTTCGCGTTCAACGACGGGGACGCGGTCGTCGACACCAACGTGAAACGGGTTCTATACCGCGCGTTCGACGTTCCGGACGACGACGGGGCGTTCGAGCGCGTCGCGTCGCTGCTAATGCGGGACGGCGAGTCTCGCGTCTGGAACAACGCGATCATGGAACTTGGCGGCGTCGCCTGCGGAAAGAAACCGCGGTGTGATGAGGCAAGTTGCCCGTGGCGCGAGTGGTGTCACGCGTACCAGACCGGCGACTTCACCGCGCCCGATGTTCCGACACAGCCGAGCTTCGAGGGGAGCAGGCGACAGTTCCGCGGGCGGATCGTACGACTCCTCGGCGAACACGACGAGATGGACTTGGACACGCTCGGCCATCGGATTCGAGTGGACTACACACCTGACGGTGAGCACGGCCGCGAGTGGCTTCGCGATCTCCTCTCGGACCTCTCTGATGACGGTCTCGTCCGGATCGAGGAAGGGCATGATCAGATAACTACTCGCCTTCAGTAAGACGGCGGTCGTGCGTCCGGATCGCCACTCGTTTAGCGTCGGGTGTCGAATCGCCGGACATGAGTGAGACGCCTGAGCCGGACCTCTACGAGCGGACGAAAGCCCTCATCGAACCGGGCGATATCGAGCTCGTCGGCTGTATCGCCCACACGACGCTACGCGGCGAGGAGGATCTGGAGCTTCAGGAGCTGACCGTCGCCGTCAACGACGTGATCGCCGACCACGCCGGAACGGGCGAGACGTACATCGAGGCCGGCAACGACGACACGGACTTCTCCTCGAACCAGTTTCAGGGTCGCACCCTCGACGACGAGGCGTTCGTCTGGGAGTGTCAACAGCTCCTCCGCGACGGGACGTTCGACGTCGTGTTCTACTACGAGGCCGGGGTTGAGCAGGCGGCGCTCACCGACGACCTCGCCGCCCTCGACGGCGTCGGCGACGTGACGCCGGTGCCGTGAGCGAGCGCGTCCTCGTCCCGGGCGGCCGCGGCGTCCGCGCGGTACTGGATGCCGCCGCCGACAACGCTGCCACGACCGACTCGATCATCGTCGCCTGCCACCCGTACCCCCAGCATGGTGGCCGTCGGGGCGACGAGCGACTGACCGCCGACTGGGAGCCGGTCGTCGAGCGGGCCCGAGTGCTCGGGGTCGTTCGAGGCGGACCACCGCTTCGTCGGGTGCGCCGGCGACGTCGCCGACGCGGTCAGCGGGACGTTCGACCGCTGGCTGTCCGGCTGACCGGCGCGTCATCCTCCGGACTGCCCCGGGTCACTCCAGTTCGTCGAGCAGTTCGCGGACCCGACGCTCGCCCTCCGCCGGGTCGTAGCCGTCCATCCGGAGGTGCCTCAACGGGGCGACGTACGGGTTCCGCTCCCAGTGGGCCCAGACCTCCGTCCCGCCGTTCGGGTCGGGGAACAGCCGGACGTGGAGCTGATACTCGCCGGTGAACCCGTCGGGTTTTCGCATGAAGCTCCCGACCTCGTGGACCGCCTCGCCGTCGCGGTCGTACGCGTGGAAGTACGCCCGCACCTGCTCGGAGAATCCGGCACGCGGGAGCCGTGCCCGGGCCTCGGTCGGGCTCCAGGGAAGCGTTCCGACGTACTCCTCGGCCGGCGGCGGGAGGACGCGAACGTGATCCGGCACGCGCTCCGGGAGCCGGGCGAGGAGCCGCCCGAGACCGAGTCGAAGTCGCCAGAACGTAGCGGTCCGTCGGATGGCGAGGAGGGCGAGGAGCGCGGCGGCGCCGACGACGAGCGCGAACGCGGCCCCGTCCGGAGCGCGTCTCGACGCCCCGGTTCGGTTCCGTTTCGGACGCACGATCAACTGTACCCGCGCCAGCGCCGGCCGCACTCCTTACATTTAAAAAATCGGGTCGGCGGCTCGTCGGCCGCGCCGGTCTGTTTGATCGTGTACCACGCCTCGTCGTGGCCACAGGCGTCACAGACGACGTCGGTCGCGGTGGGTTTCCCCTCGAAGTTCGCGCCCTCCTCCGTCTCGATCACGTCGTCGTCGGCCTGTTCGACGGTCGATTCGAACCGCTCCGCGAGCTCCTCGTCCCGCTCCATCGTCGCCCCGCAGTCGTCGCTCTGACACACCATCTCCCCGTCGCGAGAGACCATCATCGAACCACACTCGTCACAGAACTGCATGTCGTTTGCCATCCTAGGGTCCGGTCCCTTTTAGCTCCCGTGACGTCGTCCCGGCTCGTTCATCGCCGGTTCTTCCTCGCCTCGCGTCAGATCGCGGTCCTCTCGTCCGATCGGGGCCCTCCCATTTCGGCGGCCGTCACGTCGCAGTCACTCGTTCCGATCGAACTGCGGTCCCTCGTCGGCCACCATCGGACAGTTGTGGACGCGGAACTCGTCGAACCCGATCGATTCGAGGATCGCCGTCCCGTCGTGTGTACAGGCGGTCTCCGGCGGGTCGGCGAAGTACGGGCAGCGCTGGCAGTAGCTCCGCTTGCTGACGACGTGGTCGGTCTCCGTCTCCCCGGCCGCGGCCACTCCGGCCGACGGTCCCGGCGGCAGTCGCTGGTCGAGGTCGACGTCAAGTGCGTCCCACACCTCGTCGACGTCGATCTCCTCGACTTCCATCCGCTCGAACACCCCGCTCGGTTCGGCCAGGTGGTCCGTCTCCAGCTCCGCGAAGGTGTTGGCGTCCGCCTCGTCAAACGGACTCGCATCGTCCCCGTCGAACGGACTCGCATCGTCCTCGTCAAACGGACTCGCATCGTCCTCGTCGAACGGATCGGGTTCGGAATCGTCCCACTCAAACGGATCGGTATCGGCTTCGCCCCCCAGGGAGGCCGTGTCGTCGGCTTCGCCCTCCAGCGGGTCGTCGCTCATGACCCGCCACGCTCCTCGGGGTCGGTCCGGTCGGGCTCGTCCGCCGGGTCGTCCGATTCGGTCGGCTCCGTTCCGTCAGCCGACGTGGTCGCTCCACCCTCCCGGGTACTAACCTCTCGACCGGCCGGATTGTCGTCGTCGCGGTCGTCGCCGTCGGGCCGGTCGGGCTCGTCGAACCCGCCCGCGTCGCGGTTCCGGTCCCCATCCACGCCGCGTTCTCCGTGATCGCTACGCTCACCGCGGTCGGCGTTCGCCGCGACGGTCCCCTTCAGGGCGGGCCTGTCGTCGACGGTCAGCCGTGACGTTCGGTAGAACCGCTTGGCCGGTTCGACCTCGTCGAACCGACTCTCGCAGTACGGGCACTCGGGCTTCGATAGCAACGACAGTCGGACGGCGTTTCCGCAGCCCGCACACTCGGCCTTACCGACGCCGTGGCGGTTCGCCTCGGCCAGAATCCCGTCGAGGCGTTCCCGCTCGGTACGGTCGCGTTCGATGGCCCGCAGTCGCCGTTGCGTCCGGACGACGGCGCTGGCGACCTGCGAGAGCTTCCCGGACACGTCGTCGGTCGCCTCGACCAACTCGTCGACACGCGATTCGACGTCCGTGATCCGGTCGTCGACCCCCTCGAGGTCGTCGACGGCGTCGGCGACCGCATCGAGACGGTCCGTGAGTTCGTCGTAATCGTCGGCGATCTCGTCAAGCCGGTCGACCGTCTCCGGATGTGTGTGATCCTCGGGGGCCTTCCCTTCGACGTCGCGGTAGATCCGCACGACTCGCTCCCGAAGGTCCTCGACGTCCTCGTCGACGCGAGCCTCGAGGGTTTCGAGGTCCGACCACATCGACTCCATGGCGCCATCGAGCCGCTCCGTCGCCTCCTCGAGTTCGGTCAGGGCCGCGCGACGTTCGTCGGGGGCGTTCGGTCGGTCGCCGTCGGGCGGTTCCACCCTTCCGCCGTCAGGCGTTTCGAGGCCACTCTGGGGTTCGGGGTCGCCCCCGGAGGGGTCGGCGTCCGCTTTGGTGGACTCCGCTTCGGCGGACTCCGACCCCGACCCGGCGTCCTCGGAGCCGCCGTCGTGACTCGCGGTACCCTTCTCGGACGTCAGGCCCCAGTCGAAGTCACTCATGACGACATCCCCCGCATCTGCGGCAACTTCGGGAGGGAGCCTTAAGTAACCTGTCGCGGCGTTCTCCGGATCGATACTCACCGGATCTTTCGGACGTCGCTGATGTCGAAGCCGCCCTCGTGGACTTCCGTCTCGAACCGGACGATGTTCTCCGTTTCGAGCCGCGAGAGCACGCCGCGGAACTCCCGGACGAACATGGTTCGGGCGCGCTTTGACCCGCCGCTCTCCCAGGCAAACTGGAGCGTTCCGCCGGCCGCGTCGATCAGCGTTCCGAACTCCTGTTCGGTCAGCGAGTCCACGTTGACCAACACCAGCAACAGCCCCTGCCACCGGGCAGCGACCTTCTTCAGCCCCTTCATCACCATCGCGATGTCGCTCCACTCGAGGTCGTCGGAGACGACGGAGACGAGGTCGGTCACGGAGTCGATACAGACGAGGTTGCCGGCGGCGTGCTCCGTGAGGTAGTCGCCGAAGGCGGTCAGGACGTCGTCGTATCGGTCGCGGTCGCCCAGTTCCGTGATCGTCGTCGTCTCCCCCTCGTACCACTCGCGGGGGATCGGGCTGAGCTGGAAGAACTCCGGCGAGAGGTCCCGGAAGTCGATCCCGTCGACGGCGGCGTCGACGATCTCGTCCGCCATCGTGTATCGCATCTCTCGGGTGAGTGCCGCCTCCCCGGCGGTAAACGAGAGGTAGTGGACCTCCGGCGGGACGACGGCGTCGCCCCGGGTGTCGCCGTAGTACAGGTCGAATAGCTCCGCGTCCGTCCGCGAAAGGGCGTTTATCGCCGCGCTCGTGTACATGAACTCCCGCGCGCCTGCCCCCGCCTCGCCGGCGAGCAGCACGACGCTCCCCGGCGGCGCGCCGCCGTCCAGGAGCGAATCGAAGCGGGCGACGCCGAACGGGACGCTCGACATACTCCGATTGGGGGCGCGGTCGGGCTTAGTGTTGTCCCTCGCTTGGCGGTCGACATCCGGCCGTTCAGGGCGGTAGCCGTCGTCCGGGGGACAGTGTTCCGTCGCTGCGGGGGCGGGGTGCGGTTTTATCAGGCTCCCGGCGGCTACGGTAGATATGACCGACCCGGAGCCCGTCCCCGCGGTCACCGAGTCAGCCGAGGCGATCGCGGCGATGGAGATACGCGGCGCGGCCACGATCGCGGCCGAGGCGGCCGAGGCGCTGGCCGCGCAGGCCGAGGCGGTCGACGCCGATTCGCCCGCGGCGTTCCGCGCGTCGATGCGCGCGGCCGCCCGGACGCTTCACCGGACCCGCCCGACGGCGGTGTCGTTGCCCAATGCCCTCCGGTACGTCCTCCAGCGGATGGAGGGTCACGACGTCGAGGCGCTCCGGCGGAACGTCGTCCGCGCGGCCGAGACCTTCGTCGACCAACTCGACGGCGCGCGGGCGGACCTCGGCCGGGTGGGTGCGAACCGGCTCGCGGACGGCGACACGGTGATGACCCACTGCCACTCGACGGACGCGCTGGCGTGTATCGAGGCCGCCGTCGACCAGGGGAAGTCGATCTCGGCAATCGTCAAGGAGACCCGTCCGCGGAACCAGGGGCATATCACCGCCGAACGGCTCCGCGATATCGACGTTCCCGTCACGCTCGTCGTCGACTCGGCGGCGAGACGCGCCCTCGACGAGGTCGACCACGTCCTCGTCGGAGCCGACTCGATCGCCGCGGACGGCGGCGTGATCAACAAGATCGGCACGTCGGGGCTCGCGGTAAACGCTCGCGAGCGTGGGGTCCCGATCATGACCGCGGCACAGACGATCAAGCTCCATCCGGAGACGCTGACGGGCCATACGGTCGAGATCGAGATGCGCGACGAGAGCGAGGTGATCGACGACGACGTCCGCGAGTCGATCGGCGACGTCGCGGTCGAGAACCCCGCGTTCGACGTGACGCCGCCGCGGTACATGGACGCGATCGTCACCGAGCACGGCCAGTTTCCGCCCGAGAGCATCGTGACGCTGATGCGAGAGCTGTTCGGCGAGGGAGCCGCGGTGCCGTGGGCCGAGCCATGAGCGACGGGGCGGGCGGTCCCGCGGGGGGATCCGGGGTCGTCGACGACGCCGAATCCGGGGTCGTCGACGACGGCGCCACCCGGATCGACGGCATCAACATCGATGCCGTTCCCGGCTCGGATCCCCCGGACGAGTCGCCGACGGTGGTCACGGCGGGCCACATCAACTGGGACGTGACGATCCACGTCGACCAGTTGCCCGAGCGGGACGGCGAGACCCGGATCGAGCGGCTCGAGCAGTCCGGCGGCGGCAGCGCCGCCAACGTCGCGGTCGGTCTCGTCGGGCTCGGCGGACGGTCGACCGTGTTTGGCAGCGTCGGCGGCGACGAGTCGGGAGCGCTCGCGCTTCGGGAACTCGCCAGTGCGGGCGTCGACCCCGGCCACGTGCTCGTCGACGCCGACGCGGCCACCTCGGTCACGTACGTGATCGTCGACGGGGCGGGGGAGCTGTTGTTGCTCGCCAACGACGGCGCGAACGAGTCGTTCTCGACGGCCGACCTCGACCGGGACGCGCTCGCGGCCGCCGACCACCTCCACCTGACCGGCCAGCAGCCCGAGACCGCGGCCGCGCTGGCGACGACCGCGGCCGAACTCGGGCCGACCGGTAGCTTCGACCCCGGCCGCCGCGTCACCGACCGGGGGTACGACGACGCGCTCGCCGCCACGGACCTGCTGTTCGTGAACGACCGGGAGGCCGACACGCTCGCGGAGGCGACCGCCGTCGACCCGCGTGCGCCCGCGGACCGCGTCGCCGCGGTCAAACGCGGCGGCGACGGCGCGACCGTTTACACGCCCCGTGGAAGCGTCTCACATCCCGGGTTCGACGTCGACGCGGTCGACACCGTGGGCGCGGGCGACGCGTTCGCGGCCGGCTTCCTCGGGACGGCGCTCCGAGATCCCGAGATCGTCGGCGACGGGGGGTTCTCGCACGACCCGCGCGACTACTCGGCCCCTCTGCTCGTCGCCAACGCCTGCGGCGCGATCGCGGCGGGGACCGTCACCGCCCGGGCCGACCTCTCGTGGGACCGCGTGCGCGACGTGCTCGGGGAGTCGTCGGAGTCGGTCCTCATGGTCGAGGTTCGGGTCTGACGTCGGGATTGCGGGGCGGGTGCGGGCCGTCGGTCGGTATCGCTCCGTTGGATCCGCAGCGGATGGGGCGATCCGCCCCCGTTTCGCTGTACGGCCGAGGGTGTCATAGAACGCTTCTCACCCTCCTCTTCTCCAAGTTCTGTTAGGGATCATAGAGCCTGTCATAGAATCCATCTCATAGCTTCTCACAGCCCGGATCGTTTCCTCGCTCGTAGTTGGTGATGGCAACAACGAGGCGGAGGCAGAGCGCAACGAACACTTCTGTTCGCGCGTGGACGCGGCCTCGGGCGCGGACGTGCCCG
>JAQCNI010000107.1 GCA_028275105.1 Halorubrum sp.
GTCGTTCGGTACGGGTGGGGAATGACCTTCCCCCCCGGCGACAACTGACGGCGAGTCCCACATCAAAGCCCCTCCCTCCACGAGCGAGGTCGCAAGACCGAGCGAAGTAGGGAGGGGTCGGTTACGCTTCCGCCAGTTCCGCGTCATCGTCCTCCTGCTCCGCTTCTGCCTCCTCGGATTCTTTTTTGTCTTTAATTTTCTTCATGCGGAAGATCTCCTCACGCTCCTGTTCTTCGAGTTTCTGTTCGATGTACTCCTGGTTCTCGTACAGCTGGGGCAACAGGGTGAACTCGAGGGCGTTGACGCGGCGCTTCGTCGTTTCGATCTCCTCCAGCATCTTCTTCATCGCCGTCTCGACCTCGGCGGCGAGGATGATCGATTCGAGCAGCTCCTCGTAGGCGTCGGCCGCCTCGTCGATGCGGGCCGAGGAGCCGAGCAGCCCGTACCCGCGCTCGTCGATGCTCTTTTTCACCTTCGTGGACTCGATCTGTGGGACGACGACTCCCATGATGTTCTTTGACCGGGTGGTGATCTCGGGGTGCTCCTTCAGCGCTGCGGCCGCGCCGCGGACCGCGACGTCTCCCTCCATCGCCCGGGCCATGTCGATCGTCCGTTGGGCGGTCTCGTAATCGTCCGACAGGTCCGCACGGACGTCTTGGGCCTGATCGAGGATGTCCATGAACTCCATGATGAGGCCGTCACGCTTTTGTTCGAGCGTGTCGTGACCGCGTTCGGAGAGCTCGATGCGGTCCTCGATCGCCATCAGGTTCTTTCGCGTCGGTTTGACGTCCTCGGCCATCTCTTGGTCGGATGTTCCGCGCCGACGGGGTTAATTCTTTTCAGACGGGTCGGCCGCCTCGGCGTCAGTCCGCCGCCTCGACGACTTCGTGTTCGGAGTCGTCCTCGCGGTAGTACGTCTCGATGAACTCCTCGTCGATGCGGTTGAGCGCGTCCTTCGGCAGCATCGAGAGGAGGTCCCAGCCGATCTCCAGCGTCGTCACGAGGTCGCGGTTCGTATCGAAGCCCTGGTCGATGAACTCCGTCTCGAACCGGTCGGCGAAGTCGAGGTACTTGTTGTCGCGCTCCGAGAGCGCCTCGCGGCCGACGATGTTCACGAGGTCACGCAGGTTCTCGCCCTCCGCGTACGCCGCGTACATCTGGTTGGCGACGTCCTCGTGATCCTCGCGGGTGAGCCCCTCGCCGATCCCGTCGTCCATCAGCCGCGAGAGGCTGGGCAGGACGTTGACGGGCGGCTGGAGTCCCTGGCTGTTGAGGTCGGGGTCGACGTAGATCTGTCCCTCCGTGATGTACCCGGTCAGGTCCGGGATCGGGTGGGTGTCGTCGTCGCCCGGCATCGTGAGGATCGGGATCTGGGTGACCGACCCGTCACGGCCCTGGATCCGGCCGGCGCGCTCGTACAGCTGTGCCAGGTCGGTGTACATGTATCCGGGGTAGCCACGTCGGCCGGGAACCTCCTCGCGGGCCGCGCCGATCTCGCGGAGCGCCTCGCAGTAGTTGGTCATGTCCGTGAGGATAACCAGCACGTGGTAGTCCTTCTCGAACGCGAGGTACTCGGCCGTCGTTAGGACCATTCGCGGCGTGACCGTCCGCTCGACGGCGGGGTCGTCCGCGAGGTTCATGAAGACGACCGAGCGCTCCAGCGCGCCGGTGCGCTCGAAGTCCTGCATGAACTCGTTGGCCTCCTCCTGGGTGATCCCCATCGCGCCGAAGATGACGGCGAACTCGGAGCCGTCCTCGCCCTCCGTCTCCTCCTCGGGCACGCTGGCCTGCCGGGCGATCTGCATCGCCAGTTCGCTGTGCGGCTGGCCGGAGCTGGAGAAGATCGGGAGCTTCTGGCCGCGGACGAGGGTGTTCATACCGTCGATGGCGGAGACGCCCGTCTCGATGAACTCCTCGGGGTACTCCCGGGAGTACGGGTTGATCGCCGCGCCGACGATGTCCTGTCGTTCCTCGGGGACGATCTCCGGGCCGTCGTCGATCGGGCGGCCGGAGCCGTCGAGCACCCGCCCGAGGAGGTCCTCGGTGACGGGCATCTTCATCGTCTCGCCCAGGAAGCGGACGGACGCATTCTGGTCGATACCGGACGTGCCCTCGAACACCTGGATGGCGACGACGCCCTCCGAGGATTCGAGCACCTGTCCGCGCAGCGTCTCCCCTTGTGCCGTCTCGATCTCGACGATCTCGTCGTAGCCGATCGCCTCGTCGACCTCGGCGTACACCAGCGGGCCGCTGATCTCGGTGATGGTTTGGTACTCTTTCATGATCAGTAGAGGCTTCGTAGCTCCTCGGCGATGTCGGATTTGAGCTCCGCGACGAACTCCTCGTACTCCTCTTGAACGCCGATCCGGTTGATCTGCGGGGCGGCGTCGATGTCGACGATCTCCTCGATGGGAACGCCGGCATCCAGCGCGTCGAACGCCTCATCGTTGAGCGTCTCGATCGTCGTCAGCATGAGGTACGTCTTCTCCGGGGGACAGTAGGTGTCAACCGGGTGGAACGCGTTCTGCTGGAGGTACGCCTCGCGCAGGTAGCGAGCGACCTCGAGGGTGAGCTGTTGGTCGTCCGGGAGCGCGTCCTTCCCGACGAGCTGGACGATCTCCTGTAGCTCCGTCTCCTCGTCGAGCACGTCGACGGCCCACTGCCGCTTCTCGGGCCAGTCCTCCTCGACGTTCTCCTGGAACCACGGGTCGAGCTGGTCCTTGTACAGCGAGTACGACTCGTTCCAGTTGATCGACGGGAAGTGGCGGCGCTCCGCCAGGTCCGCGTCGAGCGCCCAGAACGTCTTCACGATGCGCAGCGTGTTCTGGGTGACCGGCTCCGAGAAGTCGCCGCCGGGCGGCGACACCGCACCGATCGCCGACACCGACCCCTCGGTGCCGTTGATGTTCTCGAAGTAGCCGGCCCGCTCGTAGAACTGCGCCAGCCGGGCGGCGAGGTACGCCGGGTACCCCTCCTCACCGGGCATCTCCTCCAGCCGGGAGGAGATCTCACGCATGGCCTCCGCCCACCGCGAGGTGGAGTCGGCCATCAGCGCGACGTCGTACCCCATGTCGCGGTAGTACTCGGCGATCGTGATCCCCGTGTAGATACAGGACTCACGCGCCGCGACGGGCATGTTCGACGTGTTCGCGATGAGCGAGGTCCGGGCCATCAGCGGGTTGCCGTTGGCCGGGTCCTCGAGCTCGGGGAAGTCCTCGATCACCTCTGTCATCTCGTTGCCGCGCTCGCCACAGCCGACGTAGACGATGATGTCCGCGTCGGCGTACTTCGCGAGCTGGTGTTGGGTGACCGTTTTCCCCGAGCCGAACGGCCCCGGAATGGCGGCCGTGCCGCCCTTCGCGATGGGGAACAGCCCGTCGAGGATTCGCTGGCCGGACACCAGCGGCTTTCGCGGCGTCCGCTTCTCGACGGTCGGGCGCGCCTCGCGCACCGGCCACTCCTGATGCATGGTGATCTCCTCGCCGGTGTCGAGCTCGGCCACCGTTTCGGTGACGGTGAAGGAGCCGGAGTCGACGGCGACGACCTCGCCGCCCTCGGAGTCCGGCGGCACCATCACCTTGTGGTCGATGGTGACCGTCTCCTCAACGACCCCGACGATGTCGCCGGGTTCGACCGTGTCGCCGGCCTCGACGGCGGGCTCGAACTCCCACTGCTCCTCGAGGTCGATGCCGGGGGCGTCGACCCCGCGGTCGAGGTAGGGGCTTCCCATCTTGCCCTCCAGGACGTCCAAGGGGCGCTGGACGCCGTCGTAGATGGCGTCCAGCACTCCCGGACCGAGGTCGACCGACAACGGCTCGCCCGTGTTCTCGACGGGCTCGCCGGGGGCGACCCCGGAGGTCTCTTCGTACACCTGAACCGTCGTGATGTTGCCCTCGATCTCGATGACTTCCCCCATGAGGCCTTCGTCGCCGACGTAGACGACGTCGTTCATGCGGGCGTCGAGGTCGCGGGCGCTCACGACCGGACCGCTCACGCTCTGGATGACACCGTCTCCGGTGGTCTCCGGTTGGTCTGCCTTACTCATGTTGTGTCTCCTCGTCGTCCATCAGGTCGATCCCGATGGCTCGCTTGATCTGGTCGCGGAGCCCGCCGCTGCCGGCGCCGCTCGCGCCGAGCGTCACGAGGACGGGCTCGATGCTCCCCTCGACGCGCTCGCGGGTCCCCCGCGAGAGGTGGTCGAGGTCGTCGTCGTGCATGACGATGATGCCGACCCCGTCGTCGGCAAGGGTCCGCTCGACGGCGTCATCGAGCCGCTCGTCCTTCTCGTCGGCGGGCACGTTCTCGAACGCCTGTACGCCGGCGAGTCGGAAGCCGGCCGTGAACTCCGGGCTCCCGACGACGGCTATCTCCTGACTCATGTTATCACCAGCTCCGATTCGATCTCGTCGGCCGACAGCCCGGCCTCGGTCCCGCGGGCGATCGCCCGGATGTTCTCGACCTCGCGCTCCTTGGCGAGGATGTACGAAATGACCGGCGTCACCGACACCGGGTGAACCACGCCGAGCCGGTCGCCGTACGCCAACAGGGCCGTGTCGGCCGCGTGCTCGAACTCGATGAGGCTGTCCGACTCCTCGAGGTCGCGCAACGCCGGACCGAGGTCGTCGGCGTACTCGCTCTCCCCGATGTGCTCGACGAGCTCGTCGACGCTGCGGGCGAGGCGGGCGAGCGTATCGCGAGTGAGCAGGGTGCCGCCCTCGATGAAGTACTCCGCGGGGTCGAGGTCGGCGCCCGACCGCGCGAGCCGCAACGCGTTGGTCGCGTTCCGGAAGTCGACTTCGGCCTCGAGGAACCGCCGGTACTGGCGGGTCGGTGCGTCGCCCCCGAGCCCCGACAGGAGCCGCTCGTAGAACGCCATGTCGACTGCGTTCTCGAGGGGGACCAGCACGCCAGTCTCCTCGTACTCCGCGTACGCCTCCCGGAGGGGGTCGCCGTAGATCGTGTCCTCGAGGACCTCGACGATGGCGTCGATTGAGTCGGCCTCCAGCAGGCGACGGATCCGGCGGTCGTCGAACTCGCCGGCACGGATCAGGTCGACCTCGATGTCGTCGGCGTCGGTGTCCGTGTACACGCCGCGGATGACCGTCTTCACGTTCCACGCGTCGAACTTTCGGAGGTAGCGGGCGATCAGGTCGTACAGCCGGCCCTCGCTCCAGTCGAGGATGGCGTCGAACTGCTTCGCGAGGTTGCGGTTCAGCGCGTACTCGATCAGATCGACGCCACTGTGGCGGCTCCCGAGGGCGTTGATCTCCGCCTCGTAGCCCGACTCCTCGATGAACCGGGCGATCTCCGAGGGACCCATCCGGACGAGCTTCCGGTACTGCTCGTCGCCGTACAGCCGGCCGCGACGGGCGCGTACCCTCGCGACGACGTACTCCGGGTTCGAGCGACCGGCGGCGCTCATTGGTCGAACAGTCGCTCCGATATCTGCTTCAACTCGTCGTCCCAGACGGCGTCAAGGATCGAGTCGAACGTGTTGTTCACGCGGACGCGGGACGTGTCGCTCTCGGCGACGACCCCGCCGAGACAGTCGACTTCGCCGTCGACCTCGGCGGTTCGGTCCGCGACGAGCTCCTCGAGGAGCGCCACGTCCTCGCTCCGGGTGTGGACGGCGACGGCCTCGTCGTCGTCGAACTCCGCGAGGCTGGCGTCGAGGAGCACTCGGGTCAGGTCGCGTCGTCGGTCCGCATTGAGGTCGGCGATGGCCGCCTCGACGTCGTCGTACACGTCCTCAAGGACGTCACGACGCGCCCCGAGCCGCTCCTGTTTGGCCTCCAGTTTGGCCGACGAAAGCGTCCGCTCGCGCTCCTGGTCGATCTGTCGCTCGACCTCGGCAAGCCGTTCCTCGCGGAGTCGCTCGGCGTCGGCCTCGGCCTCGGCGATGATCTCTTGCGCCTCGGACTCGGCCGCTCCGCGTATCTCGTCGGCACGCGCGCGGGCTTCGTCTCGGACATCCTCAGCGACGGTGTCCAAACTCATGGATGTGAGGGTGAGTTACGCCGACTGGGCGATGAAGACGACGACGAGCGCGAGAATGACGAGCGTCTCGGGCAGTACCGTCAGGATCAGCCCGTTAACGAAGAGGTCCTCGTCCTCGGCCATCGCTCCGACCGCGGCGGCGCCGATCCCGCCTTCGGCATACCCCGCACCGAGGGCCGCGAGCCCGGTCGCGAGTGCGGCCGCGGCCAAGGGGTCGGTGAACGCTCCGGTCAATACGACGTTGCCGAGTTCGTGGGTAAGTTCAAGCATTGGTAGTGGGTGCGATTGCTCGTTTCCGAACAGTTTATCGATGGTCCTACCGGAGTCATAAAGCTTCCCAAAACGTCCGACGAGAACTCCCGTGAGGCGGGCTGACGCCCATACGAATGGGAGTTACCACGCGGTCGATTCCGGCGACGGATCGATCCGAACGGTCGCGGTCCGACGCGGCCGCCGTTCTACATCGAAAGGAAGATCAGGACCGTGCCGAGGACCCCGACCGTCAGGCCGAACGACGCCGTTCGCCGCGCCGTTCGAGCCGTGTACCCGGAGACCCGAAGACTCGCCGCGAGAAACAGGAGGAGCCCACCCCCGGTCTGAAGCACGATGGCGATGCGGATCGGAGTCCGTACACCGCCACGGAGCCCCCCGGAGAGCAGGAAGATCGGGAGGGCCATCAGACCGGCCCCGAGTAGCCCGAACGCGACCGTGGCAAACAGTTTCGTCGCCGTCGACTCCGACCCCCCCGAGTCGGTCGAGGACGTGGATCGTGACGATGTGGTTCGTGACACGGAGTCGGACGCATCCGATCGCCGGGCGGGTTCCGGGGACGCCGTCGATTCCGCGTCAGGGGGGTTCCCCTCGCCGGGGGACACATCGGCGGACGACGTCCCCGTCTCGGGGCGGTCGGGTTCCGACCCCGACCGTCGTTCGGCGGGGTCCGTCCCCGAGTCATCCGTCCCGGTCGACGACTGGGCCGTCCCCGCCGCCGACCCGCCGGCGTCCGCCCCGGACGGCAGTTCGACTCCACAGACCGGACAGAGCTGCTGGGTCGCGCTCGTCGACTCGCCACACTCCGCACAGACGACGGTCCCGTCCATGGAACGGATCGGTACGGCGACCGGCATATAGGCTGGCGTCCGGCGACCGTGACCGGGGGGGGGCGTCGACTACTCGTCGGACGTGTACTGCCGGTCGTAGCCGAACGGAGCGTAGGGGTCCCCGCCACCCTCGTAGAACTTGCCGAAGAACTCGACGTATTCGAGGCGGATCGCCTGAATGCCGGCGGCCGTGATGCCGAGGAGGAGCACGACGACGTGGCCGGCGACCGCGATAACGACCGCACCGGCGGCCGCGGCGATGCCGACCGGCGTCAGGTCGGCGAACGCGGACAGCCCGGTGAACACGAGCTGGTAGCCATCCGTTCCGTTGACATCCGCGAGCTTGCTCGCGGTGAAGATGAAGTGGAAGCTCCCCGCGCCGCCGTCGTCGATGTACGCGCCGAACGCGAGCAGGTTGACGGCGAGCGCCATCCCACCCTTCGCGAGCAGCACGGCCATGATCCGGGCGTACGAGGCGACGTTGACGATCGGCGAGAGCGCCTCCGCGATCTCCACGGGCTCGCCGATCGCGAGCAGCAGGAAGCCGACCGCGGCGGCCGCAAGCCCGGCAAACCCGACGCCGACCGGGAGCCCGGTGAACGTGATCGCACCGAGGCTGATCACCGACACGGAATCAAAGAGGAAGGCGGGTTTCGCCCCCAAGAGGTGCTTACTGAAGATCCAGAGCCAGAGCCCGTTGAGCAGGAGCAGCCACGAGCCGCTCTCGTACATCGCGTGTTTTAGCTCGTGCTGCTGGAGGTTCGTCACGAACGAGAGGGCGTACCCCACGTTCAGATGGACGATCCCGAACAGCACGCTGAGCGTCAGCCACGCGAGCGCCCACGAGGTGTCGGCCGGCGAGAGCCCCTTGCCGACCTCCCACTTGAGCCCGAGCAGCTGGTAGGCGTGGTAGCCGAACACGTCGATCCCGAAGTAGATCCCGAATAGGATGGTGAAGAGACCGGCCCAGATGGCGACCGCGCCCATCTCGCGGAACGTCCCGTCGTAGTTGGCGTACAGATAGTAGCCGATGGCGGCGTACAGCACGCCGTATCCGACGTCGCCGATCATGAACCCGAACATCAGCGGGAACGTCAGGAAGACGAGCAGCGTCGGGTCGAACTCCGAGTACTTCGGCCGTCCGAACCCCTGAACGAGCGACTCGAACGGTCCGGCCGCGTTCCCGTTCTTTTGGACGACCGGCGGGTCGTCGCCGCCGGCCGACGCGTGGCCGCCGTCGGTGGCCGCCTCGCGTTCGGCCGTCTCGTCGGCAGTCGCGTCGGCCGAAGACGACGCGTGACCCGCGCCGCCCTCGCCGCCCTCGACCGGTTCGGAGTGATGGTCGCCGTCCGGCGTGAACGACGCCCGCTCCAGCTCCTCAACCTCGGCGTGGTCGCCGACGGCGTCGGCGATCGCCGCCTCGAACTCGGCGACCGTCGACGTCGGGATCCACCCCTCGGCGATGAACGCGTTCTCCGTGGTCGCAAACGACAGCGGCGCCTCCTTCTTCTGTGCCTCGATGGTGAGCTGCTCCTCTGCGCACAACAGGAACCCGGCTGCCTCGTCGCGTACCGACTCGAGTTCGGCCTCGACCTCGTCGAGCTGCTCGGCGAACTCGGCCCGCTCGCGTTCGAGCTCGGCGACGTACTCGCTCGGGCTCGCGTCCGCATCGGGAACCTCCAGCAGTGCGAAGTCGACGCCGACCAGCGCGTCCTCGAGACTTCCGTCGTCGGCCCCCCCGGCGGACGCGGCGAACGCGACGATGACGTCGCCGCCGGCGAACACCTCGAACGCGTCGACGTCGGCCGCGGTCTCGAGGGCGTCCTCGACGGCGTCGGCCGTCGCCTCGCCGACCGCGACCTCCAACGAGTCGTACCCGCGGAGCAGGTCGAGCTCGATGCCGAGCTCGGCGAACGGCTCCATCCGCTCGATCTCCTCCTCGCGGTCGCGGATCTCCGCCCGCAGGTCATCCCGGCGGTCGTCGAGCTCGTTGACGCGGTCGCGGAGCGCTTCGAGTTCGACCGTGAGCTCCCCGTCGTCGAGGGACCCCGCCCGGTCGAGCTCGTCGCCCTCGACGTCGAGGATGCTCCCGAGTGCCCGGACGGTGACGAGCCGTTCGTTGACCGACTCGGCCCCGGAGAGCGACTCCCCGGGCGAGAACCCCTCGTACCGGTCGTCGTAGTCGGTGACGTGGAGCGAGTGGTGTTCGTAGGTCGCCTCGACGACGTCGTCGATGACGCGTTTCGAGCCGACCACCGACACCTTGCTCATCCGCTCGGGTCTAAGCGCCATTCATCCCTCCGTCGCGTGGTTCCGGACGGCCTCCTCGAACCGTTCGACCGCGTCGTCGACCGCGTCATCGACGCGGTCGCGGGCCTCGCGTTCGAGCGTTTCCCGGTCCTCGCGGCCCGACTCGAGGATCCCCTCGCGGCGCTCCTCGAACTCCTCACGGGCCGTTTCGAGCCGTTCGTCGGCCTCGGCGGCCGCCTCCTCCTCGGCCTCCGCGCGGATCTCCGCCGCGCGCTCCTTGGCCTCGGCGAGACGCTCGTCGGCGTCCGATTCCGCCTCCGCGATGATCTCGTCCGCCTCGGTTTCAGCCTCCTTGATCCGGTCGAGCACCTCTGGTCTCGCCATACTACTGATCGGCTACGTGTCTGCGAGCGACGTATAAGGTGTTTGCGGAACCGCGTGGCGGCGGATCGTGATCGGGGGTCCAACGGCGACGGGGAGCCACGGCAACGGCCCCGTGCGCCGCCCACATTTAAGTACCAGTCGCCGAAGCTCCACGGTATGGGAACCGTATATGCGGTCGCGTCGGCGAAGGGTGGCGTCGGGAAGACCACCACGACCGCGGCGATAGCGACGATCCTCGCGGAATCGGGGGCCGACGTCGTCGCGATCGACGCCGACATCGGAGTGGCGAACCTTGCCAAGGCGCTGGGCGTGACTCCCGACGAGACGACGGTCCACGACGTGTTGGCCGGACGGGCGGACCCCCTCGATGCGGTCCACGAGGGGCCCGCCGGCCTCCGGGTCGTCCCGGGCGAGACCGACCTCGACGCGTACGCCGCCGCCGACCCGACCGAGCTCCGGGGCGTCGTCGACGCGTTCGACGACGCCGACTACGTGCTCCTTGACGCCGGCGCGGGGCTCTCACACGACTCGGCGCTCCCGCTCGCGGTGGCGGACGAGACGCTGCTCATCTCCACTCCCGACCGGAGTGTGCTCGTGGACGCCGAGAAGACCCGGCGGCTCGCCGACCGACTCGGGGGCAGCGTCGCCGGCGCGGCGATCACCCGGGTCACGCCCGACGGAGCGGCGGCCCCGGATGGGTCGAGAGGGGACACGTCTGGAGAGGCGGGCTCCGAAGGGGACGCGGCGGCGACCATCGGGACGGACGTGCTCGGCCGGATCCCCGAGGACGACGCGGTGCCCCGGGCGGAGACGGCGGGTGAACCGCTGGTGACGTTTGCTCCGACCGCGCCCGCGAGCCTGGCGTACCGGGAGTTGACGGGAACGCTCACCCGTATCGACGTTGAGGAAGCGCCGGACGACGGTATGCCCGGGGGGTCGGAAACGGGCGCGGGAGCCGGGGGGGCCGAGGCCGCGGGAGCGGAAGTCGTCGAGCGGACGTCGGAAGACGAACCGGAGGGGAACGAGCGGACCGGCGATGAGCGGACCGGCGATGAGCGGACCGGCGACGAGAGCGGAGGACATGTGGGTGACGACCCGATCGAACACGTCGACGACGCGGAGCCGGATGGCGACGACGCGGGTGAAGCTGACGACGGGGGCGATGTGGAGTCCGAAGACGACCTCGCCGAGAGCGTCCCGTTCCACGACGACGCCGATGAGGCCGGCGACGACGCGGATGAAGTCGACGACAACGCGGATGAAGCCGACGGCGACGCCGACGAAGCCGACGACGACGCAGATGAAGCCGGCGGCGACGCGGCTGAGGCTGACGATGACGAATCGAGCGAGACCGACGAACCGGACATCGGAGAGACACCGGAGAGCGGGCGGATCGGCAACGAGGACAAAACGGACGACGGCGAGGGCGACGAGGACGACGGGGACGGCGGAAGTGGCGGGTTCTTCAGCCGACTGCTCGGTCGCTGAGTGGGAGTAAAACTGGCAGGGCGGCCGTCAGCGAGGCGAAAGCGGACCGGACGGGACCGATTCAGGCTTCCGTCGGCGCCTCCGCGCGGTCGCGGATGAGTTCGCGGATCCGGTCGGGGTCGGTGACGTCGGTGAGCTCCTCACAGGACACGATCGCGGTCCCGTCGACGGACTCGCGACCCTCCTTCTCCTCGGTGAAGTACACTGATCGGGTGTGGGCGACCTCGCCGATCGAGGCCATGATCCGGGCGCGCTTCTCCGCCGCGGGCGTGAACGCCGAGTGGCCCGTGAGCAGTCGCATGAGGGGGTCGTCCTCGTCCTCGGAGACCGCCGTGAACGGGGCCCGGTCGGTCGGATGGACGGTAAAGCCCGCGCTGGTGAGCACGTGGACGACGTGCTCGTCGTCGGGGTCGGCCTCGGGAGGCGAGGGGGTCGGGTCGGCGTCGCGGACGTCGTCGGCGCCGTCGAGGACGTCGACCGGGCTCGAGAACGGCTCGTCGAACAGCTCCTCCAGTTGGACGGCGACCTCGATGGAGGCGTTCATCCCATCCTCGTACTTCGAGACGGTCCGCCGGGAGACGCCGAGTTCGGTCGCGAGGCGACCCAGCGACCACCCGCGCTCCTCGCGCTCGTCGGCCAACAGGTCGCCGTCGAGGGTGACGTACAACCCCCCGGGGGCGGCGTAGATGAGCGGGGGCATTCCCTCGACGAACAGCTCGTAGGCGGTGTCGGGGTTGATCACGGGAACGCCGTGCCGGAAGTAGACGACGCCCGGCTTCAGGTCCTCGTCGCGCGTTCGGATCCCCGTCACCATCGGCGTCGCGTTGAGGTACTCCCCCAACCGACGCATCTCCGCGCCGGTCGCCCCGTCGAGCGCGTCAACGTTGCCGAGAATCTTTAAAAGGAGGAGGTCCTCGCCGCGCCGGGCCGCCACGTCGAAGCTCTTGGGCCGGACCGCACACCGGTCGCTGACGAGGAACCCGGCGTCCTCGAGCATCGCGGTGACGTTTTCGATCAGCGCAGTCCGGGACATACCCAAAACACCGGTCTCACTGTATATATACGTTGTGTCGGAGCGTCAGTGCGATTCCATCGCCCGCTTGCGGTTTTCCGAATCTTCGGGGCGACAGGATTATATACTTAGTCGAGCCCGAAACCGGCTTGTTCGGGGGGCGGGAACGGCGGGCATGCCGATCGTCGCCGTCGACGACACCGACTCCCGCGACCGCGGGATGTGTACGACGTACGTCGGCGTCAGGCTCGCCGAGCGGATCGGGGCGGCCGGCGGGCGAGTATCACGGCGGCTGCTCGTCCGGCTCAACCCGGCCGTGAAACACAAAACGCGGGGCAACGCCGCGGTCGCGCTTCACGTCGACGGGGTCGACGCGGCGGAGACGTTCGACCTCGCGGCCGAAACCGTCCGCGAATTCGCGGCCGCGGACGACCCGCGGACGTCCCCGGGAGTGGTCGTCGCCGACGTCGCCGTCAGCGGCGACATCAAGCAGGACGGGAAGGAGAAAGAAGACGGGATACCCGACGACGTCGCGGCGTTCGCCCGCCGGGCGCTCCGGCGGCGACTCGACCTCGCGGAGGCCGTCGCGCTCGCCGACCGACACGGGTTCCACCACGCGGGGTTCGGCGCCGGGGGCGCGGGCGACGAGTCGGCGCCGGGCCGCGGACGGATCGGCGCGCTCGCCGCGGTCGGCGCGCCGGCGGCCCTCAGCGACCGGACCTTCGAGCGGATCACCTACCGGGAATTGGATCGCTGTGGCACCCCCCGCGACGTCGACGCCGGAAGCGTCTTCGCCGCGGCCGACGCGGGGTACCCGACGGTCTGGGACACCGTCGACCGCGGGACCGGCGAGGTCGTCTGCGTCCCCAACGCGCCCGGGCCGATCCTCCACGGGATCCGCGGTGACGACCCCGACGCCTGTCGGCGGGCGGCGGCGGCGATGGAGAGCGAACCCGTCGAGCGCGCGGCGACGTTCGTGACGAACCAGGGGACCGACGCCCACCTCGCGGACGGGACCCTCGGCGGCCTCCGCGACGGGGCGGGCTACCGGGTGACGGGCGTCGTCGCGGGCGACCCGGCGACGAAACGGGGAGGACACGTCCACGTCGACGTTGCCGCGGTTGAGGGGGGGAGCGGAACGGCCACGGTCAACGAGGAGGACGGAACGACCGCGGCCGACGATCCCGGTGCCGACCCCGTCCTCCGGGCCGTGGCGTTCGCGCCGACCGGGCGGTTTCGCGACCGCGTGCGGGCCCTCCGCCCCGGCGATCGGGTCACGCTGTGTGGCGAACACGAGGTCCGCGGGGCCGATCCGGGGCCGAACGGGACGCTGAAACTGGAGAAGTTCGCCGTTCGCGACCTCGTCGAGACGGAGCCGACGACGCCGACCTGCCCGGACTGCGGCCGGTCGATGTCGTCGGCGGGACGAGGACAGGGATACCGCTGTCGCGACTGTGGTACGTCCGCGCCCGGCAAAGTCGATCATGATCTCGACCGCGACGTCGAGCGCGGCTGGTACGAGGTGCCGCCGAGCGCCCGGAGACACGTCGCGAAGCCGCTGATCCGCGGCGGGTTCGACGCGCCGACACATCCGGAGCGGTAGCGGGGGAAGCGTCGGCTCCCGGGCGGGGAGTCGAGCGTATGCCTTCCCGGGCGGAGCGTTAAGTTTCGTCGCCGCGCCCACGTGGCCATGGGCGGGATCGTGTCGTACGACATCTACCAGTTCTCCGCGGCGGACCCGGACGGGCGGACCGTCGAGTGCCAGGCGTTCCTCGGCGACGTGATAAACCTCCCGTAGAGGCGGATCCGATTCCCCCGTCAGCCGTCGAGGTCGTAGTCCGCACGCCACGCGGCGGCCCGCTCCTCGGCCGCCTCGCGCTCGTCGACGACCAGCCGGTCGTACGCGCGGTCGTCGGCCGCCTGCTCCATCACGTCGAGGCGCACGACGAACCGGCCGTCACCACGCTCGCGGACCCGAACCGTGGCGTACCCGCCGGAGCGCTCCCACTCGGTGATCGTTCCGTCGTCCCGCCGAAGAGACCAGCCCATACCGGGAGACGGGTCGCCACGCGCGTAAAACGGTCCGGTTCCGCACCGCCGGAACTCCGCCGCGCTCGTTCGTTCGGATGACCACGATCCGTTCAAACGTCCACGGTCCATGGGCAACGCGCGTACGAGCAGTCTGGACGGACCGGGTATCCGAGGTCGTCGTACGGGACGGATATTGACGACATCGTGGTACCACACTCCGGACAGCCGAACGTTGACCGCTCCGTCCGGGAACCGAGGTTAATCGGCCGATGGTCGGACCCTGATTTATTTCCTCCGCCCGGACCGAGCGCGTGTATGACCGACGACGTGTACGCGACCCGCCGCGATCGGGCGGGAGAACGGCTCCGCGAGGTCGGGGCCGACGCGCTCGTGTGTTTCCCGAGCCGAAACCTCCGGTATCTCACCGGGTTCGCGACGGAGCCGGGCGAGCGACACTTCCTGCTCGTCGTGCCCGCCGGGGGGGCCGCGACCCTGCTCGTGCCGGAGCTGTACGGGACGCAGCTTCGCGAGGCGACCGACGTGGCCGACGTGCGGACGTGGGCCGACGGCGACGACCCCCGCGCCGCCGCCCGCGACGTCCTTGACGACCACGGGATCCGGGACGGCCGGATTCTCGTCGACGACACGATGTGGGCGCGGTTCACGCAGGACCTCCGGGCGGTCGCGCCGGACGCGGATTGGGGACTCGCGAGCGAAGCACTCGGCGACCTCCGGGTCCGCAAGGACGAAACCGAACTCGACGCGTTGCGTTCGGCGGCCGCGGCCGCGGACGCGACGATGAACGACCTCCGGGACCTCGGAGCCGACGCGGTGGGGATGACCGAACGCGAACTCGCGGCGTGGATCGCCGACCGGCTGGCGGCGCACGGCGGCACCGGGACCGCCTTCGAGACGGTCGTAGCCGCGGGCGAGAACGGTGTGAAGCCGCACCACGGCCACGGCGACCGGGGGATCCGGGCCGGGGAGCCGGTGGTGCTCGACTTCGGGACGCGGGTCGACGGCTACCCCTCCGACCAAACTCGAACGCTCGTTTTCGACGGCGAACCGTCCGCGGCGTACCGCGAGGTCCACGCGGTCGTCCGGGAGGCGCAGTCGGCCGCCGTGGACGCGGTCGAGCCGGGAGTGACGGCCGCCGCCGTCGACCGCGCGGCTCGGACGGTGATCGAGGGCGCGGGGTACGGGGATACGTTCGTCCACCGAACCGGCCACGGCGTCGGGCTTGACGTTCACGAGGAGCCGTACATCGTCGCGGACAACGACCGCGAACTGGAGCCGGGGATGGTGTGCTCCGTCGAACCGGGGATATACCTCGACGGGCGGTTCGGCTGCCGGGTCGAGGACCTCGTCATCGTCACGGTGGACGGCTGCGAGCGGTTGAACGCGACCGATCACGGCTGGGAGTGATCCGGGGCGAGTCCATCCGGGGCGAACCGTGGGGACGGGTCGACGGTCACGCACCGGTACGCCCCGTATCGAAAACGTTACCCTCAGCCGAGCGGAATCGCGGGGTATGAGCGACACCGACGACGAAACCGGCGCGGAGGACGAGGAGGAGTCCGAGCCCGCCGTCGAACTCGGATCGGGGCCGGACGTCGAGGGGCAGCCGGTCGCACGCGTCGCCTCCCGGCTGACGTGGCCCGCGGCGCGGAGCGACGTTCGGGCTCAGGAGGGCGACAGCGTGATCCGGACGCCCGACGGCCCCCGGGACCTCGACGCGGTGCTCGTGGAGTCGGACGTCCCGCTGTTCGAGAGCCGCAGTGAGTTTCTCGACGCCCTCGCGGCCGTCGTCGGTCGCGGCCCGGTCGCGACCGAGTGAGTTCGGACCACGCCTCGCTCGGACGCGTATGTTTTATTCCCGCCGCCCGAAGGACGAATATGATGCTCCCGTTCGACCCCGACGAACTCGACGGCGACGACTTCGGCGAGAAACGAGCGACGCTCGCGATGCACCACGAGCCGGCGATCGAACACGTCCGCGAGGTCTGTACCGACGCCGGGTTCGGGATCCCGGTCGAGTTCTCCCCGTCGGAGATGCTAAACGAGAAGGTCGACGCCGGCCGGGACCCATACTACGTCCTCGGGGCGTGTAACCCGGCCGTGGCCGACCGTGCGCTCGACGCGACCGAAGGCCGGATCGGTTCGCTATTCCCCTGTAACATGGTGATACAGCAGGTCGAACCCGGCACCCAAGTCGTCCATCACATCTCGATCATGAAGATCGCGCGGCTGATCGGGCTTCCGGTCGACGAGGCGGAGATGGACGCGATAATCGAGGACACCGGCGAGATGGTCGAGGCCGTGTTCAACCGACTCGAGGAGTGACGGACCGCCGACGGCGACGTAATCGGTCGACTCCGTCGCCCGTCGACGCCGGGCCCGTCACCCGTCGGCATCGACGAAATCGGCCAGATCCGCCTGAAGTCCGGCGGCCATCGTCGACTTCCGCCGGAGGCGGCCGAGCGGGATCGGGAGATGTTCGGCCACCCCGCGGACCGCCTCGCCGAACGTCTCCGCGGTGCCGTGTTCGCCCTCGAAGGCGTTGCGAACGGCCTCACGCACCTGCCAGACGCCGACCGGGCCCCAGTAGTCGTCGGAGACGTGCCGGCAGACGAGGGCCTTCGCCCGTCGGCCGCGGTCGTCGAGCCGTTCGAGGACGCCGAGGCGCGCGGCGTAGTACGCGCCTGCGGTCTCCTCGACGTACCCCGTCCGACCGTCACGGCCCTCGCTCGCGGCCGCGAGGTAGACACCCGCCTCGGGGTCCGGATTCCAGATGGATCCGGGCGCCTTCAGCTCGACTAACTCGTACTCCCAGCGGCCGGGGACGAGGATCACCCAGAAGGCGTTGCCGAGGTACTCGTTGCGGTGGACTTCGATCGAGTCGATCGTCGGCGCGTCGCGGATCGATCCGCGGAGGTATTGCCCGATCGTGTCGTCGACGGCGGTGATCGACCAGCGCGTCGGGACGAGACGGCGGTTCTCCCCACGGCCGAGCGCGCCGGCCGAGAGGATCGTGTTGATGTCGTACACGTCGAACCCGCGGCGGTAGAGGTACGTCATCGCCCCCTCGGCGCGCCAGTCGTCGTCCTCCAGCGTCTTCTTCACCGGCCGGGGGACGTGCGGGTTCTCGCCGAGCGCCGCGTCCCGCGCCGCCGCCCGCGGACCGGTCGGCGTCTTCACGTCCTCGGGGCCGACCTCGAAATCGAGGTCCGGGGTGCCGTCCAGCCCAATCTCGACGTCGACCGGGCGGTCGGCGATCGCGACCTCCCGCTGGACGCCGAGCCACCCGTCCCACGCGTCATGGACGCTCGTCCCGCCGTTATGCCCCCCAGTACCGGTCGCGGCGCCGCCCGCTCCGGCGCCGCCCGCTCCGGCGCCGCCCGCGACGACGTCGTCTGACCCGGCATCGTGGACGTCAACGCCACGGTTAGCGTTCAGGAGGCTGGTTCGGCGTTCGAACACGTCCGCGATCGACACCCCCTCGTCATACCACGCGGCCGACGTCTCGAACGTCGCGGCGCGCTCCTCGCGGCCGACCGGCGAGAGCAACCCCGTCGAGACGTGGGGGTAGTTCGACCGACCGACGAAGATCGACGGGGAAACGCTCCCCACCACGGCGTCGTCGGAGACCTCCGCCTCGAATCGCCGCTCGAAGGAGTCGAGGTGGTCGAGTATCCCGTAGTCCTTCTCACGCGCAAGGCGCCGTCGCTCGGCGCGCTCGCTCGCCTCGAACTCGAGGTACTCGTCAAGCCGCATTCGTCCGCCGTTGGCGGCGGGACGGCTTGAACGTTGCTTCGTTCGCCGGCCGTGGCTCCGTGATAGAGTTACGAGCGCATACCCCCGTGTTTAGGCGGGGGTCGAGCGGACAATAGCGTACACCTCCACCGACGACGCTACGGCTGGATTTCCCACCGATTCACCACCAGCATTAACACACCTTGACCTATAGTGTGTAACACGGATGAAGACCACACGGCACGCGACCTACAACCTCAACTACCACATAGTATGGTTGCCGAAGTACCGCAACTCGGTACTCGTCAACGAGGTCGCAGACCGTGTGCGAACCATCCTCCACGAAATA
>JAQCNI010000108.1 GCA_028275105.1 Halorubrum sp.
TGCAACCTCGCTCGTGGAGGGAGGGGCTTTGATGTGGGACTCGCCGTCAGTTGTCGCCGGGGGGGAAGGTCATTCCCCACCCGTACCGAACGACCTTCGGGGTCGGCATCCCCGCCATTCAGGGGCCGGGCTACTACGGCCCGTGATACCGGCGACTTGTGCGACGGTATCACTGGATACTAGTATGGTGGTCCCAAGCAAAAGTATATCGGATAGCGAGTCAGACAGCAGCAACGACGTTGCCTGTTTCCCACCGTGTCGGCTTCCTCCCCGGCCTACTCGCGTCGTGCTTCCGACTGGTCGGAAGCCCTCGCTCGTTGAGGCCGGGGGCTCCGCCTCGAAAGATGCTGATCCGCTTGGATCGGCCAGTCGTCGCCGTCCTTGGCTTGCGCTGGCAACGCGTCGTGGACCGTCCCGTCGTACTCCGTTCGCGTTTCCTGTGTCATACAGGGTCTTCCGACCGGACCGGCATGAGCCCGTCCGGTCGAACCTGACGGACCACCCTGCTGATTGATCTCTCCGGTCCGTGTCGCCGGTCAGAGTCGAGCTAGCTCAGGCCACCGACCGGAGGGACGCGTTACTCCATCACGTCGTCGCTCCGCTCCATCTCGTCTCGTTCGATGATGTCTCCGTCACCGACATCCAGAGCGTCCCACAGGGTTTCGAGATGTTCATCGGCCTCTTCCCGGAGTTCTTTCGCGCGATCGAGTCCAATGTCGCCGTCCTCGAGCGTTTCAGCGATCGCTTCCAATCGGTCGATCAACCGGCTAACGTTGACATCCTCACTACTGCTCATACATACGTGATCAGTTTCCGGGGTATTGAATCTTCAGAGAACTCCAGTGGCGAGCGCCAGAAGCACTGCCCCGAGGATGGCGAGCAGGACGACGACGACGATCTTGAGGCGGCGGGCTTCGCTGCGACCAGCCTCGACGCGTGCGATGGTCTCGATCTCACGGTATGCCTCGTTGATTCGATCGTCAACCGTATTCAGTTCGCGGTCGACTCGAGTCCGGTAGGCAACGTCGATCCGGGGCTCGATCCCCCGGAGTCGGCCGCGAGCAGCGCGAGCCGTCACCGCGTCCGTCTCGGCGGCGTGTACAACTGTCCGCTCCGCCCGGTCGATCCGGGTTGAAATGCCGGTGAGCCGCGTCGTGACGAGTGACTCGTACGCAACCGTGATCCGATGCTCGAGGTCCGTGACTCGCCGCCGTGTCGTCTCACGAGCCTGTTCCCGGTGTTCGAGGGTTTCGAGACCGGCATCGAGTCGCTGTGCCATCGCAGTCAACCCGTCCGTGATGCGATCATCATACGCCCGGTCGATGCGGCGTTCTACCCGTGTGAGGTCACTCAGGACGGCGGACATGTCAGGCGAGACAGCAACGCCGGCGTCCGTTGGGGTCATCGCCCGGCGGTCCGCAACGGCTTCCGCGAGCGTATCGTCGTCCTCGTGTCCGACGGCAACCACCGTCGGCGTGGTACAGTCCGCGATGGCACGAACCACCGGCTCGGCGTTGAAACACCACAGGTCCGCGTCAGCCCCACCGCCGCGTGTCACCACCACCACGTCAATCGCCGGCTCCCGTTCAAGCCGCTGGATCCCGGCGACGAGCGATGCGGGGGCTCCGTCGCCTTGGACCGTCGCATCACACACCGTGATCGACACACCGCGATGCCGAGCGCGGACGGCCTCACAGAAGTCCGCACGCGCGGATCCGACTAGCGAGGTCACAACGCCGATGTGACGTGGAAATTCGGGAAGCGGCCGTGTCGCCGCATCGTCGAGTAGCCCTTTGGATTCGAGCGTGGACCGCAACGCTGCGAGATCCGCAGTCCGGTCCGACTCCCCAACCGGCCAGAACGTCCTGACTGAGAGTTGTGTTCGCCCGTCGTCCTCGTAGAAATCGACGGTCGCACGCACGATCGTCTCCGTGCCTTCCGTCAGTTCCTGTGAGACTGCGTCCCGCTGTGGGGCCCACATGATACAGGCAATCGTGATGTCATCATTCAAATCTCGGAGATCGAAGAACGTGCCAAACCCGTACCGGTTGACATCCGAGATCTCGCCAATGACGTATGAAGGAAGTCGGTCCTGCGCAGCAGCCACCACTGACTCGATCTCGGTGTTCAACTCCTCGACTGACCACACACCCTCCTCTGTGACCGGTGGGTGTTCCGACCGTGACCCCTGCGAATCGGCCATTCTCCCCTAGCTTTCGGCTCCCACCTCTTGAGTCTGCTCCCCTCGTCAGGGGTAGTGTTCACATAGATTCGGGATCAATGGCAGCGTACAGCCATTACTGTTCATCATCGATGTCGCTGGAGAACACACACGCGTCTCCGGTCAAGATCTCTCTCTGCGTGGTCATCGGCTTCCGTCGTCACTCGAAGTCTTGAAACCTCGTCTGTCCGGTGTTTCGGCCCTCGCTTCCGTCACGGTCATCGTCGCTACCGTCGTCCCGCCGCCGGCCCGACGCTGCCGCGCGGTCGTCAGGCGACGGTTCACCCGCCCGTTGTCCCGTTCCGGACGGTACGGTCGTCCCTCGCTCCGGGTCAGGTGGGTCCGCCGTTGTCGGCTCGACCGGCACCGTTGTGTTCCCGTTCACTGACTCTGATTCGTCGCCGCCAGCACCGCTTGTGTCCGTCTCGGCAACGTCTCCGAGTGAGAGCTGCGTTCCGTCTGAGGCGTTGGCTTCGATCCCGCCGTGTTCGTCCGCTATCGCCCGCGCGGCGCCGTATCCGCCGGAGAACGACGCCCGCTTTGCGATCGCCGGACGGCGAAGCTCCCGTGCGGCTTCAGGACGGCGCTTCTCGTACCGGGACCAGAACCGCTCGCGACGCGCCTCGAAATCGACGACCGGTCGCGGGTATGTTTCGCCGACCCGCACCCCACAGTCGTGTTGTACCGCGAGCGGCGTTCTTTCAGGCCGGTCGAGAAACTCGCTGGGTAGGTCGGCCAGCTCGGGGACCCATCGCGTGATCCAACGGCCATCGGGATCCTGATCGCGAACCTGTTTTCGAGGGTTGTACACGCGCTGTGACGGCTTTCCGATGAGCCCTGCTTGGCTCTGCCACTGCGTGTAGTTGATCCCGACGTCGCTGTCGATCAGGTGGTGGTGGTACCAGTCCGCACCGATCCACCACGGTTGGTGGAGAACGTGCGTGAAAACGGACGCACACATCGCGCGCATCCGGAAATTGAGCCATCCGGTCCGCCGGAGACACCGCATCGCGGCGTCAACCATCGGGAATCCAGTCTGCCCGTGCTTCCACGCGGTCACGAGGTCGCCGTCGTGGTGTTCCTCGTTTTGGCCTTCAAACACTGGATTGACCGCCCGTTCCGTCCATCCCGGCCAATCGACTAGCTTTTGATTGTAGTGAAGGTTCCAGACGAGCCGGCTCTCGAACATGTCCCGACCGCGACACGACGGCGCGTTGTCGGTGACGTATTGGTACGCCCGTCGGATCGAAAGCAAGCCAAAATTGAAATACGGCGAGAGCCCACTCGTTCCCTCGCGTGCGTCCTGTGGCGCTGAGATATTGCCCGGATACGACCGTATTCGATCCGTGAACTCACGTAACGCAGTGCTCGCCGCACGGTGTGTCCCCGCTGGGACCCGTGTCTTCGTCGGCGTGATATCGAAGTACCGGTCGACCGTTGCCGGTGTGACGCCGGTTCGGATCGTGACGCGAACCGTGTCGTGATCATCCCATTGCGGGACGTGCTGGGGTGCCGTGAGCCACTCGTTGACCCGTGTCTGCCAGTCCGATCGCGGCCACTCTTCGCCACGGACGAGCCCGTCGCCGGAGACGAACGTAACCGCGTCACCGCAGGCATCTTGAACGCGTCCGTCCCGGCGGCGGCCGTAGCGACTCGTCGGCGTCGCCATCGTCACGACGGACCAGCCGCGGTCGACGAATCGAGACAACAATTCAACCGGATCACCGTATCCGACGGTCAGTCCCGGCGGCTCCGGACGCCGAAGAGTACCGAGTGCCGTGTCGTCGATATCGGTCGTCGATGATGGCGGGTCCCCTGCCATCATCTCGGTTAGTCGCGCCGTCGAGTCCGTCGCTTCCACGTGTATTGCGCGGGCAGGCGTCGCTGCGTACAACCGGTCGAGACTGGCGACCCCTTCTTCGAGAACGCGGATCCGAGCATCACATGCCAGCCCGCTGTCCGCATAGAACGTCGGGTCGAACACGAACAACGGGCAGATAGCGTCGCTGTCGACGATCGCTTCCGACAGCGCTCGGTGATCCTCCGCCCGGAGATGTTTCCGGTGCCAAACCACGGTCCCGGTCGGACACTCGACGTCACAGACCGCTTCCGGCGTCGGAATCTCCGACCGTATTGGGCTCGTTCGACGGGATTCCCCGTCGCTACCCGAAGACGCCGAACGTGTGGCCTCATGGTCGTCATCGTCCGACATTCACGCTTACAGTAAGGCCTAGGTGGCGTTTTAATCCGTCGCCCACATGGGGCACGGGTACGATAGAGCGAAACCAAGCAGCGGTCCGCCGGTCACTGCCGTGATACTTGCTCGGAGTTCGTCAATCGGTAGAGCCACCGAGATCGTCCATCTTACCCGTAGAAACGGCACAGCCGAGACTATTTTTGCACTTGGACCTCTATGGTCGGTATGAAACAGCCGATCGTCGGTGATCCCCCGGAGTACGCGCTCTCGGACGATGAAATCCCCTGGATTCTGGGGACACAATTAAATCTTGAGACGGGGCCGATGGCTCGAGCGTCAGAGGGTAGTCAGGTACTCATGATCGAGGGCCATTCGTTTGCCGAGCGGATGCCGTACCACCACCACAAACTGACGCTGATATTTAGCGCCATGCGACGCTTCCGTGACCGTCTCAAGCGTGACGGCTACGACGTGACGTATATTAAGGCCGACTCGTTCGGTAGCGGACTCGAATCGTTCTTCGCAGAGAACCCGGACACACGCCTCGTTGCGATGCGCTCGCCCAGTTACGGTTCGGAGCGAAAACTTCACCAACTGGTGGACGACGCCGATGGGTCGGTCCGGTTTGTCGAGAACGAACTCTTCGTAAGTACGCGGGAAGCCTTTGACGAGTGGGCGAACGCAGATCCGGACGACGAGGTAAGCGGATTCAAACATGAACCGTTCTACCGATGGATGCGGGCGGAGTCGGGCGTCCTCATGGACGGTGACGACCCGGTCGGCGGAGAATGGAACTACGACGACGAGAACCAGCAGTTCCCACCGGATGAGTGGGAAAGTCCGCCGGTTCCCGAACACGAGTACGACTCAGTCGTCGCTGAAACGGCCGACTGGGTGGACGAAACGTTCGACACGTGGGGGGAGACGGACTTCACAACGTTCGGGTGGCCGGTGACACGGAGCCAAGCATGCAAACAGCTACGCCACTTCGTCGACGTGCGGCTTCCGGAATTCGGGCCGTATCAAGACGCCATGCGTGGCGACGACTGGGCGATGTCCCACGCCCTGCTTGGCTCCTCGATCAACATCGGTCTGCTCCACCCCGTTGAGGTGGTTGAGGCGATCGAGGCAGCCTACGAGGAGCACGATCTCGCGCTCAACTCGGTGGAGGGATCCATCAGGCAGATCCTCGGCTGGCGAGAGTTCATGCGCCACGTGTACCGCCACGCGATGCCGGAACTGGCGGGCGCTAACCAGCTCGGGGCCGAACACGAGTTGCCGGAATCGTACTGGACCGGTGACACTGATATGGAATGTCTTTCGCGGACCGTCAGCGACGTTCACAGCCGCGGGTACTCCCATCACATTCAGCGGCTGATGATTCTCGCAAACTTTGCGACTCTCTGGGGCGTCGAACCAAGCGAACTCAACGACTGGTTCCACGCCACATACGTCGATGCGTACCACTGGGTAACGACGCCGAACGTGATCGAGATGGGCCAGTACGGACATGGGGTGTTCGCGACCAAGCCCTACGTCTCGTCTGCCAACTACGTTGACCGCATGAGTGACTACTGCGGCGATTGTAAATACTACAAGACGAAAGACACGGGCAACCGGGCCTGTCCGTTCAATGCCCTCTACTGGGACTTTCTCGATCGGAACGAAGAACGACTCCGCAACAACCACCGGATGGGACTCATGTACAGCCACGTTGATACCAAACAGGAGTCAGGTGACATGGAGGCGATTCGAGAACGTGTCGACGACCTCCGTGAAATGGCTGCGGCTGGTGAACTCTGACGCCGCGTTCGGCGGGCACGTTGACGAACGCAACGTCCAGGCCGTCCTAGTCGTCGCCGACGTGGTACTCCCTGACGGGACGGTGATAGATGATGCGGGTACCCGTGTTTGGTCTCCCGGCGAAGCCCCCCAACGTAGCCGTCAGTCGGGGTGACCGTCCACGATCGCCTGTCCGACACGAATCGCGTTCGACGGAGTTCAGATAAAACGCCCGTTCATTGGATGGTGTATCCATTTCCACTCGATAGGCGGCTTTTGGATGAAAAAGCGATACTGACCATCACAAGGCCCCATCATTCGTCTTTAGTTAATACTCTCAGTAATACGAAGTAGCTGCGCTTTTTATCCAGATTCGACGCTTTCATGCCAGCTACACGGAAAAGATAGCACTTGCGAGGGACGCTTATCGCTCGATATCAGCAACACCAGAATCTAAACCGTGAGTTCTCTTGTTCTTAATACTCGTAGACATAATTCGATCGTAAATAGTACTATCAGGCTTAACTAAAGACGAATGTCACCGATGACTACGGGCGTGAGCCCCTAGTCGCGGCGGTTCAGGGTCGAGCGAACAAGACCACGCTACGGAAGTACGTCTACCAGGCGACCCGACCGTGCTTCCGTGGAGCAGAGTGTCCTGAAGATCGGGACCCAGAGGAGTGTGAGGCTGCTGTCGACGACCAAGAGGCGTTCAGGTGTCCTACAAACGTCAACCCTCACGCCATTCGTTGAGGCAGCATCACGCACTCACTCAACAGCGACCTCCCGGACAACGTGGTGGGTGACCGAGCGAACGTGAGCCCCGCGGTCATCGAACAGCACTACGACCGGCGTACCGAGAAAGAGAAGATGGAACAGCGCCACGACTATCTGGATCGCCTCTAAGCAACCTGACCACCATTTCTTTGCGGCGTATCGCGGACAGCCAATCTGAAACAAAGACGGTACTGTCGGTCGATACGGTATTCCGTGATTTGCCCCGATTACTTATCCACCCATCCGCCGAGATGTAGGTATGAGCGGTATCGAGCTTCGAAATGGGACTCTCATTGTCGGTCGAGAGCCGAATCAACTCGACGAGCTGGCGATCGAGTTCTCGGATATTCTCAACCGGTTCAACATCGACCACGTCTACATTGCAGGGTATGTCTCCATCCTCGCGGGCCGCGCTCGTTCGACCGAGGACGTCGACGTCCTCATCGAAGACATCGACGAAGCGACCGCAGAGGAGCTAGCTGAGACGTTGAAAGAGGAGGGGTTCTGGGGTGCGGCAATGCCACTCTCCTCGATGTACGAGATGCTCTCCAACGGTGACAACATCTGGGTCGCGCCCGAGGATCAGGTAAC
>JAQCNI010000123.1 GCA_028275105.1 Halorubrum sp.
GTGAAGTACCTCGGGGACAAGCCCCGAGGCTTCACCGTTTTGCCCGTGTCGCCCAGAAACGGGCGGACGGACGCAGGCGAATTTAATTCCCCTCGGCCTTCCCCGAGTGGGGTTAGCTGGAATTAACACCCGAACACCTCGCTGGTGTCCGTGAGGGTCGGGGCCTCCACCAGCCCCCGACAACTCCCGTCTCACGCCCAATGGACGGTTTTGAGAGGAGCCGCATTTCCAAACTACCGCAGTCAGCGTTGGATTAAGCTCTTTAATCCGTGTTTGGGGGTTCTCTGACTGTACTGACGTGTCGGCAACGTGGTTTGTTAAATGTTGTGAACGGGCTTCACCCTCGGGGTCAAGCCCCGAGGCACTCGCCCTGCTTCGCCTGTAGACCGAACCCGAGCGGGAGCGCGCCACCGCACGGCGGATCCGCTATCACGTCTTTCTTCGCTCACGCCCCCCGATCGAACCACCGCCATGCCGCCGATCACGGTTCGCCGCGGTCGACCGTGTCACGCCGGGGTCGCCTCGACGCCCGTCTCGAAGGCGACCCAATCGGCGTGCGCGTTCGGGTCGTCCGGGAGGTAGGTCCCCTCGTTCCCGCACTCGGTGACGAGCCGACAGACGGACCGCTCGGGCGGCCACACGGCCTCGACCCGGTCGTCGACGGTCCGCACCGTCGCCGTCTGACGATAGGTGAACGTGGAGCCGTCCGGCTGGACGAGCGTCACCGTCACCACGACGGCCGTGGCGTCGGCATCGCCGTCGAGCGGGACTGCCGCGTCCGCGTCCGGGTCGCCCGCCAGCCGCGCCGTCTCGGGGGTTAGCGACCAGTCGACGGTCATCGACCCCTCGGGGTCCTCGACCGCGTAGTCCGTGTACCCATCGCCGCCCGCCGTCTCCAGTCGGACCCGCGCGGTCGTCACCCGGTCGGGGACGCCCACGGTCGTTTCGGCCGCCAGCGTCGGCCCCGCCCGGACGTCGAGCGACTCGAGTTTCGGCTCGACGTGCCGATTCGGGTCCGGCGTCCACGTTCCCCGATAGCCGTACCGATGGAGAGTCCGGTCGGGGTACGCGTCGAGAACGGCGAAATCCTCGGCGGGGTCGCGGTCGAGCGCGTACACGACGTCGCCGTCGAATCCGGGGTCGTTCCGGAGGTACTGGAACGGGTGACTCTGCCACTCCCCGTACGGCGTCGGGAGGAATACGAGCGCGTCGTCGAACGACGCCGCCTCGACCGGTTCGTACGCGGTTTCGTACTTCTCGGCGTGTGCGGCGTGTCGATCCAGCGGGGTCGCGACCGCGGTCGCGCCCACGACCCCGGCGACCAGGAGACAGCAGACGACCCCTCCGACGACGATCCCCCGCGACGTTCGGGGGGACACCCGCGAACCGAGGCGAGTCCGAAGCCGCGGCAGGGCCTCCCGGCCGGCGACGACGGCGACGCCGCCGAAGATCGCGAACGGGACGAGCAGGTCGAAGTGGTAGAACGGGCCGAACCCCGCGAGCAACCCGTCGGTGGGGTCGGTCGGGGTCGCGAGGGCGTTGTGGGTCCCCCAGAAGAACAGGTTCCCGACGACGACGGTGACGGCCACGCCGGCGAGCAGGCGGCCGACAGTACGCTGGAACTCGACCCCTTCCCGTCCTCCAAGCGCGCGCGCTCCCCGGAGCCACCGACGGGCGGCGAGCGCGCCGCCGCCGAGCGCGAGCGCCGTTCCGATCGGCCCGGCCGCGACCCATCGAGTCGCGAGGTACCACAGCGCGTGGCCGTTCGAGGATAGCGCCAGCGCCGGGGTGTAGTCGACCGCGTGATCGAGGATCCGCCGCTCGCCGAAACCGGGACCGTCCAACGGCGCGAACGCCTCGTACGGGAACGTCAGGGCTGCTCCCGTCATCCGGAGGTTGTACGCGAGCGTCAGGCCGACGAACAGCGTCCCGAACAGTGCCGTGAGCCCGTGCCGTCCGACGGGACCCGGGAGCGACGCCGGCGAGCGGGTCCCCCGCTCTCGAATTTCGATCCGTCGGACCGACGCCGCGACACGAACCAGCGCGTGGAGGATGAAGGGGGCCGCGAACAGCACCGCCGTGTACGGGCGGGCGAAGAAGGCGAGGCCGATCGCGACGCCGGCGACGCCCGCGGCCGGCAGCGACCCGTCGCGGACGCCCCGGAGGTATGCGACCGCGAACAGCAGATTCAGGGCGGTCGTGGGCGCGTACGGGAGAAAGACGGACGAGGTCACGAGCGCGAGCGGTGACGTCGCGAACAGGACCGCCGCGGCGACGCCGACCCGTCGGTCGAACGTCATCGATCCGAGCAGATAGATGAGGGCAGCGTTGGCCGCGGCAACGGCCGCGAGCGTCGCCCGCGGCTCGCCGAACAGCCACATCGACACGGCGTACATCGCGGCCGGAACGGGGGCGTACTTCGGGTACGGTCGGCCGCCGTTCTCGACGAAGAACCATGGGTAAAACGCGTCGACGAGTTCGCCGGCGTGGAGTTCGAGTTGGCCCGACAGCAACAACGCCGCCTGCGTGAGGTACACCGCCTCGTCGTGGTTGACCGAGTGGTACGCGAAGACGGTGGCGGCGACGAGGAAGGTGATGGCGGCCGACCCGACTGCGACGAGGACGGCCGCGACCGTCAGGTGGTCGGCGCCCGCGAGACGGTCGCGAACGGGACCCGCGAGACGGTCGCGAACGACGCCCGGGATCCGTGACCGGATCCCGCTCACGATCCGGGCCGGGCGGTGCGGGTCGAATGGGAGCGACACGGGTGCGAATCAGGGGTTAAATCTCGATGCCGACGTCGCGCATGAGATCGATCGTCGGCTCGAGGTCCGACAGCCGTGTCAGGTCGATCTCGGGGACTTCGAGTTCGTCGATCGTCGGGAGGTCGCCGATCGGCTCCACGTCCGGGATCAGCGGGTACTCAAACGTCGACCGGGCGAAGTAGTCCTGTGCCTCGGCCGATAGGAGGTGGCGGACGAAGTTTCCCGCGAGCGTCGGGTCGGCGGCGGTGTCGACGACGGCGGCCCCCGCGACGTTGAACACGGCCCCCGCGTCCCCCTCGGTGAACGCGGTCCCGATTGTGGCGTCGGAGTCGCCGTCGAGGACCTGCTGGATGTAGTAGTGGTTCGTGAACGCCGCGTCGATTTCGTCGTCGGCGATCGCCTGACAGGCGGCGAACTCGCCGGAGTAGCCGTTGATCCCGGACGCGACGACCCCTTCCAGCCACTCGCGCGTCGCCGCCTCGCCCTCGAGGATCCGCATCGTGGTGACGAACGCCTGACAGGAACCGTACGACGGGGCCCAGCCGAGGTCCCCGTCGAACTCCGCCGGGAACGCCATGATATCGCTCGGGACGTCGTTCCCGTCGTACTCCGCGGTGTCATACGGGACGGTGCGCGCGCGGCCCGACGTTCCGACCCAGTCCTCGGTGCGGAACTCGGACCGGACCATCCCGGTGACGTCCGCCGAAAGGGCGTTCGTGCGCCCCGCGTCGGCGAGCGTGCCGAGCGCTCCCGCGTTGACCGAGTAGAACACGTCGGCGAGCGAGCCCTCGCCCTCGTTGATGATCTGGTTTACGAGGTCGGTGGAGTCGGCGTACCGGACTTCCAGCGAGAAGTCGTCGTACTGTCCCCGGATGTACTCGACGAGTTCTCCGACGAGGAACTCGCTACGGCCGGAGTAGACGGTAAGTTCGCCCGACAGGGCCGGCATCTCGGCGATGGGCGTCCCGCCGGGGGCTCCCCGCCCCTCACGTCCCGATCCGATCTGTCCGATCGATGATGTTTCGTCGTCCGCGTCGCCCCCCTCGCCGGAACATCCCGCGGCGCCGACGGTGCCGAGCGCACCCGCGGCGGCGAGCAGCCGTCTGCGGCCGATCAAATCCGGCCCCGCTCCGTCGTGTGTCATGTATTTTAGGCTAGCCTAAAGCAATTTAGTCGTGTCGGTTCAGTCGCCCGCGACCGCCGGCGTCCGACGGAGCGCGTCGAGACAGTCGAGCCAATCGCGCATGTGCTCCCCGACGTAGCCGAGGAACGCGCCGTTCCGGTACTCGGCGAACTCGCCGTCGGCGAGGCGGTCGGCCATCGCGGCGTACGCCTCGGCGTAGCCGTCGGCGTCCGCGCCGGCGTCGGCCACCAGCTCCCAGAGGTGCTCGTTGAGTTCGAGCCCCGCGACTTCGTTGTGGAGGTCGTCGAACGTCGACCGCGCGGCCTTGTTGTGCTCACACAGCGGTCGACCGGTGTAGATCCGCTTCCCCAGAACGTCGCAGGCGCGTTTCAGGAACACGCCGCTCCAGATGTCGTCGAACCGGCCGACGTCCCACTCGTTGTCGTCCATCGGGAGCTGGTAGAACGCCGGGATCACCTCGCGGCGGAACGCGAGGTTCATCGAACACACCGTGAGGTAGTTGTCGCGGGCGGCGACGAAGTCGTTCTCGAAGTCGACCGCGGTCGTCCGCGTCCGCGCCTGCCCCTCCAAGTCGCCGTCCATAAGGATCCGGACGGCGTCGAGGTCGGGCACGTTCGTCCAGAGCCCCTGCGAGGCGACGACCTCGCCGCGCTCGACGTCGACGGTGTCGGTTTCGACCGTCTCCTCCATCGCCGAGTAGGGATATCCCCGCGGGTAGAGCCCGTGTTCCTCGGCGGATTGATGGAGCACGTTCACCCACTGCTCGTCCGAGCGAACGCGCTCCATCTCGCCGCCGAACGCGAGGTTCTCCATATGCCGGCCGAAGTAGTCCTCGTCGTCGTGGGGGCGAGTGTCGTCGTCGATGAACACCCCGTACTCGAACGACTCGTCCGCCCACATGTACAGGAGCCCGAAGCTCGTCTCGGCGTGGCTAGCGGCCGGGACGACGTGGCCGTACTCCGCGATCCCGTTGTCCTCGTACCACGCCTCGCGGCGCGACCCGTCGAAGACCTCGCCCGAAACGCCGAGGTCGGCGAGCAGTGCGCGCATCTCCCCGACGTCGCAGAAGTTCTCGGTGACGAGCACGAAGTGAAGCCGCGAGACGTCGAACCCGTGTTCCCGGGCGTTCTCGACGTACGGCCGGACGCAGTCGTACTCCCGGACCGTCGGGACGATCACGCAGACGTCCCCGTCCGGCCGCCGCGGTGAGTCCTGAGCCATTGTCGTCCGTTACTTTAGGCTGGCCTAAAGACTTGGCGGTCCGGCGTTCGGCGGGTCACGCTCGCCCTTCGCTGCCGACTTCGCCGATTCCGTGTCCACCCCGGTCGTCGATCGTGCGGTCGTTCCCGCGTCGGCCGCCCCCCCATCCGGCGAGTCGACCCCGCCCGGATCGAATCTCGGCGAGACGTTGAGGGCGACCCCCGCGACCCCGCCGCCGGCGAGCGTCACCGCGTTCTTCAGGGCGTGGTCGAGGATCGCCGCGGCGACCGCGATGCCGACGGGAATCGGCGTCGTTCCCACGACCAACCCGGTGAACGCGGCCTCGTACAGCCCGACGCCGCCCTGCGAGAGCGGCAGCACCTTCGCGAGGTTTCCCGCGCTGACCGCGAGCGCGCCGACGACCAGGAGCGCCGACGCCGGGACCCCCCCGCCCCCACCCCCGCCCACGAGCGCGGCGAGCACCAGCACCGCGGTCAGAACGTCAAGCCCCCAGACGACCACACTCCCGGCGTAGACCGTGGCGAGGGCGCGGCGGTCGGCGGCGACCACGCGGATCCCGCTTCCGAACCGGACGGCGGCATCGACGACCCGCGACGAGCGCGGGCCCCGGATCCGACCCCGGAGGGCGGGACCGATCCGCCGGTCACTCCGTGCGACCGCGAGCGTCGACCCGAACAGGAGGACGCCGACTGAACCGATCCCGATCGCGGCCGCCGTCCCGGCGGTCGACCCCGCCGACGCCATCGATCGATCGCCGGCGACGAGGACCGCGACCGCGGCGCCGCCGAGGGTCGCGAGCGCCACGAGGTCGAAGGCGCGTTCGACCGCCAGCGACGCGACCCCGGTCGAGTACGGGACCTCGCGCCGGTCGTTGAGGAGGTACGCCCGGAGCCCGTCGCCCGCCCGTGCGGGGATGATGAGGTTCGCGGTCTGGCTCACGAACACGAGGCGGGTGAGGAACCCGACGCCGTAGCGGCGGTCCATCGCCGCGAGCACGTCGCCGTACCGCCGCCCCCGGACGGGCCACGAGCACAGGTAGACCGCGACCGCCGCGCCCAACGGAAGCGGATCGGCGCCGACGGCCGCCCCGATGACCACCCGCGGGTCCACGGCCCGAACGAGGATGACGCCCCCGAGCAGGACGACGAGGACGGTCCCGGTGACCGTGAGGGCCTCACGCGAGACCCGGTCGCGGAGCCGCGTCAGGGTGCGTTCCCGGGTCATGCGTGCTCCACCATGCGCGGCGACGCCCACCGTGCGGGAGCAAGCGGTTCGTCCGAGCCGATGCCGACCATACGTGTTTAGGCCGACCTAAAGAACATAATCCTGACGGTTCGGGGAACGTCGCTCGCGACCCCGACGAGCGTGGGGGTTAATCCGGTACGGCCCGTACGTGAAGTCGATGCGTGCCACCGTCGAGACGCTCGGGATCGTCTGTTTCGTCGGGGTCGTCCAGGTGGCGTTGGGCCTCGTCGATCTCGCGTCGGCGCTCGCGCTGTCGGCGCCCCTTTCCGCCGCGCCGTGGACCGTCGTCACGAGCGTGTACGCCCACGGCTCGGTCGGCCACCTTCTGGCGAACGTGCTCGCGCTCCTGCTCGTCGGCCCGCTCGTCGAACGGCGGACGACGCGGCTCCGATTCCACGCGTTCGTCGTCACGACCGGCGCGCTCGCCGGGATCTCGCAGGTGACGGTCGGCGGACTGTTCGGCCCCGCGGCCGGGGTCTGGGGGATCAGCGGCGCGGTGTTCGCGCTCGGCGGGTACCTGCTCGCCGGCAACGTCGTCTCGACGACGCTGTTCGACCGGTTGCGGCTCACGCCGCGTGCGCAGGTGGCCCTCCTCGGCGGGGTCGCCGCCCTCCTAACGCTCACTACCGCGGCACCGGGCGTCGCGCTGGTTGCCCACGCGACCGGCGCGTTCCTCGGCCTCGTCGCCGGTCGCGTCGGGCTGTTGGACCGGTAGGACCGTCAGCGTCGGGCCGTTGGACCGGTGGCGGGGGCTGGCCCCGTCGGTCGGATCGGTCCGGGCACGTCGCTGGCGGCGGAAAAACGAAAACGAACGGAGAGCGTGGCGCGGGTGTGCCCTAGCGCTTCGGCCCGGCTAGTCCTCGAGAACGATCTCGATGCTGACGTCGTTCGGCACTTGGACGCGCATGAGCTGGCGGAGCGCGCGCTCGTCAGCGTCGATGTCGATCAGCCGCTTGTGGACGCGCATCTCCCAGTGCTCCCACGTCGCCGTCCCCTCGCCGTCCGGGGATTTCCGCGACGGGATCTCCAGCGTCTTCGTCGGCAGCGGGATCGGGCCCGACAGGGCGACCCCCGTCGAGTCCGCGATCTCGCGGACGTCGGCGCAGATGTCGTCGAGGTCCTCGGGGCTCGTGCCGGCGAGGCGGACGCGTGCCTGTTGCATCGGTTATCGCTCGTTGACCTCGAGCACTTTCCCGGCCGCGATGGTCTGGCCCATGTCGCGGATGGCGAAGCTCCCGAGTTCCGGAATCTTGCCGGACGGCTCGAGACTAAGGGGCTTCTGCGGGCGTACGGTAACGACCGCAGCGTCGCCGGACTTGATGAAGTCCGGGTTCTCCTCGGCGACCTCGCCGGACGACGGGTCGATCTTCTGGTCGATCGACTCGATCGTACAGGCGACCTGTGCCGTGTGCGCGTGGAAGACGGGCGTGTACCCGGCCGTGATCACCGACGGGTGCTGCATGACGACGACCTGCGCCGTGAACGTCTCGGCGACGCTCGGCGGCTCGGCGGCGGGGCCACACACGTCGCCGCGGCGGATGTCGTCCTTGCCGATGCCGCGGACGTTGAACCCGACGTTGTCGCCGGGTTCCGCGTTGGCCACTTCCTCGTGGTGCATCTCGATCGTCTTCACCTCGCCGCCGACGTCCGACGGCTGGAAGGTGACGTTGTCGCCGTCGTTCATCACGCCGGTTTCGACGCGGCCGACGGGGACGGTGCCGATGCCGGAGATGGTGTACACGTCCTGAATCGGGAGCCGGAGCGGCGCGTCCGTCGGCGGCTCGGACTCCGGCAGGTCGTTAAGCGACTCCAGCAGGGTCAGCCCGTCGTACCAGGCCGTGTTCTCGGACGCCTCGGAGACGTTGTCGCCCTCGAATGCGGAGATCGGAACGAACGTGGTGTCGTCGGTGTCGAACCGGACCTGGTTGAGGAGCTCCTTGACCTCGTCGACGACTTGGTCGTACGAGGACTCCTCGTAGTCGACGAGGTCCATCTTGTTGACGCCGATGACGAGTTCGTCGATTCCGAGCGTGCGGGCCAGGAACACGTGCTCGCGCGTCTGGGGCGCGACGCCGTCGTCGGCCGCGACGACGAGCACCGCGTTGTCGGCCTGCGAGGCGCCCGTGATCATGTTCTTCACGAAGTCACGGTGGCCCGGGCAGTCGACGATGGTGAAGTAGTAGTTGTCCGTGTCGAACTCCTGGTGGGCGATGTCGATCGTGACGCCACGCTCGCGCTCCTCGGCGAGATTGTCCATCACGTAGGCGAACTCGAAGCCACCCTTGCCCTTCTCCTCGGCTTCCTCGCGGTGCTGCTCGATCACGTGCTCGGGGACGCTCCCCGTCTCGAAGAGGAGTCGACCCACGAGCGTGCTCTTGCCGTGGTCGACGTGGCCGATAATGGCCAAATTCTGGTGCGGTTTGTCACTCATGGGGTAATCACGCGCTAAGGCGCTCTGTGAGTACGTTTTCGGTTGATTCCACTAAAACGGTTTCGATACGCCGTACAGCTGATCCCGCTTCCGTCCGGTGATTCGAGACACCGACACCCACGCCATCGTGGCACACGGGTGGGGTCGAGCGGGGATGATTCCGTCGGTCGTCTCGTCCCGCTTCACCCCAACCGTCCGACGTCGCTCAACACCGCGCTCGCGGTCTCCGGCCCCCCCGCGCCGAGCCCGGAGATGTTGAGCCGGCCCGCGTGGGAGGTCTCGATCTGGACGATGTTCTGGGTCCCCGATACGGCGAGGGTGCCGTTTTCGGGGACGAGCCGCGGGGCAACCCGAACCGTCCCGCCGGTCGCCTCGCCGATCAGCCGGACGGTCCGGCCGTCCTCGGCGGCGAGCCGGAGCGCCGACCCCGGGACGTCCCGGATCCCCTCGACGTCGGCGTCGTCCAGCGTGAACTCCCGCGCGTCGGCCGGGTCGTCGGCCGCGCCGAACGAGAGCACGTTCGCGAGGATGACGCATTTGAGCGCCGCGTCGGTGCCGTCGACGTCGAACGACGGGTCCGCCTCCGCGACGCCGAGGTCCTGGGCCTCCGCGAGCACGTGGTCGTAGTCGAGGCCCTCCGCGGCCATGCGCGTGAGGATGAAGTTCGCGGTCCCGTTGAGTACCCCTCTGACCGCGGTGACGTGACCGGGCTCGACGTCCTCGACCGTCGATATCGCGGGGATCGCTCCGCCGACCGTCGCCTCGAATCGGACGTCGCCGTCGCCGTCGCGGGCGAGCGCCCGGAGGTCCGCGTACCGCTCGGCGACCGGCCCCTTGTTCGCCAACACGGCGTGCCGGTCGCGCTCGAGGGCAGTCCGCACGTGCGAGAACCCCGGCTCGGCGTCACCGAGCGTCGTCGGCGTCGCCTCCACGAGGACGTCGTAGTCGGCGGCGAGCGCGTCGCCCGGGTCGCCGTCGCCGACGACGCCGGCCTCGGCCTTGCGGGTCACGAGCGCCTCCGGGTCGAGGCCGGCGTCCGCGACGACCGCGCTCGAGGAGTCCGCGACTGCGACGACCTCGTGCCCGTACTCCCCGGCCAGTTCGACGACGGACCGGCCGACCGCGCCCGCGCCGGTCACGGCGAGTCTCACGTCTCCACCCCCGCGAGCGGCGCGACGACGCGCAACCCCTTCTCCTCGGCGATACCCCGGACCGTTTCGAGCGCGTCGGCCGTCTCGCCGGTGCGGGCCTCCAGCCGGAGCCGGGCGCTCGACGCCTCTGCGGTCCCTTGGGGGGCCGCAAGCGACACGTCGGCGACCGACGTCGACGCGTCCGCTTCGATTCGCGAGAGCGTGTCCGAGAGATCCGTGTCGATGAGATGGCCGACCAACAGCAGGGTGAGCTCCTCGGCGTATCGCTCCGTGCCCGCCTGCATCACCGCGATTCCCTCGTCGCGAAGCGCCCCGACGATGACCTCGAACCGATCGGCCGTCGCCTCGAAGTCGACCTCGACGGGGATCCGGCCGCGGGGGGTCTTGTTTCCCCGTTCGTGGTAGATGGAGAGCAGGTTCCCGCCGTTGTCCGCAATGGGCTGGAGCGCCGCGAGCAACTGCCCCGGTTCGTCGACGAGTTCGAGTCGGACCGTGTGCGTCGACGACCCCGGGTCGTGGCCGCCGTCGACCGCCGGATCCGCCTCGTCGGCTCCCTCCGGGTCCTCGGGCGCACCGTCGGGGGCGTCGCTCACGCCATCACCTCCGAACCGGCGGTCGTTCGCCGGGTCCTCGTTGAACCGGCATCACGCGTCGGACACGCTCCTGTCCCCGGCGCGGAGCGGTCGCTTCGTGGCTCCGTGCCGATGCGTCGAGGGTGGGTCGTGCCCGTCCACATACTCGCAAGAAGTCGGCGGGACCGGTATAAGCCTTCGGCGATGGCAGTCATTGCCCCCTCGTTCCGTGTGAACGAATATCATGTTCGCGGGGCTGACGGGCCGGGAATCGGACCCGCGAGACGGGTCGGAAGCGGGCGGCTGCTCGACCGAAAGGACGGCAAACCGAACCCGACGGCCGGAGAACCGTGCCGAACGGCACGACGACGCGCGACGGACCGCCGCGACCGACCGCCTCAGATGTAGTCGATCGACGACGGCAGTTCGAGCTTCATTCCCTTGCGCTCGCGGATCTCCATGATCTTCTCGCGCTGGAGGTTGTCCACGAGCACGCGGAAGCCCGCGTTCTCGGTGTTCCAGGAGGCGCGAC
>JAQCNI010000127.1 GCA_028275105.1 Halorubrum sp.
ATCATCGGGATCCCGCTTTCGTTGGTCCTCCTCGGGATCCCGATCCTCGTTGGCTCGTACCTCCAGTACACGAACACGAACTACGTGGTCACAAATAAGGGGCTCTACAGCAAACGCGGGATCCTCTCACGGGACGTCCAACAGATCGGATTCGACAAGATACAGAACATCTCCTACTCGCAGTCGGCGCTGGGGTCGTCGTTCGGCTACGGCTCCGTCGACATCAGCACGGCCGGCGGGTCGGGCGTCGAACTCAAATTCCGCAGCATCCCGGATCCGGCGTCCGTACAGGAACTGATCGCACGGGAAGTCGACGACCGGGAGCAGGGCGACGGGGAGGCGGGAACCGACGCCGACGACGTGCTGGACGAGATCCTCCACGAACTCCGGGCGATCCGTCGGGAACTGGACGACAGCGACGGCGACGATCCGGTCGACGGAACACAACACTCGAGCGACGGAACAGCCACCGACGAGCGATGAGCGACGATTGGTGGTTCCGGCACGGCGACGAACGCGTCGTCTGGGAAGGGCAACCGCGGCTTTCGATGGCGCTCCCCGGCGTCGGTCTCGGGGTCGCGGTGTGTACCCTCGCGGCCGCGGCGGCGGTGCTCGTCGATCCCCGAGCGGCCGTCGGTGTCGCCCTCGGCGTCGGCGTGATGGTGTGGGCCTTCCTCCGAGTGCGACGGACGGAGTACCTGCTCACGACGCGAGCGCTCTGGCTGAAACGCGGCGTGGCCGGCCGCAGCGTCCGTCGCGTCGGACTGCGGAAGGTCCAGAACACCGGGTACAGCCGGTCCATCACGGGGTCAGCATTCGGCTACGGGACCGTCACTATCGAGGTCGCGGGCGGCGACGATCTGCAGTTTCGGCGGATCGATGATCCCGAAACTGTACAGACGGCGATCACTGACCGCACTGCAAGCGATGACGAGGGTATCCCCGGATCGGCGACACAGTGGCGGTCGGTGTTGTCCGTTCTTCGTGAGATCCGGGCCGGGATCGAGTAACCCCGACGCGGAGTATCCGAACAACCGGGAATCCCGCGTCTGCGGAAGGACGAGGGGTGAGGCGCCGTTCGAGCCGTTGCTATGGGTTCCTGAGCACCAGCTCCGGAACCGGAGGTCACATAGAAACAGTATAAACCGTTATGTCCGGCGAGTCGTAGCCCGAAACGATGCCCTCCATACTTGGACGACCAGTGTTTCACTACGGAATCCCGTTCATCAACGCTGTGATCGTCGCGGTGATCGGGTTTACCGTATTCAGTGGCGTAGCGCGCCTGTTCGCACTTGCACTCGCCGGCATCGAGGTCGTTGTGGTCCCGCAGATACTGAAACGCGCGGCGTAGCCCGTACCCGACGCCGGGTGGATATTCATCATAACAGAGCGCCGTCGACAGACGCGTTCCAGCTTCCGGACCGAGTGAGGATGCGACAGCCCGCTACCTGTCCGAGCGCGTGACGACGCTACCAAGCGTTCACCCCGCTGGCCGGTCGGGCCGGCGATCGAACGTCGCAAGCACGGTCTCGGACTCCTCCAAATGCGGGAGTCGGAGCGTATCGTCGTCCAGCTCCACGACGACGGTTTCGGTCCCGAGTCGGCCGTCGAGCCAGTCGTGCTCGACGCGCAGGCTCCGTTCGTCCCACGGCTCGACGCGCCAGAGCGGCTGTCGGAACAGGCGGTCGTGGGCGACGATCGCGTCGCCGTCGACGCGGTACTCGACGCCGGCGTACCGGAGCCAGTAGTCGGCGGAACTCAACCCGAAGGGAACCATTACGGCAGCGGCGGCGAGCGGGACAGCGACGGACCACAGCCGACCGGTGGCAAACAGCAGGGCGATCACCCCGATGAACACGCCCACGACGGCCGCATTCGGGTGTCGGATGAGGGTCGGGATCCCATCGAACAGCCGCCCGAGCAACGTCGGACGGACGCGAGCTGCGTCCTCCGAGACGTCGTCGTCCACCGCTCGATCGGTCGGCGGGTCGTACGCGATGCCGAGCGAGACGTCGGTTGCCTCGTCGTGCGCTTCGAGCCGGTTGGCGTACTGATCCACGAGATTGAGCGCAGTCCTCAGCCCGACGATCCCGAGGAGCAGCGGAACCCCGACCGTGCCGGGATCGCGAATCGCGCTCGAGGCGCTTGCGTCGGCGGGGGCGGCGATGACGACCACACAGATCCCGACGATGAATAGTGCCCCACCACGGAACAGAACGCCCTGAAGTGCGGTCTGGGCGCTGTGCTCGCGGTACGGCCGTTGATAAAAATACTCGAACCCGGTCCGCCCCGCCTCGGCGACGACGATCGTGAGGATGGCCAATCCTAGGAGCCACTCCGGCTGTTCGGGCTCGGCGACACCGACCACACCGACGGTCACCCCGCTGACCGCGAACCACAGGAGCGCCAGTAGGGGGGTGGCGATCAGGAGTACAGGGACGCTGGAAATCCGAATCCCGATGTCGGTTCGGGGCACGGTCACGTGTAGCGACCGGCGGGCCAACGCACCGAGAACCAGCGGATCGTCGTCGAGTTCGGACGGTCGTCCAGCGAACGTGGCTCGAACCACTGCTGCTAGCAACACCACCGAAAACTCCACCCAGTACAGGAGGATCAGGGCCGTGGGCTGCCAGCCTAACGCACCCACGCCGACAATAGGAACGGCGTTCGCCGCGAGGACACCGAGCACCTCAAAACGGGGTAACCACTCCGGAGATTCGCCGACCAGCCCGGGGACCATACCGCGGTTTCACACCGGACGGTTGTAAACGCAACCGAATGCGACGTCGTCGACGGATGCCAGCGAGTCGGAGGCGGCGGAAGGCGCCTTCGGGGAGAGCACGACGGACGCAGTAAGGCCTTTTTGTACAGGGGCGCCGAGTATCACGACCCAGGTCAATAACAACTGTACTCAGTTCAGGCGATCCGCAGATAATGGTTTCCGCAGACACGAGGCCCACCATCCCGTTCGTCGTAGTCTCGGCATTTGGCTGGTACGTTCGTTGAGGTTCTGTACTGACAAACCGTTCCTGTGAGCAGATGTCTCGATTCGGCAACGTTCAATTGATGGCAGCATAAGAGTGGACGGTGACTTCAGCGAATGAAGCCGGGCGACGGCCCTGATGGGTATCCCACCCGTTTGCCCGGGTGTGATGCAATCGAACCGCTCGCTGCTCGCACGACTCA
>JAQCNI010000141.1 GCA_028275105.1 Halorubrum sp.
GGGCTCCGAACCCACGATCTCCGCATGTCCCAGGTCCGAGGCTCGGCGGAGCCACGGGAAGGACGCGGACGCTTCCAAGGCGTCACCGCACCGAATCTCCGAACCCTATGAGTGCGGCGCTATGTCCAGCTAAGCCACCCGGCCTCACGTCTTCGTACCGCGATGAAACCCTTTAACCTTCCCATCCGTCGAGTGCGTGGGATCGGGTCGCACGGCCCGATCCGAGCGGCTCGCCCCCGCCCACACGACCACCGGCGGTCCGGCCGCGCCCGTCGACTACGTCTGAACCCCGCGGATTTATGCCGGATGCCCCGAGTACTCGGCCTATGAGTCTTCCCGAACTCCTGTCGAGAGCCGTTGGCGACGAGGACGTCGTCGCTCGGGTCTCGCTCGGCGGGGACGACGTTCTCGCGGTCACGCCGTCGCGGACGCTGGTCTACCGCGGCGACGGGCTGCTCTCCGGCGAGTCCGTCGAGGAGTACGGCCACGGCGTTGAGCGCATCGCCGTCTCGACGGGTCGGCGCAAGTCGAAGCTCGTCCTGGGGTACGGGCTCGACGGCGACGAGACCTTGTCGGTCCCGACGGGCCACATCGACGACGTTCTCCACCCCGTCCTCGCCGGCGTGCTCTCCGCGACCGGCGTCACCGGGTCGGGCGAGTCCGTCGTCCGTACCTTCCGGTTCTCGGAGCTCACCCTCGTCGTCACCGACCGCCGGCTCGTGAAACACGTCGGATCGGCGGTCTGGGACGACGAGTTGGAGGAGTTCCCGTACGCCGACTTGACCGACCTCGATTTCGAGGAGGGGACGGTCGCGACCACGGTCGTCCTCACACACGACGGCCGCTCGGAGCGGTTCAAGGCACCCAACGAGTCCGCCCGAGCGGTCCGGGAGACCCTCGTCGACGCCGTGTGTTCGTTCCACGACGTCGGGAGCCTCGAGGAGTTTCGGATCACCGTCGCCGACGAGGAGGAGGCGGCGGACGAGGACGGGACATCGAACGGTACGACCGACTTCGGCGAGGGCCCCGACCCGCTGTCGACGTCGCCGGCCGCCGACGCCTCCGACGAGCGCTCCCCGGCACACGAGCCGGCGTCGACGGCCGATCCCTCCTCCACGGCCGACGCTCCCTCGTCGGCGACGGACGACCCGGCGTCCGCGTTCGACGACCCCGGTCCCTCCGGCGGGACGGCGGCCGACGCGGACGCGACGGGGACGTCTCCGGCCGTCGACGAGGTCGGCGGGACCGGCGGATCCCCCGACGACACGCTCGCCGACGAGTTCGACGGTTCCGCGTTCGAGAGCGCCGGCGTTGCGGACGACCGTCTCGCCGACGAGGTCGCCGAACTCCGTCGGACGGTGGAGGCGCAGGGCGACCGGCTCGACAGACAGTCGGAACTCCTCGAAAGCCTCATCGAGGAACTACGTCGCGGGCGCTGACTCCACCTCCGGGGGCGCCGAGGCGGCCGTCCGTCCGGCGTCCCGAGCGGCGGCGCTCCCACGATCGCTCACTCCGACTCCCGGCCGGTGACCGTCCGGATACACGAGGAGCCGAACGGGCCCAACTCGCCGGCGTCGAGCCTGACGAAGTGGCCCGTCGAGATCGTCGTCCCGCATCGCTTACAGTCGAACTCGCCCTCGCGAGTCACCACTTGGCTCCCGAAGCTGACGAACGTCCCCCCGCGCCGGATCCGCAGTCCGGCGTCCTCGCGCTCGATGACGCCGCGCTTCTCGGCCGTGTCGAGGATCTCGCGGACGAGCGACGGATCCGCCGTCACCGTCTCGATTCGGTCCATCGCCGCCGGGAGCGACAGCTCCTCGTGTTCGAGATGGGCCAGCAGCTCGACGCCGAGTTCGCGCTTCTCCGCCCGCTTCGTCGACTCGCTCACGCCCGCATCGACGGCCGCGTCGGGGATAAATGGGACGGGGACGCGACGACGCGACGACCGTGGTGGGGACCGATCGACGGAGTCGGGCGCCGATCGACGGAGTCGGGCGCCGATCGACGGAGTCGGGCGCCGATCGACGTGGCGGCCGGCGGATGCCCGCCCGGCAAGGGCAAGACAATTACCGTCCGCCCGGCAGGAGTCAGTATGGACGTACTGGAGGTCGCGACGCGCGCGACCACGACCGGACCGGTGTGTGACGCCTGTCTGGGTCGCCTCGTCGCCGACCGGAGCTTCGGGCTGACGAACGCCGAGCGCGGGTCCGCGCTCCGCGTGTCGCTCTCGCTTCGCAAGGACGCCGACCACGAGCCGGTCACGACCGCCGACTGCTGGGTGTGTGAGGGCCGCTGTGACGAGTTCGACGGCTGGGCCGAGCGGGCGGTCCGGGCGGTCGAGGACGCCGAGTTTGCGACCTACAACGTCGGCACGCGCCCTCCGCCGATCATCGAGGAGAACGAGGTCCTCCTCCGCGAGGAGGCCGGCCTCGACGCCGACGCGGGCGAGCCGTTCAAGTCGGAGTTCAACCGCGAGGTCGGCAAGCGAGTCGGTCGGCTGACGGGCACCGAGGTTTCCTTCGACCGCCCGGACGTCCAGTTCACGATCGACCTCGAGGACGACGACGTCAACGCGAAGGTGAACTCCACGTTCGTGTACGGCCGGTACCGAAAACTGGCGCGGGAGATCCCGCAGACCGAGTGGCCCTGTCGCGAGTGTGACGGCTCGGGGCGGCAGGGGCCCGACCCGTGTGACCACTGTGGCGGGTCGGGGTATCTGTACGACGACAGCGTGGAGGAGTTCACCGCGCCGATCATCGAGGACGTGTTCGACGGCACCGAGACGACGTTCCACGGGGCGGGCCGCGAGGACGTCGACGCGCGAATGCTCGGCACCGGCCGCCCGTTCGTGGTCGAGATCGAGGGGCCCCGTCGGCGTCGGGTCGACGTCGACCGGTTGGAGGCCGACGTCAACGCGTTCGCGGACGGGGCGGTCGAGGTCGAGGGACTCCGACACGCGACCTACGACATGGTCGAGCGGGTGAAGGGGCTCGACGCCGCAAAGCGGTACCGCGCCGAGGTCACCTTCGACGACGACGTGAACGCGGACGGCCTCGCCGACGCGATGGCCGAACTCGACGGGGCGACGGTCGAACAGTACACGCCGAACCGGGTCGACCACCGACGAGCGAGCCTGACCCGCGAGCGCGCGGTGTACGGGGCGACCGCCGACATCGCCGACGCTCGCCACGCGACCGTCGAGGTCCACGGGGCCGGCGGGCTCTACATCAAGGAGCTGATCTCCGGGGACGAGGGCCGCACGGAGCCGAGCCTCGCCGGCCTCCTCGGCGCCGGGGCCGCGGTCACCGCCCTCGACGTGCTCGCCGTTGAGGGCGAGGACGAACCGTTCGAGCGGGAGGCGTTCTTCCGGGACTGACCCGGGGACGCAGTCAAGGCACCCCCGCGGTCCGGGACCGGGGATTTCGGTGTCCGGGAGCGAATCATGCGGGCCGGAACCGGAGTGACCGGGCCCGGGACCGTGCCGTCCCAGTCGGACGGCGTTGTCTCGTCCGGAGCGGACCATCATTATACAGAATCGAGGAGAATACTGGTGGCTTTAGCCACCAGATGAATCCGACAATTTAAGCCGCAAACTATCGTACCACACACTGTGCGTGGAGAACTGGCGGTTGACTCGGTGTTCGCCACGGTTCATAGCCGAGATCAAAAAGTAAGCCGACCACGCCGACAGTCGGTAAACAATCAGGTAACTCGAAGCCCTCTACGGGGTACGAGTAACGGCTTCG